>CAZHHW010000004.1:9096-32617 GCA_964532385.1 uncultured Gammaproteobacteria bacterium | reverse complement strand
GCGGCACCCGACCCGTTAGTCTCCAGCGTCCACACGATCGCGTCGCTGCCGCCGTTGGCGGAAATCACGGCGGTCGCACCCGGCCAGCGGAAAGTGTTGGCCGATTGTCCGGCCAGCGTGAGCTGCCCATTATTCAAAGCGTAGGCTTTCAGTTTGTCGCCGACCGCAGCCATGTAGACGGTATTGTTGAAATAAGCGGGCGTGCCGAACAATGAATTCTGTATCGTTATGGATTGCACAATCTGACTGTCGCTGCCCGATTGATATTTTCCCATGTTGTCGCGATTGAGCAGATAGATGGTGCCCTGTTTACCTGCGCTCACTAAAAGATGCGCGGGACCCGTGGGTTGATCCGGCAGCAGCATGGCGCCGCCCGAACCCAAGTCGCCGTTCACGGCGGCGAGCGTGGCCTGATTGAACGGAGTGAAATAATCGGCGACCGCAAGCGATGCGCCTGCGAACTTAAGGAAGGTATTGCCGTAATTTTTTCCACCCGATTGAGCATCGAAGCTGCCGTCGCCGGTAATGGCGTAGACATTGCCGCTGGCATCCGCCGCCGCGCCGCCGCCGCTTTGCCAGATCCCGCCTTCCTCTCCGTCCGGGGTGGAATTGAAAGCACTGACAAGATTCAGATTTTGAGCGTCGTAAGCGAACATCCAGCCATGATGATCACCGATATCGCAAAACGAGCCGGTGGAAAAATAAATCACATTGTTGCTCAGCAGCAACGCGGCGCGCTGATTTTCCAGCAGCGAAGTGAAAATCACATGGCCCTTGCCGTCGTTGGGCGCCGCCGTGCCTGGAGCCGTGGCTTGAATTTTAATCCCGCCCGCATATTTATCGTTGCCGTTGGTGATATCCAGCGCATGAATGCGATGCGCATAGGCGCCGTTTTCTTTAGTCATCGCCACCACGTAAAGCACGCCGGTGGCAGGATCGATCACGGGCGTGCTGGTAATGCCGATTTCCGGATTAATGTCGTCGCATTTGGTGTCGCTGCTTGGCACCGTGGTAATGCCATTGGCGGGATCGATGAAGCTCACATGCCACAGCACCGTTCCTGCGGGGTTGTCTGCGTCGAATGCATAGACGCTGTTATGTTCGGTCGCTACATAAACCACGTTGTGAAGCTGGCCGCCGATCATCACATTCGCCACATAGAGCGGTTGAGCGTAAACGGCGCCATCCACGACAAATGAGAACAGTTTACCGAAGGTTGAGGTCTTTACATTGGCCGGGGTGAGCTGCTTTTCATGCAAATTCTGCCCGGTGCGCGCATTGTCATTATGGTATGTGAATACGCCGTCCAGATAAGTGACTGTGTCCGTTGGAACCGTGACCGTAATATTCACGCTGCTGGTCCGGGTTGTATCCGCCATGCTGGTGGCAGAAATGGAATGAATCCCTGCATGTGTAGGCGGAGTGTACAACCCGTCGATGGTGATCACCCCGACATCTGCATTTCCATAGGCAATACCATCCACCAACCAGGTAACCGCATGGTTTTGACTATTGACGATTGTTACGGCGAATTGTTGCGTCTGCGCGGTGGAAATCGATGCGGCGGAGGGCGTCACCGCAATCTCTACAGGTAAGGCCGCCGGCGGGTTATCAGAGGGTGGTGTGGCGCCTGGATCAGTGGAGATGCCGGTGTCGGTTGAACTGTCGTCGATAACGACATTATCTTTTTTATCCTCCGCACAACCCGCCAATAACCCGATAAGAAGCAATGCCGGGAGTAAAAGTATTTTCGTTTTAGACCTCAATGCATTCATCTACTCGTTCCCCTGACTGTTTTACATTGCCGTGCACCTTTTCAAAATCGGTGACGGGATAATCGGATGGATTTTCCGGCTCAATGTAACCGCACGGGGAAATTTAATCGGTACGTCAGCGCTCATGGCGATAAATAAGGAGTTTTATTCATTTTCCGTTGGGTCTTGACAGAAATAGGGCACCCAAATCGCTCCAGGCGCGGCCTGGATCAAGGAATTTACTTTGGAAAACCGCCTATATCGTGGCGAGAGCTTCGTATGTGGGCTGGCGCACAGTACGCTAAGAGGCAGGTCGCGTTAACGGTTCGATTTCATCCGCAAACGCGAATTCATGCGTGATTGATTTTCAAGCGGCCTTCATCGCTTGCGTGACTGCCAGAGCGATTTCTTGCGCAAGCGACTGAACCTGATGTTGATCCTGGCCTTCCACCATGACGCGCACCAGCGGCTCGGTGCCGGACGGACGCAGCAGAACGCGGCCGGTATCCGCCAGACGCGCTTCGGCATCCTGCACCGCCTTGCTGATCTGCGCATTGTTGGCGACATCAAACTTCTTATCCATTTTTATGTTCAGCAGGACTTGCGGATATTTTTTCATGCCGGACTTAAGTTCGTGTAAAGAACGGCCACTTTGCACGATGGCCGCCAACACCTGCAACGCGGACACTGTACCGTCGCCGGTGGTGGTTTTATCCAGGCAAATGATGTGGCCCGACGATTCGCCGCCTAGCACCCAATTTTCCTGACGTAGCATTTCCAGTACGTAACGATCGCCCACCGCCGCACGTTTGAATCCCACATCAAGATCCCGCAGTGCGTGTTCCAGACCCAAATTGCTCATCAATGTGCCAACCACCGCGCCTTTCAATGTATCCGAGTTTTTGCGTGAGCGGGCGATAATGTACAAAAGCTCATCTCCGTCCAGCACTTCTCCGTTATGGTCGACCATCATCACGCGGTCTCCGTCACCGTCGAGCGCGATCCCCAGGTCGGCGCGGTATTGAAGCACTTGCGACTGTAAAAACTGCGGGTGAGTGGAACCGACGCCGTCGTTGATGTTAAGACCGTCAGGTTCCGCACCCACCGTAATCACTTCGGCACCTAATTCACGAAATACATTCGGCGCAACATGATAAGTGGCGCCATGCGCGGCATCGACCACGATGCGCATACCGCGAAACATCATTTGCAGCGGTATAGTGCTTTTGCAAAACTCGATATAACGGCCGCCCGCATCCTCTACGCGTTTGGCCTTGCCCAGTTGCGCGGATTCCACGGTATGCATCGGCTTTTGCAGTTGCGCTTCGATGGCGAATTCGATTTCGTCCGACAGCTTCGTGCCTTGGTCCGAGAAAAACTTGATGCCGTTGTCGTAATAAGGATTGTGCGACGCACTGATGACAATCCCCGCCTGGGCGTGAAACGTGCGTGTCAGATAAGCAATCGCCGGCGTCGGCATGGGCCCCAACAGCAAAACGTCAATACCTGCTGCCGATAATCCGGCCTGTAACGCTGATTCAAACATGTATCCCGAAATGCGCGTGTCTTTACCAATTAGCACTTTACCTTTGCCCTGACGGCTCAATACCCGGCCGGCCGCCCACCCCAGCTTCAACATGAACTCCGGCGTAATGGGTTCTTCTCCCACACGGCCGCGAATTCCGTCGGTGCCGAAATATTTTTTCTTCATTCTTAAATCTCCATGCAATCAAATATCGATGTTTACCGGATCAAGTTGCCGCAATTGTGTTTTAAATCTTATGCAAAGCAAGATGCATTTTGATGACATCGCGGGTGGCGCGCACGTCGTGAGTGCGAATCAGGGCGGCGCCTTTGCTTAAAGCAAACATCGCCAATGCCGCGCCTGCGAATACCCGTTGCGCGGGATCCGGCTCGCCGAGCAAGGTGCCTAACATTGATTTGCGCGACACACCGATCAAGACCGGCACGCCCAGCGCACTGAGCTCATCGAGACGACGCAGTAAAGTGAGGTTGTGTTGCAACGTTTTGCCGAAACCAAAACCCGGATCGATAATCAGACGGTCGCGGGCAATGCCTGCTTCGATGCAAGCCGCGATGCGTGCGGCCAGAAAGGCTTTCACCTCACCCACCACATCTTGGTAAATGGGATTAGCCTGCATGTTATGCGGTTCGCCCGACATATGCATCAGGCACACTGTCACCTGGGTTTGCGCTGCGATCTGCAGGGCGCCGGGCGCACGCAACGCAGTGACATCATTTATCAAGCTCGCACCCGCCGCCACGGCGGCATGCATCACTTCAGATTTGCGCGTATCGATGGAGATCGGAATCGAAATCTCATTACGCACCGCTTCGATCACCGGCAGCACACGGTCAATTTCTTCCTGAACCCCCACGCTTACCGCACCCGGACGCGTGGATTCCCCGCCCACATCGATGATACCGGCGCCCTCTTCCACCATGCGCAAGGCGCGTTGCAGCGCGGCATCCACTGAAAAAAAATGACCCCCGTCCGAAAAGGAATCGGGGGTCACATTCAGGATGCCCATGATCTGGGGCTGGGTTGGATCGAGATGACTCACACCGCGTTGAGCCGTCGCGGACTCAGTGCTGGCCGGCCGGTCCGCCAATGGTGCCGTCTTTTTCGCTCGCGGGTTTGGTTTCGCGTTCCGTAACGGCTACCGGCTCGCCACCCGAGGGCTGGTCATCGTTCCAGCCTTGCGGGGGGCGCGGCGGCTTGTTCGACATGATGTCGTTAATCTGCTCGGCATCGATGGTTTCATACTTGATCAGCGCGTCGGCCATGGTGTGCAGCTTATCAATATTGGCCGTCAAAATTTCCTTCGCGCGCTTGTAATTGCGGTCGATGATCAGGCGCACTTCCGCATCAATGGTGTGCGCGGTTTCTTCGGACACATTTTTATGTTTAGTGACCGAATGACCCAGAAACACTTCGCCGTCTTCTTCGCTGTACGTCAACGGCCCGAGTTTTTCCGACAGGCCCCACTTGGTGACCATATTGCGCGCCAGGTCGGTGGTGCGCTGAATGTCGTTGGATGCGCCGGTCGTGACATTTTGTGCGCCGAAAATCAGTTCCTCGGCAATGCGTCCGCCGAACAGGCTGGAAATCTGGCTCTCCAGGCGCTCCTTACTGTAGCTATAACGGTCTTCGAGCGGCAGGAACATGGTAACGCCCAAAGCACGGCCGCGCGGAATGATCGAAACCTTGTACACCGGGTCATGCGAGGGCACGGTCCGGCCGACAATGGCGTGTCCGGCTTCATGGTACGCCGTCAGCCTTTTCTCTTGCTCGTTCATCACCATGGAGCGGCGCTCGGCGCCCATCATGATTTTGTCTTTGGCGCGTTCGAAATCTTCCATGTCCACCATGCGCTTGTTGCCGCGCGCGGCGAACAGTGCGGCTTCGTTGACCAAGTTAGCCAAATCAGCGCCGGAAAAACCCGGCGTGCCACGCGCGATAATCGACGCTTTAACGTTATCCCCGGCCGGAACTTTGCGCATATGCACTTTCAAAATCTGCTCCCGGCCGCGCAAGTCGGGCAAGGGCACGACCACCTGACGGTCGAAGCGGCCCGGACGCAACAGTGCGGGATCCAGCACGTCGGGACGATTGGTCGCGGCAATCACGATCACGCCTTCATTGCCTTCGAAGCCGTCCATTTCCACCAAGAGCTGATTCAACGTCTGTTCGCGCTCGTCGTGTCCGCCACCCAAGCCCGCGCCACGATGCCGGCCCACCGCATCGATTTCATCAATGAAGATAATGCAGGGCGCATGTTTTTTCGCCTGCTCGAACATGTCGCGCACGCGCGAGGCGCCGACGCCGACGAACATTTCCACGAAATCCGAACCGGAAATAGTAAAGAACGGTACCTTGGCTTCACCGGCAATGGCTTTCGCCAGCAAGGTTTTACCGGTACCGGGCGGACCCACCATCAGTACGCCGCGCGGAATCTTGCCGCCCAGTTTCTGGAACTTGCCCGGATCGCGCAAAAATTCGACCAGCTCGCCGACTTCGTCTTTCGCTTCTTCGACACCGGCCACATCGGCGAACGTGACGCGCACTTGATCCTCGGTCAGCAGCCGTGCCCGGCTCTTGCCGAATGACATGGCGCCGCGGCCACCGCCGCCGCCCTGCATCTGCCGCATGAAGAACACCCACACGCCGATCAGCAGCAACATCGGGAACCATGAGATAAACACCTGCATCAGGAAGCTTTGCTGCTCGGGAGGTTTGGCTTCGATGGTTACATTGTTGTTCAGCAGGTCGCCGACCAGCGAACGGTTGTCGGTTTCGGGGCTGTAGGTGGTGAACCGTTCACCGCCCTGCATGAGGCCATTGATCGCTCGCCCTTCCATCAACACGCGGTCGACTTTTCCATTCTTCACGTCCTGCATGAAGCGGGAATATTCAACCGGTTTCGCGCTATTGGCGCGGGGTCCAAAACTGTTGAACACCGACACCAGCACAATTGCGATAACGATCCACAAAATGAGGTTCTTCGCTAGGTCGTTCAAGTTCCATCGCCTCTCAAATAATAGTGATAAAAAAGTGCGGCTTTAAACTTACTACAGCTTGTAGCCTCTGGCCAGCACATACAATTCCGGTGAACGCGCGCGTGAAGCCTTGGGTTTACGGAATACGACTTTGGTAAACGAGGTACGGAGCGCTTTCATGAATTCATCCACTCCGCTGCCTTGAAATAATTTCATTACCAGGTCGCCTTCGGTACGCAGCACCCGGTGGGTAAACTCAATGGCCAGTTCCGCCATGTACATGGCCCGGGGATGATCGATGACGTCTGTACCACTCATGTTGGGGGCCATATCGCACAGTATCAAGTCGACTTTATCCGCACCTACCAAAATGAGTAGTTGATCCAGTACTGCCTGTTCACGAAAATCTCCTTGCAGCATCTGCACGCCGTTGATGGGTTCCATCGGCAAAATATCCATGGCCACAAGGCGCCCAGTCTTCCCAAGAATCTTGGCGGCGTACTGCGACCAGCCACCCGGCGCAGCCCCCAGATCCACCACCGAGAGACCTGGTTTTAGAAACCGGTCGCGTTCGTTAAGTTCCTGCAATTTGTAGACCGCGCGCGACCGGTAACCTTCTTTCTGCGCCCGCTTAACATACGGGTCGTCGAAATGTTCTTTTAGCCAGCGGCTGCTGCTTTTAGTCCGTGCCATGATGGGGTATTACTTTTCAAACTCACTGTTAACAGATGATTTCTTAGCGGAATCGAATGCATTCTGCCGCGCCACCTGGCGAGTTTTAATCATCAGCCAAAGAGCGGCAATCATGCCATAACTTCCCAACAGCAAAACCTGCATCAGCGGATTCATAACCAGCCTGCCCGTGACTAAGGTCAACAATCCTCCCACAAGAATAATGACACCCAGCGCCAGTTTCACGGCATTAAACGGACTCGCCGCCACCGCGAAATATTTTCCTGACCGGGTTACACTACGCGCCCTTTTATTCATACGAGTCACGAACATCAATGAGCTTACCGGAAAATGACACACGCGCGCTGCGTGCGGCGGCCCACAAACTCAAACCTATTGTGCTCATTGGCAAAGCCGGAGTCACTGAAGCCGTGCTCGCTGAGCTGAACATCGCGCTGGACCACCACGAACTGATCAAAATCAAAATCCCAGGAGAAGATCGCGAAGCTCGCCGCGCCGCGATTGAAGCAGTGACCACACAATCTGCCGCCCAGTTGGTGCAAGTCATCGGCCGCATCGCGGTGTTATACCGCAAGGCACCCCAAGCAGCCAAAAAACCGCAACCCAAAATCAAAGCTATGTCGAAGCCGCGCCGCGCGGAACCAGCCCGCAAGCCACCAACACGAGTCCGCCCACGCTCGTGAGCAAATACAGAACTGACGAGATCCCATGCAATAACCCAAAACGGCGGATCTGTTCGCTGCCTTCGACCAACCCCTGCGCCTTCACTTCCTGAATCATCGGTTGCAGCACGAACAAACCGATAGCGACCAGAACCAGCATGGCCACGAGCGTCCAGACGCGCCACGAATGCATCCACCTGGCGCCGTGCCGTTGAATTGCGGCGGCAAGCAACACCGCACCGCACACTAATCCGGTAATCGCGATGATTTTAAACATGTGGCCCGCGAGTTCGCCGGCCATGCGGCGGTCATCCAGCACCTTAAACAATACCGGTGCGGCTACGTAGCCAATCGCCCACAACCCACCTGCCCAGGCCGTCAGTAATACGCGTTCGGTGGCTTGGATAAACCGCATCTTGAACACTCTAATGATTGGAATTGGAAATCTGAACTAACGCGTTAGCCGGCTGGTTTCTTCGCGCTCACGCGTGATTTTGTCCAGTTGCTCATAAGCGGCCGTCACGGCATCGGCATCGCAATGCGCCGCACCGCTCGTAATTTGCCGTAAAGAATCGATGCTTTGGTCAAACAATATCAAAGCCGCATCGCGACGGCCCGAATTGAATGCGCTGACAGCGCCATTACGCAATCGCATCGCCTCGTTTGAAACCCGCTGACATTCCTGTAATACCGCTTTTTCATCTTGCCCGGAACCCGCCGCCTTAACTGACTTATGCGACCGGCTCGAAGCGCAACCGCCACCGGCAATGCTCAGCGCGATACAGGCCACAAGCGGTATCAAGGTTAGCTTCATGAGATCAAATATATTTCACAGCGAGGATTTCATAAGTTTTAAGACCGCCCGGCGCTTTGACTTCGGCGGTGTCGCCCTCTTCCTTGCCGATCAAAGCGCGCGCAATCGGCGACGTGATAGAAATCCGGTTGGCTTTAATATCGGCTTCGTCTTCACCCACGATCTGATAAGTGACCTGCTTGCCGCTGTCTTCATCGGATAATTCCACCGTGGCACCGAACACCACTTTACCAGTGGGCGCCATCAGCGTCACGTCGATGACCTGCGCATTCGACAGCTTGCCTTCAATGTCGTTGATGCGGCCCTCGATGAAACTTTGTTGCTCGCGCGCTGCGTGATACTCGGCATTTTCTTTCAAATCGCCATGCGCGCGCGCTTCCGCAATCGCTTTGATCACGGCGGGGCGTTTCACGCTTTTGAGCTGCTGCAACTCGTCGCGCAGTTTTTCCGCGCCGCGGCTGGTTAACGGAACTTTACTCATCCCATGACTTCCTTGTGTAGGTCTTGCAAGCGATTGACGCTCGAAACATCGGGCGCGGCCATCGCCATCGCGGTGGCCTTGGCCCCGGCAAGCGTGGTGGTGTAAGTAATCTTGTGCGCGAGCGCTTCGCGGCGGATCGCCGACGAATCGGCGGTCGCCTGCTTGCCTTCGGTGGTGTTAACGATGAAATCAATCTGGCCGTTCTTGAGCAGATCGACAATATGCGGACGGCCTTCCTGCACCTTGTTGACAATTTCGTGCGGGATGCCGGCTTCAACCAGCACCTTCGCCGTACCTCGGGTCGCGACAATTTCGAAACCGATTTCGACGAGTTGTTTAGCCACCGCCGCAACGCCTTTTTTGTCGGCATTACGCACGCTGACGAACGCCCGTCCGCCGCGTTTGATTTTCACGCCCGCCGCAAGCTGTGCTTTGAAATAAGCTTCCGCGAAGCTGCGACCCACCCCCATCACTTCACCGGTGGATTTCATTTCCGGTCCCAGGATCGGGTCCACCCCCTGGAACTTGTTAAACGGGAAAACCGCTTCT
This sequence comes from uncultured Gammaproteobacteria bacterium, assembly GCA_964532385.1. Lineage (GTDB taxonomy): Bacteria > Pseudomonadota > Gammaproteobacteria > SG8-11 > SG8-11 > UBA6921. Next base: position 23,143 of record CAZHHW010000004.1, on the reverse strand, counting down.
TTCACGGAATAATAGGCCGGGATAACTTCACGCCGCACGCCCTGGGTTTTTAAACTTTTGCCCGCCATGCAGCGCGCGGCGACTTTGGCCAGCGGCACACCGGTGGCCTTGGACACAAACGGCACGGTGCGCGACGCGCGCGGATTGACTTCCAGCACATACACGCGCCCAGACTGAATCGCGAACTGGATATTCATCAACCCGACCACTTTCAAACCTTTGGCGAGCTTCACCGTTTGCTCGCGCAACTGCTGTTGCAAGGCGGCCGGCAAATCATACGGCGGCAGCGAACAGGCCGAATCACCGGAATGCACTCCGGCTTGCTCGATGTGCTGCATGATGCCGCCGATCACGACCTCATGGCCGTCGCATAACGCATCGACATCGACTTCGATCGCATCGTCGAGGAAGCGATCCAGCAACACCGGCGAATCGTTGGACACGCTCACCGCTTCGGTCATGTAGCGGCGCAGCTCGTCTTCGTTGTAGACAATTTCCATCGCGCGTCCGCCCAACACATAACTGGGCCGCACCACCAGCGGATAACCGATATCCATCGCCCCTTTCACCGCTTCGTCGATGGTGCGCGCGGTGCGGTTGGGCGGTTGCAACAGACCCAGTTTCTCGATCAGCTTCTGGAAGCGCTCGCGGTCTTCAGCCACGTCGATCGCATCGGGTGAAGTGCCGATGATCGGCACACCGGCGGCTTCCAGCGCGCGCGCCAGCTTCAACGGCGTCTGCCCACCGTATTGCACGATCACGCCCTTGGGTTTTTCCAGATGCACGATTTCCAGAACATCTTCCAGCGTCAACGGTTCGAAATACAAACGGTCCGAGGTGTCGTAATCGGTCGAGACGGTTTCCGGATTGCAGTTCACCATGATGGTCTCGTAACCATCTTCGCGCAGCGCAAATGCGGCATGCACGCAACAGTAATCGAACTCAATGCCTTGTCCGATGCGATTGGGTCCGCCGCCCAGCACAATGATTTTGTCGCGCTTGCTCGGTTGCGCTTCGCATTCTTCTTCGTAGGTGGAATACATGTATGCGGTGCTGGCAGTGAATTCCGCCGCACACGAGTCAACGCGCTTGTACACCGGACGCACGTTGAGACTGTGGCGGCGCGCGCGCACGTCCTGTTCCTTGACATTTAACAGCGCCGCCAGGCGTTGATCGGAAAAACCTTTGCGCTTGAGGCCGCGCAGTGTGCGCGCATCCAACTGCTCCAGCTTGCGGCGCCGGATCTGTTCCTCGTTTTGTACGATGTCTTGCACCTGGACCAGGAACCACGGATCGATATGCGTGAGTTCGTAAGCCGCGTCGAGCGTCATACCGGTGCGAAACGCGTCCGCCAAAAAGAAAATCCGCTCGGGACCGGGTTCACGCAGCTCCTTGGAAATTTTGTCGAGCGCGCCGTCAGCGTCCAAATTTGCTTTTTCGTTTAATCCATCCACGCCGATTTCCAAACCACGCAGCGCTTTTTGCAGCGATTCCTGGAAGGTGCGGCCGATGGCCATGACTTCACCCACCGATTTCATCTGAGTGGTGAGGCGCGCATCGGCACGCGGGAATTTCTCGAAGGCGAAGCGCGGTATTTTTGTCACCACGTAATCGATGGACGGTTCGAACGAAGCCGGTGTCGCGCCACCGGTGATGTCGTTTTTCAGCTCATCCAGCGTGTAACCCACGGCCAGCTTGGCTGCCACTTTCGCAATCGGAAAACCGGTGGCTTTGGACGCGAGCGCCGATGAACGCGACACACGCGGATTCATCTCGATGACCACCATGCGCCCGTCTTTCGGATTGATGCCGAACTGCACGTTGGAGCCGCCGGTGTCCACACCGATTTCGCGCAGCACCCGCAGCGATGCGTCGCGCAGGATCTGGTATTCCTTGTCGGTGAGTGTCTGCGCGGGCGCGACCGTAATCGAGTCGCCGGTGTGCACGCCCATCGGGTCGAAATTCTCGATCGAGCACACGATGATGCAGTTGTCCTTGCGGTCGCGCACCACTTCCATCTCGAATTCTTTCCAGCCGCTCAAGCATTCTTCGACCAGCACTTCGCTTGTGGGTGAAAGGTCAAGACCGCGCTCCACGATCTCTTCGAACTCTTCTCTGTTGTAAGCAATGCCGCCGCCGCTGCCGCCCATTGTGAACGACGGGCGGATCACCGTGGGAAAACCGATTTGCGCCTGCACTTGCTGCGCTTCTTCCATCGAATGCGCCACCGCCGAGCGCGGCACATCCAGTCCGATGCTGCGCATGGCGCGGCGGAACAGTTCGCGGTCTTCGGCCTTGTCGATGGCTTCGCGCGATGCGCCGATCAACTCGACCTTAAATTTTTCCAGCACGCCTTCGCGTGCCAAGTCGAGCGCGGTATTAAGCGCGGTTTGTCCGCCCATGGTGGGCAGCAGCGCATCGGGACGCTCGCGTTCGATAATGCGTTCCAGCGTCTGCCACGTGATCGGCTCGATGTAGGTCGCGTCCGCCATGCCGGGATCGGTCATGATGGTGGCGGGATTCGAGTTCACCAGAATCACGCGATAGCCTTCTTCCTTGAGCGCTTTGCAGGCTTGCGCGCCGGAGTAATCGAACTCGCACGCCTGGCCGATGATGATGGGCCCGGCGCCGATGATCATGACGCTTTTTATGTCGGTACGTTTAGGCATGGAGGTTTTTGATGTCTTTTATAAAGCAATCGAACAGCGACCCGATGTCGTGCGGGCCAGGACTCGCTTCGGGATGACCCTGAAAACTGAACGCAGGTTGATCAAGACGCCGCACACCTTGCAATGAATTATCAAACAGCGAACGATGCGTCGGGATTAAATTTTTCGGCAACGTGGCTTCGTCAACCGCGAAACCGTGGTTCTGGCTGGTGATCATTACGCGTTTGGTCACCAGATCTTGCACCGGATGATTCGCACCATGGTGGCCGAATTTCATTTTGATGGTTTTGGCACCGCTGGCTAATGACAACAACTGGTGCCCCAGACAGATACCGAATACCGGCATGCCGGTGTCGACAATATCGCGGATCGCATTGACGGCATAACTGCACGGCTCCGGATCGCCCGGGCCATTCGACAAGAACACCCCGTGCGGCTTCATGGCGAGCGCCTCGCGCGCCGAGGTCTGCGCCGGCACGACGGTGACGCGGCAGCCGCGCTCCACCAGCATGCGTAAAATATTACGCTTGATGCCGTAATCATAGGCAACCACGTGGTAACGCAATGCATCAGCAGCGGGCTTTTTATGCCCGCTGCCTAACTCCCAGTTCCCTTCGATCCACTCGTAGCTCTTCGTGACACTGACAACCTTCGCCAAATCCATGCCTTTAAGACCGGGGAAGGAGCGTGCCGCATCCAGCGCGCGGCGCTCGTCGATGGTGCCGTCGCCCGCCATGATGCAACCGTTTTGCGCACCCTTGTCGCGTAAAATGCGCGTGAGGCGACGCGTATCGATGTTGGCGATCGCCACGGTTTTATTGTCGCGTAAATATTGATCGAGATTTTTTTGTTTACGCCAGCTATAAGCCAGCAGCGGCAAATCGCGAATCACCAGTCCGGCGGCTTGTATGCCGCGGGCTTCTTCGTCTTCATTGTTGGTGCCGGTATTGCCGATGTGCGGATAAGTCAGCGTGACAATCTGTTTGGTGTACGAAGGATCGGTCAGGATTTCCTGATACCCGGTCATCGCCGTATTGAAAACAACCTCGCCCACCGTCTGGCCATCCACACCGATGGATTCGCCCCAGAACACACTGCCGTCTTCCAGTGCTAAAAGAGCCGGTCTGCGCAATGCCTTCTCCTTAACTTTGCATACAAAAAAGGGATGGTCTCGTGTGTACGGAAGACGCATCCCGATTGTGGGGCCATGAGCACCTCATGCCTACACTAATTTTATGATTCTGGTGACCTTCAAGAAACGAAATCCAGAGTCCTCGAAAGCGGCGCTATTCTACTGTATGGCGTTTGGCAGTGTCTATGCGCCGGGACGCGCCGGAGCATTTGAATGCCGCAATTATTAACATGTTGCCGAAAAGTTATGGATGCAAGTCATGCATCGGCGGAAGATTTCCGCGCCGCTTCCCAGGCCAGTATCGCCGCTTTGCGAGGGCTGCCCCAGCGGTATTGTCCGGTCTCGCCGCTGGCGCGAATCACGCGATGACAGGGAATCAAATAGCCCAGGGTATTGGCAGCGAGCGCGGAGCCCACGGCACGCTGCGCCGCGGGCGCATCAAGCATGGCCGCAAGCTGGCCGTAGGATACCCTCTGCGCGGGAGCGATTCGCAACAGCGCCTCCCACACTTTGAGCTGAAAATTCGTACCGCGCAGCACCAGATGTAATTTTCCGGGTTGCGGCACCGATGGAAATATCTGCGCGCTCAAGCATGCCGCGTGCGCATCGTCTTGGACCAGCCTCGCGGCGGGCCAGTGCGCTTGCAAAGCACGTTGTTTGATTCCGGTTTCGCCGTCATGGAACTCAAAGTAGCAAACGCCCCGCGCCGTCCAGCCCAGCAGTGCTGCGCCAAACGGTGTAGGCGCGTTGCCGAAACCGATGCTGACACCTGCGCCCTGGGTCTTGATTTCTCCCGGCGTCATCGCTTCGCACGAAATCATCAAGTCATGCAGGCGGCTTGGGCCGGACAAGCCCGCTGCGAGCGCGGTGCCGAGAATATCCGCCGATGCGCACAGCGCCTGCCGCGCGTGCTCCTTGGTGACATATTGCAAAAAACGCTTGGGTGACACGCCGGCCCATTCCGTGAACACGCGTTGCAGATGAAACTCGCTCATATTCACCGCGGCGGCAATGTCGCTTAGCGCGGGTTGCCGATAAGCCTGGCTGCGAATGTATTCGATGGCGCGCGCGACAACCGCATAATGCTTGCCGTTATCGTCAAATGAGTTGTCACGCATGCGCATTCCGCCTTTGCAAAGAAGGCCAGTATCCAAAAGCGCGGTGATGACCACCACCCGATTCTTGCGCTTTTATTTATTGAGGGGTGGCTGAAACCACGGGATTTAAATCGGCGCACTGCGCATTTTTAAATAATGCAAAAAAATTGCGCGTGGAATGCGCGGCGATTTCTGCATAGGTGCAGCCGCGCACCTCGGCAATTTTTTCCGCCACGTGACGCGTATAGCCCGGATAGTTGGGCCGGCCGCGATGCGGAATCGGCGCGAGATACGGCGAATCAGTTTCGACCAACATTCGATCCAGCGGCACTTTGGCAGCGACATCGCGCAAGGTGTTTGCGGTTTTAAATGTCACGATGCCCGAGAATGAAATATAGAAACCTAAATCCAGCGCGCGTTGCGCGGCCGCCCAGTCCTCGGCAAAGCAGTGCATCACGCCGCCCGCATCGCGCGCGTTTTCTTCATCGAGAATGCACAAAGTATCCGCCGTCGCTTCGCGCATGTGGATGATTAACGGCTTATGCGTTTGCTTCGCCGCCGCAATGTGGCGGCGCAGACGTTCGCGCTGCCATTCCAGATCGCCTTCACTGCGGAAATAATCCAAACCGGTCTCGCCGATCGCGACAATTTTCGGATCCGCGGCGAGCCGCACTAATTCATCGACGTCCGGATCACGGCCCTCGTGCTCGTTCGGATGCACGCCCACCGACGCGTACACATTCGCGTGCGGCCGGATCATCTCCATCATCGGCACCCAGCGTTCCAGAGTCACCGACACGCACAGCATATGTGTCACGTCCTGCTGCGCCGCGGCATCGAGCACCCCGCGCAACTCGCCATTCCACGGCGCAAGATCAAGCATGTCCAGATGACAATGTGAATCGACGAGCATGAGTTTTGGATTCCGCAGTTAAGAATTTCGCCGCAACGATACCGTGGAACAGCAATGACTTCCACGCCGGCAAACAGGGCGACGCGCAGATTACTAATCGAGCCCTTGACATTGAAGGCGTATTCCAAGAATATACAGACAGACAGTTCTGTCTAGTTGCTAACAGGAGCATCTCCATGCAAGACAAGGCACGCTTTATCCAACCCGTGGTGATGAGTGGATTCATGGCCTTCATAATGACGGCGGCCGTCACTTATATGAACATCGGCTGGGAAGCCGATTTTGTAACCCATTGGCTGCACGCATTCGCGGTCGCCTGGCCCATGGCGGCGCTCGCGGCAGGTTTAGCGCTCCCGCTGTCGCAGCGTATTACGCGCGCCATCGTCACCCGGCTCGATGGTTTAAAACAACCTTGCTAGGAGATCCGGTATGACAGCTGGCACCCCCACTGCGAAACACAGCACCCCGGCGGAGAGAATTCTGAAAACCGCCGACAAGCTTTTTTATCAAGACGGGATACGTGCCGTCGGGGTCGATCGGCTGATTGCGGAAAGCGGTGTGGCTAAAGCGTCATTTTACCGGGCGTTTCCGTCGAAAGACGATCTGGTCGCGGCATGGCTGGATGTGCGTGACCAGCAATGGCGCGCCTGGTTGCATAACGCCCTCGAGCAACTTGCACCACACCCACAAGACAAACCGCTGGCGGTTTTCGACGCGCTGGATACACGCTTCCGGCAGTCGACCTATCGCGGTTGCGCGTTCATAAACACCATTGCTGAATTGGCGCGACTTGATCATCCCTGTGCCCACGCTGCGCGGCGCCACAAAGAATCGGTCAGAACGCTGCTGGCCAACCTGCTCAAGGACGCGGGTTACCAAGATTTTGAAGCGCTCGCGGTTATTTTTTTGCAGCTCATCGACGGTGCGATTGTAACCGCGGTACGTGAAGGCAAGCCCGATGCCGCGCTGCGCGCCAGGCAACTTGCGAAACTGGTGCTCGACGCCCAGCCAAGGAAAACGAAATAGCGGTTTCTAACTTAAGCACCGAGGTATCACCATGCCACGCATCGATTTGATCAACCCTGAACAGGCCACCGGACGAACCAAAGAATTGCTCGAGCGAACCCAAGCTCAACTCGGCAGGGTGCCAAATCTTTACAAGGCGATGGCCCATTCGACGGCAGCGCTGGATGGCTACCTCAGCTTCCGCGGCGCACTGGCGCAGGGCAAGTTAAGCGCCATGCTGCGCGAGCAAATCGCATTGCTCGTCGCCGCGTTGAATGCATGCGAATACTGCGTGTCCGCACATGCGTTCCGCGCACAAAAATTAGGTTTGTTGCCCCAGGAACTGGAACTCAATCAAAACGCCGCGGCGAGCGATCCGAAGACACACGCCGCGCTGATCTTCGTGAAGGCCTTAATGGCTAAACATGGCGCCATTGATACCGCTGGGTTAAACCAGTTAAAAGCCGCGGGTTGGAACGAGGAAGAAACGGGCGAGATTATTGCGCATGTGGCGTTGAACATCTTCTCGAACTACTTCAACCATGTGGCGCAGCCGGAACTGGATTTTCCGTTGACCCGGCTGATTTAAAGTTTTTACATCGTGTGGGTTGGACGGTCGGACTTCAGCCCGCCGCCGAGAAAGGCTTCGATCTTGTTGCGCACGGCGCCGTTGTCCTGAATGGAAAATTGCACGCCGATGCCGGCAACGCGGTTGCCCTGAGCGCCTTTAGGCGTCACCCACACGATCTTGCCTGCCACCGGAATTTTTTCGGCGTCATCCATCAACGACAGCAGCATGAACACTTCGTCGCCGAGGTTGTAGGTTTTGTTGGTGGGGATAAACAGTCCGCCGTTTTTAATGAACGGCATGTAGGCCGCGTACAGCGACGACTTGTCCTTGATGGTCAGTGACAGGATTCCACCCTGGCGCAGCGGCGGCATTCCGCCCGGCGGTGTACTCATGGCGTCGGCCTTGATGATTCACGAACAGTCACGAACTGGCGCTCCCAGGCAATCAATACATCTTCCAGAACCATTTGTTGATTGAGCGGCACGTCGGCTTCCTGCTGCGCCTGCTTGACGCGATCCGACCAGCGAAACAGCGCCTGCACGTCGGCCTTGCGCGCCAATTCATCCAATAAAGGCGCAACGTCGATGTTGTTTAATAACGACGGAGAGGCGTCAAACTTTAACCGCAGCATGTCGTTCACACACGAGCTTAGCCACTGCCAGGCCTGTTTCATACCCGCCTTGTGCCAGCGCTCGGCGATGACCACTGGATCGCTCTTACCCAAGGCCACATCGCGCAAATCCGCGAGCAGTTTCGCGCGTTGTTCCAGCGCGCCGTCTTCATGCAGTTGCAGTGCACGCAGCGGCGCGCCCTGCGCCAAGGCCAACACGGCCGCCGCGTCTTGCGCGGTGCACGCCCCCAGGTGTTGCTGCAACCAAGCGGCACCCGCCGCACGCGCCGGCACCGTGAAATCCAGCCGCTGACAGCGGCTGCGCACCGTCGCCGGTAAACTGCTGGGGCGCATGGTGACCAGCATGATCAAGGTTTTTCCCGACGGTTCTTCCAGCGTCTTCAACAATGCGTTGGCCGCCGCCATGGTCATGCGCTCGGCCGGTTCGATCACAACGAGCTTATGCCCGCCGCCATAACTGCTGAGCGCATTCAACTCGCGCAGCGCGCGAATTTGTTCGATGGAAATCGACTTGCCCTCTTCTTCCGGCGCCACCCGCAAAATGTCAGGATGCGACCCGGCAAGAAATAACCGGCACGGCGAACAGGTCCCGCACGCGATGCCCTGCGCGTTCGGTTGCGCACACACCAAACTGTGCGCAAGCGCGTTGGCGAACCGCAGTTTACCTAAGCCCGCCACGCCGCACAGCAACAGCGCGTGCGGCAACTGGTCGCTGCGGCGGCGCGCTTGCACACGCTGCCACAGTTCGGCGTGCCAGGGTAAGGGTTGATCTACGGCTTGCGACAAAATTCCTCCTGCTGAACAACCACCCCGTCCGCTGCGCGTCCACCCCTCCTCCAAAATGAGGAGGGGAAAACAACGCTTTTTCCTCCCCTCCTCATTTTCGAGGAGGGGTGCCCCGCAGGGGTGGGGTGGTTGTGTCTAATTGTAATGACCCGCTACGCAAAAACTCCGTGATCGCGTGTTGAATATTTGCCTGCACTGTTTCCAGCGGTTGCGACGCATCGATCACACGATAGCGCGCGCTGTGAGTCTTGGCCATCGCCAGATACGCTTCCCGCACGCGCGCGAAAAATTCCCCGCGTTCGCGCTCGAAGCGGTCCGGAGTGCTGCGTTGTCCGGCGCGTTGCAGGCCGATGTCTTCGGGTACATCGAGCAACAAGGTGAGATCGGGACGCAGCTCGCCCTGCACCCAGGTCTCCATCGCACCGATGCGCGCAGGAGCAATACCGCGGCCGCCGCCCTGGTAGGCATAAGTCGCATCGGTGAAGCGGTCGCACAACACCCAGTCACCGCGTGCCAGGGCTGGACAAATAACTTGCGCCAGATGTTGCGCGCGCGCGGCGAACATCAGCAACAGCTCGGTATCCGAAGCCATCACGCCGTTGCGGTGATCCAGCAGCAGCTCGCGGATTTTTTCGCCCAGCGCAGTCCCGCCCGGTTCGCGCGTCAGCAGCACGGTTTTTCCGGCACGCTGTAAAAAATCCTGAATAAACACCCGTTGCGATGATTTACCCGCGCCTTCGATACCTTCGAGGGTGATGAATTTTCCGCGCGTCATGCTGAACCTATTTCCTTTTCTGCGTCGCGGCCAGCGCCGGTTTGATCTGATATTTCATCACCGCGCGATTGTGCTGTTCGATGCTGCTCGAAAATTCATGACTGCCATCGCCGCGCGCGACGAAATATAACGCGTCGCCGCCTTGCGGATGCAATGCCGCATTGATGGCCTCCTTGCCCGGCAGGGCAATCGGCGTGGGCGGCAGGCCTTTGATGCGATAGGTGTTGTAAGGCGTCTCAGCATCCAGATCGCGGCGATGGATATTGCCGTCGTAGCGGTCGCCCAAACCATAGATCACGGTCGGATCGGTTTGCAGGCGCATGCCTTTTTGCAAGCGGCGCACGAACACACCGGCAATCATCGGGCGCTCTTGCGGTATGCCGGTTTCTCGTTCGACGATGGATGCCAGCGTCAGGGCTTCGTCTTTCGAGGCCAGCGGCAAATTCTTATCGCGCTCCGGCCACACACGCACCAGATACTCCTGCATACTGATATAGGCGCGCTTTAAAAAGTCAACATCCGACGTTCCTTTGGGAAAGGCATAGGTGTCCGGCAAGAAACGGCCCTCGGGATGCAGCTGTGGGTACCCCAGCTTGACCATAATTTCGGCATCGGCCAAACCCGCGAGCGTATGCGTCAGTTTGTCGTGCGCGGCGACCGCGTCGAGCATCTGGCGGAAGGTCCACCCGTCCACAATGGTTAACTGCCATTGCACTACTTTCCCCGAAACGATTTTTTCCAGGAATTCGCGCGGTGTGGTGCGCGCGGAAAATTCATACTCGCCGACCCGGACACGGCTGGCATAACCCTCGGTGCGCGCCATCCAGCGCAGATACTCGGGACGTTCCAGGATGCCTTGGGCCTGCAGATCACGCCCGATGGAACGCAGGTTGGCGCCGGTCACCACTTCATAGCGCCAGCCGTCACCCGGAATCTTGAGAAAATTCTTGCCGAAGGTCTGGTAGTCCATCCACAGCCAGGCACCGCCCGTGCTCACGGCGATCACCGTCAAACCGATCAGATTGAATAGGAATCTACGCATAGGCGGGAACGTGTTGCTGTAACAAGCCAGCGATACGCCGCGTAACGGGACCGAACTGTTTTGAATAAGTGTCAAGCTCGCGCACTGGCCACACCCCCATCACACTGTTGGTAAGAAAAATCTCGTCCGCGCCGCGCACATCGTCCAGATTCAACCCGCATTCACGCACCGCCAGGCCGGCCGAGCGCGCCAACTCCATAACCACCGTGCGCATCACCCCGGCGACGCCGCATTCGTGTAGTGCGGGCGTAAGCACTTTGCCGTCACGCACCGCGAATAGATTGGCGGCCGTCGCCTCGATCACTTGATCATGATCATCCAGCATCAAACCTTCTGCGATGGCGGTATCGTTCCATTCGGCGCGTGCCAGCACCTGCTCCAGCCGGTTGAGATGTTTTATTCCCGCCAAGCGTGGATTGCGCGCCAGGCGCATTTCATTCACGCGCACCGCCACGCCCTCACTCCAGTTTTTTTCCGGAAAATCCGGCCACGGATACAGGGCCACAATACGCGTCGGGCTCTCCGGCTGCGGCGGCGCATAACCGCGTCCGCCCGCGCCGCGCGTAATAATGATCTTCAATACGCCGCGCGCCGCCCCCGCGCACACCCGCAATGCTTCCGCGTGCAATTGCGCGGCCTGCGGCGGAGTAATTCCCAAGCGGTTGCATCCCGCCAGCAAGCGCGCGGCATGCTGCTCCCACAATGCCGCCGCGCCGTCCCGCACCCGCAACGTGGTAAACACACCGTCGCCATAGTGTAGACCGCGATCGCGAGCGTCAAGTTGTGTGCGCGCCGTTCCGTTGATCAGCATCATGGGCGCATTACGCGAGCGCTCGCAACAAGCCGCGCGCTTTTGCTTGTGTCTCGTCCAGCTCCCTTGCCGGAATCGAGTCCGCGACAATCCCCGCGCCCGCGCGCCACTCGACGCGCGTCCCGTTGCGTACCAGGGTGCGAATTAAAATATTCAAATCCATGCTGCCGTCGTGATTGAGGTAACCCACCGCACCAGTATAGGCACCGCGCGGCGCGGGTTCGAGCTCGGCGATGATTTCCATGCAGCGCACCTTCGGACAGCCGGTGATGGTGCCGCCGGGAAACACCGCGCGGATCACTGCGCCTGGCGTCACATCGGCGCGCAGTGTGCCACGGATGTTCGACACCAGATGATGCACGTGCGTGTAGGATTCGACGCCCAGCAATTCCGTCACCTGCACACTGCCGGTCACGCACACGCGCCCCAGATCGTTGCGTTCCAGATCCACCAGCATGATGTGCTCGGCGCGTTCTTTCGGATGCGCGGCAAGCTCGCGGATATTATCAGCGTCTTCATGCGCATTCGCACCGCGCGGCCGCGTTCCCGCAATCGGGCGCGTTTCGACCACGCCGTTGCGCACGCACACCAAGCGCTCCGGCGACGAACTGATGAGCGTGCTGCGACCCAACACCGCGAGCGCGGCGAACGGCGCCGGATTGGCATGGCACAGGCGCGCGTATAAATCCGCATCGCGCACCGCGCCGGGCAGATCGCACCAGCCACGCCGCGACAAATTAACTTGAAACACATCGCCGGCCACGATGTAGTCTTTAATGCGCCGCACCGCATGCAGAAATTGCTGCGGATCGTCTTCGTGCAGCTCTCCAATATTCAGTGCAGGTCCGGAAAATTCGGGCGGCCGGGCCTGCGCCCAATCCTGCTCCAACGCCGCGCGTAAATGTTCAAAACCTGGCTCGATGATCATCTCGACGCTCTGCCGCAAATGATCTTTAACCAGCGCGGCGGGCACGCGCACCGCCTGCGCGACGGGCAAGCCGGACGGCAACGGCAACCGCGCCAGGCGCGGTTCAATCTGCGCCGCCAGTTCGTAGCCAAGATACAAAAACCAGCCGCCGTGAAATGGCGATTCTTTATTAGGAACATCGACCCGCGCCGCACGCCATGCGTCATCCAGCGCCGCGAGAAAATCCACAGGCTCGCCGGCATTCAAAGTCACGCATTGCTGCGGAAACGCAAACAGAATGTCGTAACGCGCCTGCGCCGTACCGTGCGCGACGCTTTGCAGCAGGAACGGATAGCGTTGCGGGTTCAGACGGTGCAGGTCGAGCAGGTCAGGTATTTCCATGCTGATATATCCAGGCCATTTCTAAATTTTTTCGCGGGAGTGATGGTATCTCGCGGCTCATCCGGGGACCTTACACATTCGTGAGTTCGCGCAACGAATCCGTCATTGACATTGATTTGGCTGCGTAATTACAATGTAGCCACATGTTAAACTCAAACAGCGGCCCAGCCCATGAAAACCAATATCGTGCGTATCGGAAACTCCAAGGGCATACGATTGCCAAAATCCGTGCTGGAGCAATGCCGCCTCAAAGATGCCGTGGAAATCGAAGTCGAGGGTAATGTTCTCACCATCCGTCCCGTTTATACACCGCGCCTGGGATGGTCCGACGCGTTTTCCGACATGGCGCAGCAGAAAGACGATAAGTTACTTGATAATGACACCCCGCTTGCGACCACATGGGATCGAAGCGAATGGCGCTGGTAATCTCGCGTTTTGATGTTCTCCTCGTCAGCCTCGACCCCACTCAAGGTCATGAAATCCGTAAGACCCGTCCATGCGTTATCATTTCACCCGATGAAATGAACCATCACATCAACACCGTCATCGTGGCACCCATGACCACCAAGGGCCGCGATTATCCCACGCGTATCCCGCTTACTTTTCAGCATAAAAAAGGGCAAATTGTGCTCGACCAGATCCGTACCGTCGATAAGACTAGACTGACAAAACGCTTAGGCAAACTCGATAAGAATACCGCGGCACGCGTATTGACCGTGCTGCACGAGATGTTTGCGGAATAATCGGATATGACACCCATGCTCCACGACATCGCGCAAACCTTTACCCGCCTCGCGCCCGCCGTCGAGTTCTGGTCGTTGCGGCTGGTGGACGAGCGCGAGGAACACGTGATGGTGCGGCAAGGCGTGCTGTCGCCGCTGTCCACGCAGATTAATCGCGGCGCGTTCGTCAGCGTGATCGATGGCGGCGGCAGCGGTTATGCCGCGACCTGCGACCTTACACCCGCGGGCTTGCGCGCGGCATTGCACCAGGCGCGCGACTGGGCGCATCGCAATGCGTTGCACATGTTGCTGGACACGCGCGATCTGCCGCGCCCGGCGCAGCATGTCCAGTATCAAACCCCGGTAAAACAAGCCTGGGACAGCATTGCGCTCGCCGACAAAATCACCTTGCTGCAAGACGCGTGCGCCGCGCTCGCCATCGACGCGCGCATCGTGGATCGCGCCGCGTGGCTGGATCGTCGCGTCACCGATACCTTGCTGGTCAGCAGCGCGGGCGCGCGCATCGCACAACAGTTCGAATACTTGATCCCGGGCCTGATGGCGGTCGCCAATGAAGGCGCGCG
>CAZHHW010000004.1:6817-8996 GCA_964532385.1 uncultured Gammaproteobacteria bacterium | reverse complement strand
CAAGACATGTTCGGCACTTACCAGTATGGATCGAAGTTGCTGAACGTGACATTTGATCCGGAACGCACCGAACAACTCGCCAGCTACGCGTGCGACGACGACGGCACGGCCGCGCAGCGCACGTATCTGATTCGCGATGGGATTCTGCAACGTCCCTTGGGCGGCGCCACCTCGCAAGCGCGCAGCGGCATGCCCGGCGTCGCCAACGCACGCGCCTGCGACTGGAATCGCCCCGCGATCGACCGCATGGCGAATCTTAATGTCGAGCCCGGCACGAGCAGCTTCAACGAACTGGTCGCCTCCATCGAACACGGCGTGTTGATGGAAACCAACTCCTCGTGGTCCATCGACGATAGCCGCAACAAATTTCAATTCGGCTGCGAGCTGGCGCGGGTGATTGAAAACGGCGAGTTAAAAGGTTTACTGCGCAACCCGAACTATCGCGGTGTGTCGGCCACGTTTTGGCGCAACCTCGCCAAGGTCGGCGACCGCAGCACGTTCGAAGTGCTGGGCACGCCCAATTGCGGCAAGGGCGAACCGCAACAAGTGATTCACGTCGGGCACGCGTCGCCGGCATGCGTGTTTCGCGATGTGGATGTCTTCGGCGGTGCGGATTGATGCGCGATTATTTCCACACGCTCACGGATGCTCTGTGCACGCAGTTAACGGGCGACGAAATCTTGCTGTGCTCCTTCGACGGCGAAGATTCCGATTTCGTACGCATGAATCACAACAAAGTTCGCCAGGCCGGTAATGTCACGCAGCGCTACCTTCATCTGGATCTGATTCGCGGCCGGCGTCATGCCACCTGCAACAGCGTGCTGGCCGGACATCTGGATCACGACCTGCCGCCATTGCGCACGCTGCTCGACACTCTGCGCGCGCAAATTGCATTGCTGGCCGACGATCCGTATTTAATGTATGCCGGTGAAATCAATAACAGCACGCACGACGCCACCGCCGCACCCATCGACAGCGGCGCGGCGCTTGAAGATATTATCAACGCGGCGCACGGACTGGATCTGGTCGGTTTGTGGGCCAGCGGTACGATTTATTCCGGATTTGCGAATTCGCTGGGCCAGCGTAACTGGCACCAGAGTACGACATTTAATTTTGACTGGAGCTGCTACCACCAGACCGACAAGGCGGTGAAAAATAATTACGCCGGATTCGCGTGGGACCCCGCTATTCTCAAACAAAAAATGCTCGACGCGCGCGCCCAACTCGACGTGATCGCCCGGCCGCCGCGCACCTTAACCCCAGGACATTACCGCGCTTATTTCGCCCCCGCCGCGCTGGAAGAATTGCTGAGCGTGGTGGCGTGGGGCGGGTTTGGACTTAAAGCACATCGCAGCGCACGCACACCGCTGATCAAAATGAGCAAAGAAGATCGCAGGCTGCACTCCGCCGTAACGCTGGTGGAAGATCACACGCGCGGGCTTGCGCCCGCCTTCACGCGCAGCGGCTTCGTCACAAACGCGCCGGTCACGCTGATCGCAAACGGCAAATACAGCGATTGCCTGGTGAGCCCGCGCAGCGCCAAGGAATACGGCGTGCCGCTGAACAGCGGCAGCGAAGCGCCGCACGCGCTGGACATGCATGCCGGATCACTGCCACGCGCCGACATTCTCAACGCGCTGGGCACCGGTCTTTACATCAACAACCTGTGGTATTGCAACTTCTCCGATCACGACGATTGCCGCATCACCGGCATGACGCGCTTCGCGTGTTTCTGGGTGCAGGACGGCATCATCACCGCGCCGGTCAACGTGATGCGTTTCGACGATTCCATCTACCGCATGCTCGGCACGCAATTGCTCGGCCTCACCGCCGAACGCGAATTCCTGTTCGACACCTCGACCTATATGCAACGCTCGACGCGCAGCGCGCAACTGCCCGGCGCACTGGTCGATGACTTCACGTTAACGCTGTGACACTAAACCGCATGCAAACATTATCTGGCGGAACCAGCAGAGCACCTTCCTCCTGCAAGGGGAAGGTGGGCGACCGCCATGGATGGCGGAAGATAGAGCAACGCAGGAGCAGTTGCCGAGATAGGGGTGTGTTTTAGGAACATGCAACCATTGAACACTCCCATCCTCGCCTTCCCTCTTGCAGGGGGAGGAGATGCTTCGTTTGTGTCCGTTAACAATTTTTAAGTCAAATATTGACATCAAAT
>CAZHHW010000004.1:0-6717 GCA_964532385.1 uncultured Gammaproteobacteria bacterium | reverse complement strand
GAGATGCTTCGTTTGTGTCCGTTAACAATTTTTAAGTCAAATATTGACATCAAATTTCATTAGGCAAGTTCAATAGAATGACTGCAAATAATCTCTGCGTGGTGCTGGTCGAATCGCAAGGCGCCTTCAACCTCGGCGCGGTCGCGCGCGTGATGATGAATTTCGGCTTCAGCCAATTGCGGCTGGTCAATCCGCAAGTCGATCCACTCGAAGCCGACGCGCGCCGTGGCGCATTGTCGGCTCTGCCTTTGCTGGAAAACGCCGCGCGCTTCGACACCCTCGGCGCCGCGCTCGCCGGCTGCCACTTCGCCGTCGGCACCACACGCCGCGAAGGAAAATTCCGCGAAGAACTGGTGCCACCCGGTCCCGCCGCCGTGGAAATGGCCGAGAAAACCGCGGGCGGCACCGTGGCGCTGGTGTTCGGCCGCGAAGACTGCGGCCTGCACACCGCCGAACTGGATTTATGTCAACGCCTGCTCACCATCCCGACCCACGATGAATTTCCGTCCATGAATCTCGCCCAGGCCGTGACCGTATGCCTGTACGAACTGGACCGCGCGTTTTCCAATTTTGAAAATGTCGACGTCAAACCCCGCACGCTCGCAAGCAACGTGGAACTCGAAGCCATGCTGCAACACATGCGCCGCACCTTGACTGAAATCGAATATCTCGATCCGCAAAACCCCAATCGCATCCTGCGCACCTTCCGGCGCGCATTCGCGCGCGCCGAACTGGATGAACGCGAAGTGCGTATCTTGCGGGGTTTGTGGAGCCGGATTGATTATATTGCGGGGAGGAAAATTTCGGGAACATGAGGTGCTCGCGGCGCACCCAACCAAAATCCGAGTCGCTACCTCGCTTAAAAAATTCATTCTACATATAAATACATAGCGCACGCCGCGCGAACAACTCACAGTCAAAGAAACATATGCGCTATCAATTCATCTCTGTTTTTCAGCTTAATCCTGGCTTTAATCTTCCGCGGAAGGATGACAATCTTGAAATTCTAAAAACAAAAACTACGGAAGCATTTTTAACAAAAACTCCTGACTTACATTGCGTCGAAATAAGACGCGAAATTGCGTTTCGGCGACTAAGCGCGAAGCGCCTCTTCAATAATGTCGACTCCCACCTGCCACTCGACAGAGCCCTCACACTCGAAATAGACCAAGTTAACGATGAGCATAAAAAAAGGTATGGAGATGACACTGAATTCTTAGTAATAAAGCAACACGGCGAGTCTCAATTCGTGCCGAAAGAGATATTTCCTGTACTAAAAAATTTCGCGGTTTCTTACGATAGTTTTGATAAAGACAAGATCAAATGCCATCACGATCAAGAAATTGCACAGATCAAAGCTGGATTAGGAATTGCGTCTGATGGGTCTCTGCACATTAACCCAGTCGCGGATGTGCTCGTATTTTACAACGAGACGGAACAGGCGATTCACAATCTCCAATATAGCTTTTCTACCGAAAGCTACTATTTACCAGGACTGACACAGGAGAAAATTGAAAATATTAAACGCTGCGTGAAGTCAACATGTGACAACAATGACAAATCCATAGTACGAGTACTAACGCTTTTCAGTGACATGCTTAACCAAAAACATTCCGACGTTGAGTCATTCGTATTTGGATGGGCTGCGCTGGAAATTTTTGTCAAATATGTTTGGAAAGATTACGAAAAGGGTTTCTATGCTAGCCTAAAGTCTGACAGGCCAAACGCATCACTATCCAAGTTCGTCAAACGAGTTAGCGCCGAATTTTCACGGAAGGATAATGTCAGAGATTGCTTCGATTTCATCGCTGCTGCATTAAATGACAATGACTCCTCTTTAATCGAGGACCAACATGAATTTTCAAAAATTAAAAACGACCGTGATGGTTATTTTCACTCAGGTAAGGATATTGCTCTGCCAAGAAAGCGCGTCGCGCAGCTACTGTCCAAATACCTACAACTTCACTTAATAACGCCCAAGCGAAAATAAAGAACCTTAGTACATCGCCATTACGTTTGAATGCGATGCCAGCCCGTGCAAATGTGTCATAGCCATACTACTTCTTCGACAAAATGTCGATCACTTTTCCACACCACCCTTCAGTGGCCAGCACAAATTTCACCGCAAGGGTGTTGTGCACAGCCGCAAGATGCGAGGGAAATATTCAATCTGGAGGATCAAGCACCAAATCCAGTGTGCTGATGTTATCCGTGAGCGTTGTCTCCCCTTTTACAGGCAATAATCCGGCTCTGAACTTTAGCGCACGCGGCCAAAATGAATTGGTTGAGAAGGTATTGATGAGCTTCTTTAGCGAAACGGCTTTGATGGTGATGGAAGTCTTACCTGCCAACTTCACCGGGCGTTCGATTCTATAAAAACTTGGAAATACTGTTTTTGTTTCTTCAAGCGTTTTGAAATCGGTAATGCCTTCCCGATCCGCCCAATTTGTAACACCAACTTCAGGAATCACATCGACAACAAGAATTGTCGAGCCTTGTCCTTCCATCGTAACGACAACATCGACATTATCCGGCGCGCTGGACAAATGTAGATTGTATTTTTCGAGCAGTGGATAGCTGCTCAAGTGTTGGAAATCCGGATGGATGCGTTCGACTTTGAAATGCAGCTCGATTTTGTGAATGATCAAATTCGTCGTGAGCGGCGCAGCCGTCGCGGCACACGCGGAACTCACTAAAGCTGCTAACACGCAGCACCTAGTCAACCGATAGATGAATGTGATCACGGTGTCCTCCCACGCTAAAAGGCTGGCCGCTTTTGTTTTGCATATGTGGCCCAAAGTTTTCGCGGCGCGACGGAAACGACTCAAAGGCGTCTTGAATCGCTTTGACGATGGCCGTGACTTCTGCATTGGCGTTCCAGCCATCCGCAATATATTTGCCGTTGATTCTCGATATGTCCACCGCCTTCCCGAGCACATGACGGCTCGGGCTTTGGTGCGAATCCATCGCGGAAGAAATGTAGACTGTCTGCAACGGGTAACCCGTGTCGACATTACTGCGGATACAGTGATTCAGCCCATCGACTAACCGCTGATCCACACCGATGCCCACGGCAGAGGGCGCGAGATCGATCATCACCCCGTTAATTGATCCAGGTATGGCCGCCATGAAATATCCTTTGTAACCGCATCTATTTTCCCAAACGAATAGTACCTGATATTAATGTGTCCAAGCATGGATGCAGTAAATTCAAATCACACACTTTAATTTGGTCACACCAACTCCAACAAATTTGCGACACACGCAATTGCCCCAGGATGTTTCGCCCCGCCCACCAAAATACAGTCAATACCGGCATTCACCGCGCCACCCAGATCGCGGCGCGGTGAATCGCCGATCACGACCGCCTCAGTTTTTGAAATCTCGAGCGTAGCAAGGACCTGTTCAAAGGGTTTGGGCGACGGTTTCACCCTACCGTGGTCGGACGAGAACGACAGCGCGGAAAACAGCGGCGCGATGCCGGTGCGCGCGAATGTGTCAAGCCACGCCGCTTTCGGCGACCAGATGTCGATCACGGCGGCCAGCATGAATTTACGCCGCAAGCCATGCAACGCCGCGGCATATTCAGCGGGGATCGTGCCCAGTTCGTGGAATGCGAAGGTATCGATGATTTTCGCGAGTTCAGCGTGCGGCAGGTCTGTTTCAACCACGCTTTGAATCGCGCTCGCCAACGATGGAAAGTTGTGTCGATAACGTTCGTCGGGATAGCGCTGATCTAAAAAATCGTAGGTGTCGCGAATGATCCGGTTGATATCATCGCGCGGCAAGCGGCCGCCGATCCGGGTGTAGTGTACGGAGAAATCTTCCTCGTTGCCGAAGCGGTCTTCGCCGAACATGAAAGTGCCGTTCATATCCAGCAACAAAACTTTTTTCCCGTGCAACATCGGGTCGTTCCCTCAGATCACTTCGAAACTGCCATGCCTGCGCAGGCGGGCATCCGGAAATCGCTAAAGTTACTGGATTCCCGCCTGCGCGGGAACGACACTCAGGAATTATGCGCTGGCCGCCGCAATTCGCGCCTTGCGACCGATGAAAACACAAAGCAACACGATGCTCGCGACCAATATCTGCGTGCCGGTCACAGTTTCATTCACAAACAGGGCGGCGGCGGCGAGCGTGAAGAACGGTTGCAGCAACTGAATTTGTCCAACCCGCGCAATGCCGCCCAGCGCGAGCGCTTTGTACCAAGCGATAAACGCGAGGAACATGCTCACGATGCTGACATAGGCAAAACCCGCCACGCTGCTCCACTCCACCGCGGCAAGATGCTGCGGAAATGTGTCGAACACCGGCACGATCAGCCACGGCACGCAAATCAGCAACGCCCAACTGATGGTTTGCCATGCACCCAATTCACGCGCCAGGCGCGCACCCTCGGCATAACCAAATCCGGCTGCGATCACCGCCGCGAGCAGGGCCAAGTCCGCGGGATTAAATCCGCCTTCGCTTGAAGCCAGCGAGAAGACGCTAATCACCGCGCTCGCAATGAATGTCGAGATCCAAAACAATCCGCTTGGGCGTTCACCCGCCAGCCACGCACCGAACAGCGCCGTGACCAAGGGCAAGACGGCGATGACCACCGCCGCATGCGACGCCGGCACGCGCACCAACGCCCAGCTTGAAAACACCGGGAACCCCACCACCACACCCAGCGCGACCGCGCCCAAGCGCAACCACTGCCGCCCCACCGGGCGCGGCGCACGCATGACCCACAGCGCAACGGCGGCAAATACCGCCGCCACTAATGCACGGCCCAAACCCACAAAAATGGGGTCAAGACTCACCAGGGCCAGCCGGGTGGCCGGTAATGTGAGACTGAAGCCGATAACGCCGAGCAAACCGTACATCAGGCTTTGCAGGCCGCCGGATTTATTTGTCATGACATGCCACGCACTTCGATTAATGCGCCGTCACCACAATCGGCGCACTGCGCGTGACGATCAAGGTGTGTTCGTACTGGGCGGAAATATTTCCGGGCGCGCCGACCAGCGTCCAGCCATCGCCCGCCTCGTCCACGTGATTGCTTTTCGTGGAAAGAAACGGCTCGATCGCAATCACCATGCCTTCATGCAATTGGCGCGTATCGCTGGGGTTGTAGAATCCGACGATATGGGTCGGTTCTTCGTGCAATTTGCGTCCGACCCCGTGACCAGCAAGATTTTTAATGACTTTGAACCCATGCGACCTAGCCACGCGCTGGATCGCTTTGCCGATCTGGTTAATGCGATTTCCCGCGCGCGCTTCGTGCATCGCCGCATGCAAGGCCTGCCGTGTTGCATGACACAGGCGCGTTTTGATCACTGAGGACGGCGGCACCACGCGCGTGCCGCCGGTGTCGGCAAAGTAACCGTCAAGCTCGGCCGACACATCGACGTTGACCACATCGCCCGCCTGGATGCGGCGCGCGCCGGGCACCCCGTGTGCCGCTTCTTCGTTGATGCTGATGCAGGTCGCGCCGGGAAATCGATAGGCCAGTTGCGGCGCCGACTGCGCACCAAAATCCGCAAGCCGCACACCGCCGATGGCATCGAGCTCCGCCGTCGTCATGCCCGGCTCGAGCGCGTCGAGCATCTCGTGCAACACGCGCGACACGATTCGTCCCACCTTCATTAAACCATCCACGTCCGCTTGATTTTCGATGGTCATGTTTCACCTCCTGGTTTAGGTACGCCAGATTGCCGAATTCCACATGCTGCGGCACTTCGATATAATCGCCCGCCCAATGTCATGTGCACCAAATGCGCAGAGCCATTCAAGGGTCGTTCTCATTTATTCGTCCCCTGCATTGCGACGACGATCACGCCATAATTACATCTGGCTGGCGCACAATCTGCTTTAAAATATCCCGCTTCCGGTACGCAAAAGGCAGCGGAGCGTGACGTTAATAATGCGGTCGTCCAGGGATTGAAAAGGGGGTTTACGATGTTTCGTTCAGTTTTACGTATCTTCATGTTTTGTTTGGCAAGTTTGGCCTGTCTGGTAACTTCGTCGGCGCATGCCACTTCACAGTTGTATAAACGCGAGTGTAATGGCTGCCACAGCAGTCCGCCCACCTGTAACGGCTGTCACGCGCATGGGGTTCACGGCACCACCGGCGATACCCTGGCGCTGAATCTGGTAGCCAAAACCGACAAGGCAAATTACAGCCCCGGCGACGATATCTCGGTCACGTTGTCCGGCGGCAATCAGCCCCAAGCCGAAAACGGCTGGGTCGGTTTCAAACTGTACAACGAAGAAGGCGTGGAACTGGGGCACATCAAATCTGAACTGCCCGCAACGATCACCACGCGTGCCTACGCAGGCATGACGACACTCTACATGGCGTGGATCGGCCATGAATATGACGGCGCGGGCGCGAAATACGGCACCCCCATCGGCACCCCCTTCGGCGCCGGCAGGCAGGATTCATTTCGGGCGGGTGTACATCTGCAAGAACTGCACATCGAAGAAGTGGTTGCGACCAACGCGTTTACTGTGGGCAACGTAACTCCGGAGTCGACGGACGATAGCACCGCCAACGGCAGTAGCAAATTCGGCACCGGTGCGGACAATAGCGCCAATGGCGGCGGCGGAAGCTTCGATCCGTTATTTCTGGTCAGCCTGAGCAGTGTGGTGTGCGCGCTGCGGCGCCGTGCGAAGTCGAGATTAACGCGGTAACCCAAGCTACTTGATGCCTGTCCCCAGCCACGCGTCGGC
>CAZHHW010000003.1:68371-75979 GCA_964532385.1 uncultured Gammaproteobacteria bacterium | reverse complement strand
TACCGCCCTCTTCCGCGGCGAATGAAGTGCGCACGATTTCCGAAAGAGAGTGGGCGTGCATTTTTTCCATGATCTTGGCGCGATGCGCTTCCACGGTGCGGTTGCTGATACCCAGCACCGAGGCGATGATTTTATTGCGCTTGCCTTGAATCAAGAGCTCCATCACTTCGCGTTCGCGCGGGGTGAGGCTGGCGATGCGGGTGGCGGCTTCGACATGCTGGCGCTCCAGCTTGCGGGTCTCGACATCGCGGGCCACGCACTGTTTTACCAGTTCCAGCAGCACTTCGTTCTTGAAGGGCTTTTCGATGAAATCGGCGGCTCCGCTTTTCATGGCCTGCACCACCATGGTCACGTCGCCGTGCCCCGACATGATAACCACCGGCACCCGAACGTGCCGTTCCAGCAGCAACTTCTGCAAATCCAGCCCGCTCATGCCGGGCATGCGGATATCGAGCACCAGGCAGCCGGGCGGCTCCGGTTTGTAGATTTTCAGAAACTCCTCGGCCGAGGCACACGCGGCGACGCGTAAATTGGCCGACTTCATCAGCAAGCGCAAGGCGCTGCGAATCGCTTCGTCGTCGTCCACGATGTATACGATGGGATCGAGTTGCATTGAGCTGCTCCTAATTTACCATGGCCGGCAAAACCAGCCGGAAAATTGCGCCCTGCTTTGCATGCGGTTCGGCCGTGAGTTGTCCGCCGTGCGCTTCCACGATCGACAGACTCAGCGACAAGCCCATGCCCATGCCCTGCGGCTTGGTGGTGAAAAACGGCTGAAAAATCTTGTCGGCGGCATCGTGCGGCAGACCCGGGCCGGTATCGCTCACCGCCACTTCCAATGCGCCGCCGTTGCGCGCACGGGTTGCGATAAAAATGTCGCGCTGCGCGCCTTGTGCTTGGGTAATGGCTTCGATCGCATTGCGCACCAGGTTGAGTATCACTTGCTGGATGAGTATTTTATCCACGGTCACGGACGGCAGGGATTCGGCGAATTCGGTGCGCACCTCGACCTGATTCCAGCGCGCTTCAATCTGGGTTAAACGCACGACGTCGCTGACCAGCTCGTTTAAGCCGATGGAAACGCGCTCGGCGGGTTCTTTGCGCACGAATTTGCGAATGCGCCGGATCACTTCGCCCGCGCGCTGCGCCTGCTCGCCGATATCCTGCAACACTTGCCGCACTTCGCCGGGATCGTACATGCCGGAATCGTACATGCGTAAACACGAATCGCTGAAACTGGCTATAGCGCACAAGGGCTGG
This sequence comes from uncultured Gammaproteobacteria bacterium, assembly GCA_964532385.1. Taxonomy (GTDB): domain Bacteria; phylum Pseudomonadota; class Gammaproteobacteria; order SG8-11; family SG8-11; genus UBA6921. The sequence continues at coordinate 74,719 of CAZHHW010000003.1, read as the reverse complement.
TTCAGCTCGTGCGCGATTTCGGTCGCCATCTGTCCCATGGTGCTCAAGCGCGACACATGCGCGAGGTCGAAGAGATGCTGGCGCTCCAGCTCCTCGGTGGCGCGCTTGTCTGTAATGTCGATACCTGTCGCTATGATGAACTCGACCTCGCCTTCGTGATCGGCGATAACGGTATTGGACCAGTCGATCAAACGGTGGCGGCCGTCCTTGGTCAGCCAGTAATTCTCGTATTTATTGCCTTCTTTGCGCGCGAGCAATTCGCCGAACACCGGTTGCACGCGCACTTCCGGCTCAAGAAAAATGTCCCACACGTAGCGGCCTTTGATCTCGGGTTCGAGATAGCCCATGATTTGTTCGCAGTAACGGTTGCAACGCACCATGCGTCCCTGTGCGTCCAGCACCAGCACGATCGCGCCGATGGTGTCGAGAATCGCTGAACTGAAGTCGCGTTCCTTGCGCAGAATCTCTTCGGTGCGTTCGCGCTCGGCGATTTCTTCGTGCAGGCGCCGGTTGGTCACCTTTAAAAAAGCGGTGCGCTCCATCACGCGCTGTTCCAGCAGACTATGCGCATGGCGCAATTCTTCATCGGCATGTTGCCGCTGCATGGCGTAGCGGATCACGCGCGCGATAACGTGACCGTCCGCTCTGCCTCTGACCAGATAATCCTGCGCGCCATGCTGCACGGCATGCAACGCAATCGACTCGTCGTCGTCCTCGCCGCTCAAGACAATAATCGGCACTTGCGGCGCGGCCGCCTTGATACGGCTTAAAGTTTCTATGCCGCTTGAATCGGGCAGCGACAAGTCCAGCAAGATCGCGGCGAAGGCCTGTTCTTTAAGGCATTCCTGCGCGCGTGCGAGCCGTCCGGCCACGCTGATGGCGAATTCGTCGGGAGCGTATTCCATCAACTGCGTTTGCACCCGCATCGCACCGCCGTGAGTGTCTTCGATCAATAGCACAGGAAGCGGTTCACATCGTATCGGCATGCGGTTACCCGGTATGCAAAGGCTGGAGCGCCGCGAGTTCTTCAGAGTGCAGCATGTCAACCATTGAGTCAAAACCTCGTACCCAAAAAATTGTCACCGCCGGCGGTTCTTTCCAAGCTGGCTCAAGATCGCTTGCGCATCGTCGATGCCCGGAAAGTCGCTCTGCCGCCGCAGCGCTTCCTGCAAGTGGCGGCGCGCGCCGGCCTGATCACCGCTCTTGGCGAGCGCCGCGCCCAAATGATAATGCACCACCGGAAACTGCCCCAACGCCCGCACGGCACGTTCAAGATAGGGCACCGCGGCCGCATAGTCACCGTGGCGGTAGTACACCCAACCCACGGTGTCGAGATAGGCGGGTGCGGGGTTCGTGCGCAAGCGGTCGGCCAGTTCCTTGGCCTTATTCAAGCGCGCCGGGTCGGGGTTGCCGCTTATCAATAGCATCGCCAGATTATTCATTGCCGCGAAAGACATCGGTTCTTTAGCGAGCACAAGTTCATAATTTTTCACCGCTGCATCGTATTCACCCAAACGTTCGTAAGTGACGCCCAGCGCAAACAGCAAACCGGCATCGCCCTGCGTGGCCAGGAGGCCTTCCTGATAAATTTTTATGGCGTCGGCGGGCGCACCGCGCGCCGCGCGCACCGCCGCCAGATTGCGGTAGGCCGGCGCATAATGCGGATCGGCCAGCAGCGCCTTGCGAAACGCGGTCTGCGCGTCGTCGCTGCGCTTTTGCGCCAGATTGACTTCGCCCAGCAAATTATAGGCGGCGGCATTCTGCGGGAACTGCTTCAGGATTTGCTTGATGCGCTGCGCGGCGCGCGCGGGTTGCTTGAGAGCCAGATAACTTTTTACGATCGCCGTGAGCCGCTCGGGCGATTGCGGATTACCGCGTAACGCTTCTTCAAACTGCTTGATGCTGGCGGCATAGTTTTTTTTCTGTTGATACACCCAGCCGCTGTAGTAGTAGCCCAATCCCGGGTCCTGCGCGGTCGCTTTCATTTGCTCGGCCAGCGCCATCGCCGCCTTCCAGTCTTGCTTGAGCACATACGCCTTCAACAATTCTTCCGCAACCGCACTCTGGCCGGGATTTTCTTTCAGAAAAATTTGCAGGGCATCAATGGCCGCCTCCACCTCGCCGGCCTGCATTTGCAGTTGCGCGGAAGCCAGTAACGATTCGATGTCGTGCGGATTGGCTTCGCGCGATTTTTGCAAACTCTCCAACGCGTGCGGCACATCGGCTTGCGCGAACTGCGCGCGCGCCAGCAAGCGCCAAGCGGCCGGCGATTTGGGTTGCACCTGCAAGGCGGCGCGAATATCGGGAACCGCGCGGTCGAACGCGCCGCGATCCAGCGCCAGGCGCGCGCGCAACAACAGCGCTTCGGAATCGGCAACATTGTTTTTTACATCGTCGTCGAGCAGCAGTTCCGCCTCATCGCGCGCGCCGTGCTGCGCCAGCCATTGCGCCAGTTTCAAACGCGCCAGGCGGCCGTCGAGACCGGCCGGGTCGCGCGCGATAATGTCACGATACACCTGTTTGGTTTGTTCGCCGGTTTGCGCGCGCTCGTACAAGGCGGCCAAACCAAACCGCAATGCATAGGCCTGGGGTTGCTGTTCGATGTAACTCAGCAGCAAATGTTCCGCCGCCGCCGGGTCGCGCTGCCGGGACAGAAAATCCACCAAGGCCAGACGCGCGGCGTCATTGTCGGGCAAGGCGGTGAGTGCATCGCGCAGGGTTTTTTCGGCCTCGTCCATTTTACCCAGGCGCGTATAAATTTCGGCCAGGCGCACGCGATGCGATATTTCCTGCGGCTGGGCGTGGATGCTGTCTTGCAGAAGCTGCAACGCTTCCTGGGTATTTCCTTGCAGGGCGAGAACTTCGGCGAGCGCCGCCTGTACGCTAACGCGCTGCGCACCCGACAGCAGGGCTTGCCTGAGTTGCGTGCTGCTCTCTTCCGCTCGGCCATGACGCAGGGCCAGGCCCGCCAGAAAAATCTGCGCATCGATCTGTTTGGGATCGGCACGCAATGCGGAACGCGCATCCTCGCCGGCACGCGCATCGTCTCCCCAGCGCGCAAAAACACCCGCGCGCACCATGAGCGCATCCGCGTCGTTGGGATTGTTCACCAACACCTGACCCGCGATCGCCAGTGCTTTGTCCATCGCGCCGATGGCCAGAAACGCGCGCGCCAAGCCGATCTGCGCGGCGGTATACCGGGGGCTGGTATTCGCCACACGCTGATAAAAAGCCAAAGCGGCGCGCGGACCGTTTAATTTATCCACCACCTGCGCCATGTGAAAATTCGCGTCGTCATCGGCCGGTTCAAGCTGCAAGGCGTTGGCATATTCAAGCCGCGCCTGGGTGTATTCACCGGCGGCGAAATGCTGCGCGCCGCGCGCGACGAATTGCGCAATCTGGGTTTCTTTGCTCGCGCAGGCCGCCAGTAACAAGACTGAAGCGATCCAGAATTTTTGCCACATGGCTTTCACGCTCAACGGATGTTCCCCTGCAATTTGTATAAAGCACAGTGTGGCAAAGCCGCTACAGCGCGTCCACCGTTGATCACGCGATGAACAGGGGCTTGTTGAGAGATTCACTGGGGTTTTAGCGGCGCTACGGCTACGCCGCAATAGTTAGACGTAGGTTTGCGGATTCCACGCATGGGTTTCGCCGCGCGCATGTTTGCACCAGGCATACAAGGCGTCGTACAGCACCAGACCCTGCTTGAGCATGTCATGGTCATCGGCAAATAAGTGCGAAAGCCCCAGCGAGACGGCCAGCAGCCCGCTGGCTTGAGGGGCCAGATCAAGACGATCAGTGTCCGCCGCCCTGACGATGAGCGCGAGATCGGCGAGCGCCCGGTCATGGAGTTGGTATTTGGCGATAAATGCATCAAAACTGCACAAGTCACCGACATGGCTGAACTCGACCCCCGGGATGTCGTAAGGAATGGCATCGAGTTCTTTGCTCATCGCCACGACTTTTGCTGCCGGAACATAAATAAATTCCGGCGCCGCATCGATGAAACGCGTGATTAACCACGGACAAGCAATCCGATCGATCTTAGGCCGTTCGCGAGTGATCCATTTCATGGAGCCTCCTTTTTTGGGGCTGGAATTAATAAAATATCAAAACAAGACCCCTGATTAACCTCGCAAAGCTCATTGACTACGATGCGCTTTCAACGGCAGTGTCCGGAGGCTGTTCGTTTTGCGAAACGATATCGGCCGTCAATCCCCACGGCGACTCGCGCAGCCATTTCAGCAGATGTTCGGGAGGCATTGGCCGGCTCATGAAATACCCTTGCGCGGAATCGCAGCCAAGCTCGGTTAATCGGTTCCAGGTCGCTTGATTCTCGACGCCTTCGGCAACCACGCCCAGGCCCAGGCCATGACCCATTTCGATGGTCGAACGCACAATGGTTTCATCGGCGCGGTTGTTGCTCATTCCCATGACAAACGACTTGTCGATTTTAATGTTGTTGAGCGGCAGCCTTTTGATATTCGCTAACGAGGAATAACCGGTGCCATAGTCATCAATCGACAAACAGGTTCCCAACAAATCCAATTTCTCCAGCACCCGCAGCGTACAGAGTGTGTCGTCCATGACCGCGCTTTCGGTGATTTCAATTTCCAGCCATTTTGGATCCAGTTGATGCGCTGTCAACACCGCAGATATTTTTTGCGGTAATTCGCCATCTCTGAGATTAATTGCCGAAACATTTACCGCCATGGTCAAGTACATGCCGGTTTGATGCAACATCGCGCATTGCCGCACCGCTTCCTCGATTACCCAGGCCGTGAGCGATTGAATTAAGCCGGTGCTCTCGGCCAGTGGTATAAAGCGGTCCGGCGGAATCAATCCATGCTGGGAATGTTGCCAGCGGACCAGCGCTTCAAATCCGGTGACTTTGCCATGCTGGTGGCCGATCTTCGGCTGATAATACAAGCGCAGCTCGTTGCGCTCGATGGCATACCGCAAATCATTTTTCAATGCAATATTATTGAGCTCATTCTTGCCAATCGCTTCATCGTAAAACTCGAAACTGCTGCCGGAACGTTTGGCGACATACATCGCCGCATCGGCATGCTGCATCAAGGTGTCGGGATCGTGGCCATGCTCGGGAAAAATCGCAATACCGATACTCGCACCCACGGAAACATTTTTGCCATCCAGATTGAATTCTTCTTCCATTAGTTTCAGTAGTTTTTGCGCGAACACGGCCGCGCCATTCATATCCGTCGACGGCAACAACAATGAAAATTCATCACCACCCAAACGGGCTATGGTGTCCGATTCACGTGCATGGCCCAGTAAGCGCTGCGCCACCATGTTGAGCAATTGATCGCCCCGATGATGACCCATGGTATCGTTGATTTCCTTAAACCGGTTCAAGTCCAGCGAGAACAATGCAAACAGGCGTTTATCACGCCGGCTGGATAAAATCACCTGCTGCAAGCGGTCTTGAAACAACACGCGATTGGGCAGATTGGTTAAACCATCAAACAGGGCTTGATGCTGAAGTTTCGCCGCCTGGCGTGTCGCATGGCGAACGACAAAAATCGCCACCAGCAATCCGATACAGACAGCGAGCGTGCCAGTGACGATCATGAGCGAAAGAGTTCGCTCATAGCCTGCTTTCACCTCAAGGGCCGTATGTTTGGTATTTTCCTTTTGCAAGGTAATCAACTTGTTGAGTTCTTCCGCAATTAACAATTGCCGTGGCACGGCATTGACACGAATACTGTCAAGAACCGCGAGAGTGTGGCTGGTATCCTCGGCTGCCATGGCTTGTTCAATCGCATTGCGCACGTGAGGTAAAGTTTTGGATGTCAAGCTTCGTATCTGTGCGAGCAGGCTGCGTTCCTCGAGCGAAAGCGGCAGCGCTTCTAGTTGCTCGCGCGCGGCGGTAAACCGACTGCCCAATTCGGTAAAGCGCTGCTCATAGACATCCTTATCAAACGGGTCTTGCATCACCGCAATGGTGTGCATTGCAATGGCGCGTTCGCGTAAGGCCGTTTCCATTGTGTGGGCTAATTCGGTTTTAACAAAATTGCCGTTTATGATCGCGTCCAATTCGCGATTAATACTCGCCATCCAAGCCACGGCAATCACCATGAGCACCGTCATTAACGCCAGTACTGTCGTAAAACCAAAGGTGAGTCCGCCACGCATGGATGGCTCATGGCCATTCACTTTCATCACATTGCCTTTAGAGTGCTTAAAATTGGTCCGTGCATAGCGACAAACCCTCTGCCTGCAGGAAGGATTCCGGTTGACATTTAATACGCTTGCATCCTTTAGCGGCGCAACCACAAGATGCTTAACAGTGTTTCGCGGTGGGTTTCAGGGGATTTATGCTTC
>CAZHHW010000003.1:43796-68271 GCA_964532385.1 uncultured Gammaproteobacteria bacterium | reverse complement strand
GGTGTGCCGCTTGTTGTCATATGCGGGTTTCGCCGCGCGTTCTTCCTTGCTGCGCTCGTTACCGTCGGCGTGCTTCTTCATGGTGAGCGCGACGCGGTTGCGTTTGAGATCAACATCGAGCACTCGCACGTTGACCACGTTGCCGGCCTTGACCACGGCGCGCGGATCGCTGACGAATTTGTCGGCGAGTTCGGAGATGTGCACCAGGCCGTCCTGGTGCACGCCGATGTCGACGAAGGCGCCGAACGCAGTGACGTTAGTCACGACCCCTTCGAGCAGCATTCCTTGTTTCAAGTCCTTGAGTTCTTCGACGCCTTCTTTAAACGTGGCGGTGGTGAACTCCGGGCGCGGGTCGCGGCCCGGTTTGTCGAGTTCGGCGATGATGTCGCGCACGGTCGGTTCGCCGAATTGTTCATCGGTGAAATTTTTCGGTTCGAGTTTTTTGAGGAAGGCGCTGTCGCCGATCAGTGCACGCACATCGCGGCTTGCCGATTCCGCGATGCGTTGCACGACCGGATAAGCTTCGGGATGCACGGCCGAAGCGTCGAGCGGGTTGTCGCCGTTCATGACGCGCAAAAAGCCCGCCGCCTGTTCGAAGGCTTTGGGTCCCAGGCGCGGCACCTTCAGCAAGGCCTTGCGGTTTTTGAAGACACCGTTCTGGTCGCGGTGCTCGACAATATTTTGCGCCAGCGTGGCATTCAGCCCGGCGATGTGGGCCAGCAACGCGGCGGAGGCGGTATTGACATCAACCCCGACGGCGTTGACGCAATCCTCGATCACGGCTTCCAGCGATTTACCCAGCCGGTACTGGTTAACATCATGCTGGTACTGGCCGACGCCGATCGCCTTGGGTTCGATCTTCACCAGCTCGGCGAGCGGATCTTGCAGACGGCGCGCAATCGAAACCGCGCCGCGGATGGAAACGTCAAGCTCGGGAAACTCGCGCGCCGCAAGTTCCGAGGCCGAGTACACCGAGGCACCCGCTTCGCTGACCATGATTTTGGTCAGACGCAGTTCGGGATGGCGTTTGATGAGTTCGGCGGCGAGCTTGTCGGTTTCGCGCGAAGCGGTGCCGTTGCCGATGCTGATAAGATCGACGTGGTGCTTCTTGCACAGCTCGCCCAGCACGTGCAGCGCTTGGTCCCACTGATTCTTGGGCTGGTGCGGATAAATAGTGGCGTGATCGACCAGCTTGCCAGTATTGTCAACCACCGCCGCCTTGACGCCCGTGCGCAAGCCCGGGTCCAGACCCAGCGTGGCGCGCGGCCCCGCCGGGGCGGCCAGCAACAGATCTTTTAAATTCGACGCGAATACTTTGATCGCGTCCAGTTCCGCCTGCTCACGCAGTTGCCGCATCAGCTCGGTGTCGATGTGCAGCGACATCTTGACGCGCCAGGTCCAGCGCACAGTATCGAGCAGCCACGCATCGGCGGCGCGTTTCTGGTCGTGAATGCCGAAGCGCGCGGCGATCATGCGTTCGCCTTTCGTGGGCGTGCGGTTGGCTTCGGCTTCGGTATCTTCCGCCAGTTTCAGATTGATGTTGAGAATGCCTTCGGTGCGGCCGCGAAACATTGCCAGCGCACGGTGCGAAGGCACGCTTTTGATTGCCTCGCTCTTGTCGAAGTAGTCGGAGAATTTGGCGCCGTCGGCTTCCTTGCCCGCCACCACCTGGGCATGCAACACACCATGAGCCCAGAAATGGTTGCGCAACTGGCCGACCAGTTCGGCATCTTCGGCGAAGCGTTCCATCAGAATCTGGCGCGCGCCGTCGAGCGCCGCAGCACCATCAGCGACACCGTGGTCGGCATTGATGAACTTGGCAGCTTCAATTTGTGGATCCAGCGCGGAATTATTGAACAGCGCATCGGCCAGCGGTTCCAGCCCCGCTTCGATGGCGATCTGCGCCTTGGTGCGGCGCTTCTGTTTGTAGGGCAAATAGAGATCTTCGAGGCGCGTTTTGCTGTCGGCGAGCAGCAGCGCTTGCTTGAGCGCATCGGTCAGCTTGCCCTGCTCTTCGATGGAACTGATAACGGCGATGCGGCGTTCTTCCAACTCGCGCAAATAACCAAGACGTTCTTCGAGGTTACGCATCTGCGTGTCGTCCAGCCCGCCCGTCGCTTCTTTGCGGTAACGCGAGATAAACGGCACCGTCGCCCCCGCGTCAAGCAACGCGATGGCAGCGACGATCTGCGCTTCGCGCGCGTTGAGTTCCTGGGCAATGCGTTGTTCGATACTGGGCAGAGTAAGCATGCGGCGTATTCCTTTCGACGACTTCGGGATTTTTAAACTGCCAGGAAATCCCGGCGCTACGCGCTGGCATTATAGTGAGTGAACTGAGGATGTGGCGATAGCAGATTACTTGCAGTGACTGCGTACGCCACTTATGAAACTTGATCAAGATGCGAAGGGATTTTTGGAAAGTAAGTTGTCGAATTGCTTATGAAACCGGGAGTTCGACATCTCGACTCAACGATATAAATGATAAAGGCTCACCAAAAAACGGTGAGCCTTCATTTAGTATGGTGCGCCCGGAGAGATTCGAACTCCCGACCACCAAGTTCGTAGCCTGGTACTCTATCCAACTGAGCTACGGGCGCATGGTTTTAAACATTACTGCTTTGACCCATCCTTGGTGCTACTGTCCAGCTCGTCATCCATGACTCGCGTTCGCGGCTCCTAAGCCCGCCGCTCACCCAACTGAGCTACGGGCGCGTGATTTAAAACTGTACTGCCTTGACCCCTGCATGCCTGTGGTCGCTCATCTGACCGAATCAGCGCTGCTTTGCAAGGTGCGGGATTATGAAGTGATCAATGCGATGGGTCAATATAATTGGTCAGTCCATTGAAGTTGGCGGAGAGGGAGGGATTTGAACCCTCGATGGAGTTTTTGACCCCATACTCCCTTAGCAGGGGAGCGCCTTCGGCCACTCGGCCACCTCTCCATTTCATACATCCGCAACAGCCTTACCGGTTGTTGCTCCGTTGATTGAAACGGGCGGGTATTGTCCCAAATTTGACTCGATTAGCAAATTGTTTTCGCGAGCAAAGATATTCGCCGGTGTGTTTGCGGCCTATAAACGCCAAAGGGCACATCGAAGTGCCCTTCATGCCGCAATATTCAATCACGATGATGCTAGCGGGATTCCCGCACCTTGCTTACCGGCGGCGTTTCCGCCGCAGCCGTACCTTCCGTGGTTTGCGATTTTTCGCGCTGAATGCGTTCGTAGATTTCTTCGCGATGTACCGAAATGGTTTTAGGCGCTTCAACGCCGATCCGCACCTGATTACCCTTCACACCGAGTACCGTAACGGTGACATCGTCTCCGATCACTAATGTTTCACCCACGCGTCTGGTCAAAATGAGCATCTATGTTCTCCTTAGCACTGAACTCCCGGTGTACAACTCTTATCGGCAAGCTCACTTAAAACTTCACACTTTCAAAACCTGGCGCATTCTCCCCGAAAATTTGCCGAGTTGTTGCTTATAGTGACCTTCCCGCCCGTTATTGCCAGTAGCCCCCAGCTTTTCAAAACAATCGCGTAAAGGTATATGGTTTAACGCCGCTTGGCAATTTCAGCGCACTGAGTCCGGCTTTTGTTCCAGACCGAACGCATCGTGCAGCGCACGCACGCCTAATTCCAGATACTTCTCGTCGACCACCACCGAGATTTTGATTTCCGAGGTCGAGATCATCTGAATATTGATGCCGTGATCGGCAAGCGCCTTGAACATGCTGCTGGCAATGCCCGCATGCGAACGCATGCCGACGCCCACCAATGAGATTTTGACAATTTTATTGTCGCCTTTGGTATCGCGTGCGCGTAATTCTTTCGCCACGTTTTTAATTATAGTCATGGCTTTATCGAAGTCGTTGCGATGCACGGTGAAAGTGAAATCGGTGGTGCCGTCGGCCCCCACGTTTTGCACAATCATGTCGACTTCGATATTCGCGTCGCCGACCGGTCCGAGTATGCGGTAAGCCACCCCGGGCTGGTCGGGCACGCCGACGATGGTGAGCTTGGCCTCATCGCGATTAAACGCGATCCCGGAAATTAATGCTTGTTCCATTGCCTTGTCCTCGTACGTAATGAGAGTTCCTGAACCCTCGCCAAAACTGGATAAAACCCGCAGCGGGACATTGTATTTTCCCGCGAACTCAACCGAACGGATTTGCAAAACCTTGGAGCCCAGGCTTGCCATTTCCAGCATTTCTTCAAATGTGATACGTTCCAGGCGGCGTGCATTCGGCACCACACGCGGATCGGTGGAATACACGCCGTCCACATCGGTATAGATCTGGCACTCGTCCGCTTTCAAGGCGGCGGCCAGCGCCACGCCGGTGGTATCGGAACCGCCGCGGCCCAGTGTGGTGATATCGCCTTTTTCGTCGACGCCCTGGAATCCCGCCACGACCACCACACGGCCTTCCTGCAAGTCCTTGCGCACACGCTCCTCGTTAATGTTGAGAATGCGCGCCTTGTTATGTACATCGTCAGTAAGTATCTGTACTTGAGCACCGGTGTACGAACGCGCCGGGCAGCCCAGCTTGTGCAGCATGATCGCCAGCAACGCGATCGTGACTTGTTCGCCGGTGGCAAGCAGCACGTCGAGTTCACGTTCGTTGGGACAGGGATCGATGGCTTTGGCCAGGCGCATCAAGCGGTCGGTTTCGCCGCTCATCGCCGACACCACAACCACGATGTCGTGGCCTTGCTTGCGGTAATTGATGATGCGGCGGGCGACATTCTCGATACGCTCCACACTGCCGACCGAGGTACCGCCGTACTTCTGAACGATAAGGCCCATGATGAGCTTTTAACTTCCGCTTAAGTAAAAGGCCGAAATTAAACTATAAAACAGCTATTTAATAAAGTAGCAACGATGGTCCACGTCGAAATAAAACACTCCTTCCCCCTTGCAGGGGGAAGGGATTTTTCGTTCAAGCAATTGTTAGGGAGTCAAGGTGGCATGGAATAGGATAATCATCCTAACTGTTGCCGCACCCATTCCGGCACCGAACGCAATGCGCCTTCGAGCTTACCCGGCTCGGTGCCACCCGCCTGTGCCATGTCGGCGCGGCCGCCGCCTTTGCCGCCGATTTGCTGAGCCACCATGTTGACCAGCTCGCCCGCTTTAACTTTGGCATTGAAGTCGGACGTGACACCGGCCACCAAACTGACCTTGCCGTCGCTGACGGCGGCCAACACCACCGCGGCGGAACCGAGCTTGTTTTTGAGTTGATCCACGGTATCGCGCAACGCTTTGATATCGACGCCGTCCAGGCGCGCGGCTAAAACTTTCAGGCCGTTGATATCCTGAGCCTGCCCGGCCAGGTCACTGCCTTGGCTGCTGGCCGCCTTGCCCTTCAACTGCTCCAGTTCTTTTTCGGTCTTGCGCACGCGCTCAAGCAACTGACGCACTTTTTCTTCGACGCTGTCACGCGTGGCTTTTAGCAGATCGGCAACACTCGCCATCTGCGCCTGGCTCTGCGCGATCCACTCCAGTGCGCGCGCGCCGCTTACGGCTTCAATACGCCGCACGCCGGCGGCGACGCCGCCTTCGGAAACGATTTTGAACACGCCGATGTCGCCGGTGCGCACCACATGCGTGCCGCCGCATAATTCAGTCGAGAACGGACCCATGCGCAGCACGCGCACTTCGTCGCCGTATTTCTCGCCGAACAACGCCATCGCGCCGCTGGCCATGGCGTCTTTAACCGCCATCAATTTGGTTTCGACCGCATGATTGATGCGGATCTGTTCGTTGACCAGGCGTTCGATCTGCGCCAGTTGCTCCGATTTGATGGGTTCAAAATGCGCAAAGTCGAAACGCAAACGTTCCGGCGACACCTGCGAACCTTTTTGCGTGACGTGCGCGCCCAGCACCTGACGCAATGCGGCATGCAACAAATGGGTCGCGGAATGATGGTAAGCGGTGTCGCAGCGCGCTTGCGCATCCACACGCGCTTCGATCGCCTGACCCGTTTTCAATTCACCAAGACGCACCACGCCCAGGTGCCCGATCGCGTCAGCACCCTGTTTTTGCGTGTCGTTCACGGCAAACTCGACATTTTCCGCGACCAGCACACCGCGATCACCCACTTGACCGCCGGACTCGGCGTAAAACGGCGTGCGCTCCAGCACCACCATGCCGGTCTCGCCTTTACGCAAGGTGGCGACCGGCTGGCCCTCTTTAAACAGCGCAAGTACAGAGGCACGATCCACCAGATTGTCATACCCGGTAAACTGGGTGCGTCCTTCAACCGTCACGGCCTGTGAATAGGCCACACCGAACTGGCTGGCCGAGCGCGCCCGCTCGCGCTGCTCGTTCATCGCTTGCTCGTAGCCTTCCATGTCCACTTTCAGGCCGCGCGCGAACGCGATATCGGCGGTCAGGTCGACCGGAAATCCATAGGTGTCGTACAACTTAAATAGAGTCGCGCCGGAAATGGTTTTGCCTTTCAGTTTGGCAATGTCTTCGTCGAGGATTTTCATGCCGTGCGCCAGTGTCTCGCCGAAGCGTTCTTCTTCCTGCTTCAGCGCACGCTCCACCTGCGCCTGGGCTTGCGCGAGTTCCGGATAGGCCGCGCCCATTTCTTTAACCAGCGGTGCGACCATCTTGTAGAAAAACGGCTCACGCAGATTCAATTCGTATCCATGCCGCGCCGCGCGCCGGATGATGCGGCGCAACACATAGCCGCGCCCTTCATTGGACGGCAACACGCCGTCGACAATTAAAAAAGCGCAGGCGCGAATGTGATCGGCGATCACGCGCAAGGATGCATTGCTGAAGTCTTTTACCCCGGCGAGCTGCGCAATCACCTGAATGAGATTGCGGAACAGATCGATCTCGTAATTATTGTGCACGTGCTGCAGCACGGCGGCGAGACGCTCCAGCCCCATGCCGGTATCGACCGACGGTTTGGGCAGCGGCCGCATGCTGCCGTCGGCGGCGCGATCGAACTGCATGAATACCAGGTTCCAGATCTCGATATAACGATCCCCGTCCGCATCCGGCGAACCGGGCGGACCGCCGGCAATCGCGGGTCCGTGATCGTAAAAAATTTCCGAACACGGACCGCACGGCCCGGTGTCGCCCATCGACCAGAAATTATCCTTGGCACCGATACGCGAGAAACGCGTGGGATCGACGCCCAATTCTTTGAGCCAGATGTCGGCGGCCTCTTCGTCCTGCTCGTATACCGTGATCCACAATTTTTCCGGCGGCAATTTCAACACATCGGTGAGAAACGCCCACGCGTATTGAATCGCTTCGCGCTTGAAATAATCGCCGAAACTGAAATTACCCAGCATCTCGAAAAAGGTGTGATGACGCGCGGTGTAACCGACGTTTTCCAGGTCGTTGTGCTTGCCGCCCGCCCGCACACAACGCTGCGAACTCGCCGCGCGCAGGTAAGGGCGTTTTTCCAGGCCCAGAAACACATCCTTGAACTGCACCATGCCGGCATTGGTGAACAATAAAGTTGGGTCGTTACCTGGCACCAACGAGCTGGACGGAACAATGGTGTGGCCGTGCTGCTGGAAAAAATCGAGGAACAATTTACGTAGGTCGGAGCTGCTGGTCATAGTTTTCGATTCAAAAATCCTAAATTGAAGTAGGGGCGCAATTCATTGCGCCCTCGGGTACGGTCGCCTTACCCTCCGACAAGGCGCGATGAATCGCGCCTCTACGGGTCAAATTTTCCGCGCAACACCGCACGCACCTGCTCGGAGCTAAACCCGCGCTGCAATAAAAACCGCGCCTGCTTGGCGCGGTCGGCATTGGACTGCGGTAGGGCTTCCCCAAAGCGTTTACGGCGCACCTGTGTGATCTGCGCGCGCCAATTTTCTTTTGCTTCTGTCAAGACCGGCGCGATGTGCTCGTCCGCAACCCCGCGCAAGCGTAATTCCTGTGCGATACGCGCCGTTCCATAACCCTTGTTGGCACGCGTGCGGGCGAACACTTCGGCGAAGCGCGCGTCGCTGAGCAGGCCTTGCGCGCCGAGTTGTTCCAGCGCGTTGCTCACCAATTCCGCCGGATAACCCTTGGCTACGAGTTTGCCGCGTAATTCCTGCGTTGCGTGTTCGCGGCGCGCCAGCAATTCCACCGCGGCACGCTGCACCTGCGCCGGCGTCGCGTCAGGCTTCGCTGTCCGCCGCATCATCTGCTGCGATTACCACCACCGCAGGCAACGCGGCGGCGCGGATTTTGGCTTCGATCTCTTGCGCGATTTGCGGATGCTCTTTCAGGAACTGGCGCGCGTTGTCCTTGCCTTGACCGATGCGTTCCTTGTTGTAGCTGAACCAGGCGCCGGATTTTTCAACGATATTGGCGTTGACGCCGAGCTCAATGATTTCGCCTTCGTGCGAAATACCTTCGTTGTACAAAATGTCAAACTCCGCCTGCTTGAACGGCGGCGCGACCTTGTTCTTCACCACCTTCACGCGTGTTTCCGAGCCGATGACTTCATCGCCTTTTTTGATGTTGCCGATGCGGCGGATGTCCAGGCGCACCGAAGCGTAGAACTTCAGCGCGTTACCGCCGGTGGTGGTTTCGGGGTTGCCGAACATCACGCCGATTTTCATGCGGATCTGGTTGATGAAAATCACCAGCGTGTTGGTGCGTTTGATGTTACCGGTGAGCTTGCGCAGCGCCTGCGACATCAAGCGCGCCTGCAAACCCATGTGCGAATCGCCCATTTCGCCTTCGATTTCCGCCTTGGGCGTCAGCGCCGCGACCGAGTCGACGACGATGATATCGACCGCGCCGGAGCGCACCAGCATGTCGGCGATTTCCAGCGCCTGCTCGCCGGTGTCAGGTTGTGACACTAATAAATCTTCGACGTTCACGCCCAGCTTGCCCGCATATTGCGGATCGAGCGCATGCTCGGCATCGATAAACGCCGCGGTGCCGCCGATCTTCTGCATCTCTGCAATTACTTGCAACGTGAGCGTGGTTTTACCGGAGGATTCCGGCCCGTAGATTTCCACTACGCGTCCGCGCGGCAAACCACCCACGCCCAACGCCAGGTCCAAGGTCAGCGAGCCGGTCGATACCACCTGGATATCGCGCGAAGCGACCGAGTCGCCCATGCGCATGATCGAACCTTTACCGAATTGTTTTTCGATCTGCCCCAGCGCCGCACTGAGCGCCTTGAGCTTGTTGTCGTCCGCCGCCGCTGCTTTAACCGTCATACCCGCCTCCAACTTCGCCACCCAAAGCGCCGAGCCCTGTAAAAATGGATGCGCAATTATTCCATAGGAGTGCGAAGCGGCCTAGTCCTTATGCAAGGAAAGGCCGCAATGATCAAGCCTTCTGCGTGGGAACCGTCAGACCCAATGCATCAAGCTGGATTTTCCTGAGTCATTCGTACCCATTTCAACCTTGAGCGGCACTTCCCGCGATGCATTCAGACCCCATCCGGCGAAGGCAGACCTGACAGGTATTCAGCGTGCTGAACATCATGTTTCCGACATACTTGTCGTTAACATTTCATTTACAAGCAATCCATCATGCCGAATCGCAGCCCCCTCTTTTGTCAACACCCTCGTGTGGCACGCGGGTTTGCGTACATGATCTGCCTGGTGTTGCTCGCCGCTGCCTTCAGTATCGAGGCGGTGGTGTCGATTCCGGTTGAGCAAGTCACGGAACTCGCCAGCAAAGAGGGCGATGCCAGTGCGCAGTTCATGCTCGGTTCCATGTACGCCGGCGGTCAGGGCGTCAAGCTGGATATGGAGGAAGCCCTTCATTGGTATCTCGCCGCCGCCAATCAGGGCCATATGGATGCGCAATTCGAGCTTGGCAATATTTACGCACAGGGCAATGGCGTACCCAAAGACCCGGCGCAGGCACTGACGTGGTATCAACGTGCGGCGCGCAGCGGGCATGTCGATGCGCAGTTGTTGCTGGGGCAGTGGTATAGCACCGGGGGCATCACCGTCGACCTCAGCCAGGCACTGTTCTGGTACAAGAAAGCGGCCGAGTTGCAGAACACCGAGGCACAATTTCTTGCCGGTTCCATGCTTTTGCGCGGCCAGGGCGGCAAGAAAGATTATCCACAGGCCGCTCGCCTGCTGACCGGCGCCGCCGAACAGGGGCATGTCGAAGCGCAATACTTAACCGCAATGCTGTATGCCGCCGGGCAAGGGGTCAGCGCCGATGCGCGCACCGCCACGGAATGGTTTGAACAGGCGGCGCGCAAAGGACATGTCAATGCACAGCGTCATTACGGCATGGCCTTGCTCACCGGGCACGGGATCAGAAAAAGCGAAAAAGAGGCGGCCCTTTGGCTGGGCAAAGCGGCGGAAGAAGGCGTACTCGACGCGCAATATCAGATCGGGGTGCTGTACATGAATGGCACCGGGCTGGCGAAGGATCCGGCCCAGGCGCGTAAATGGCTCACCAAGGCCGCCGAGCGCGGCCACGCCAATTCGCAATATCAACTGGGCCGTTTGTATGAGCTGGGCGCAGGTGTTGTCAAAGATGACGGGCAAGCCGCGCAATGGTGGAAACGCGCCGCGGGGCAAGGCCTGACCGATGCGCAATTTGCGTATGGCATGCTGTATCTGAACGGACGCGGCGTCGCAAAGAACACCAAGGAAGCGATCCACTGGCTCACCGCAGCGGCCCGCTCCGCCGATGTGGATGCTCAATACGAATTAGGGCGGCTGTTACTCGAACCGGGCAGCGAACGCAATTCGGTGGAGGCGCTGCGCTGGCTGCAACGCGCGGCGGAACAGAAACACGTGGCGGCGCTCGCCCTGCTGGATAAATTTAAAACGTCAAACAAAGCCGACATCAATAAAGATCTGAGCGCGCGTCGCGCCGAGGAATCCGAAACGGTAAAACGTAAAGAGGTTGAAAAACCTGCCGCACCACCCAAGCCCAAAACAGACGTGGAACGCGAAACCGCGAAACCGCCCCAACCAGAACTCACGGCGTTTGAACAAATCCACAAATCCGCGGAAAAGGGCGATCGCGACGCGTCCTATCAACTGGCGCTCCTGTACGAACAAGGCGTGGACACACCGCGCAACACTGAAGAAGCACTGAACTGGCTCGTTAAGGCGGCCGAACAGGGCCACCTCCAGGCGCAATTGCGTTTGGGCACGATGTACAGCGAAGGAGATGCGATGGAGCGCGACCATGAACAAGCCATCAAGTGGCTACGCGCGCCCGCGGAAAACGGCAACGTGCAGGCTCAATTACTGCTGGGCGATGTGTACCGGCGCGGCAGCGGCCGCGTCAAAAACTATGAGGATGCATTCCATTGGTACCAGCGCGCCGCCGCGCAGAACAATGGCGAGGGACAGTTTGCCCTGGGCACTTTGTATCGCAAAGGCTTGGGGATCAAACGCGACTTGATCCAGGCAGCCGATTGGTTCCGCAAAGCCTCCGAAACCGGCAACATCGAAGCCCAGATGCAACTCGCCGAGATGTATCTTAAAGGCCAGGGCGTGCCGCGCGACCAGACCGAAACCGCCAAATGGGATGCGATCAAGTGGTTGAAAAAGGCCGCCGAGAGTGGCGACATCCAAGCCCAATTCCGCCTCGGCGAAATCTATGAACAAGGCACCGCGGTGGCCCGCGATAACAGCGAAGCATTAAAGTGGTATACGCAAGCCGGAGAGCAAGGTAACCCGGATGCGCAGGCGGCGGTGGCGCGATTCTACGACAAGGGCATCGCGGTGACTGCAAACCGGACACTGGCGCTGGAATGGTACCAACGCGCGGCGCAACAGGAACATACGTCCTCCCAATTCCAGCTCGGCGAGCGTTATGCAAAAGGCGATGGCACAACCGTAAATTTTGCGGAAGCTCTTAAGTGGTACCAGAAAGCCGCCGACTCCAACTACGCCGACGCGCAGTTCGCACTGGCTTCGATGTACCAGCGCGGCGACGGTGTCGCCCAAAACGGCGCGAACGCCGAGAAGTGGTTGCGCGCCGCGGCCGAGCAAGGCCATACGCGCGCACGCGACGCGCTGGCGAAACTTAAATCGCACTAATTCCGCTATCGCATCGTTTTTTCTTCTCATGTGTTAACAAGTTCACGCCGATAGCCACTGGGCGAACAAGCAACTTAATTTTAAATTCAATGCGTTATTACGGAGGCTGGTGAATGAAGCGCTATTTGGGATTATGTCTCCTGCCGTTCGGGCTGATGCTTGCCCCTGCCAGCCCTGCGGCCGGCGGCAATGCACTGGAAGAGGAAGTCACGGTGCTCAAAGAGGACGCGGCGGAACTGAATTCGCGTCTGGAAGACATGCTGACGGTGTCAGGCTACACCGATACGGAATACACCATAACCAACCAACCGGGCGAGGCCTCGCATGGGTTCCGCCTGCATCACCTGTCGCTGTTCTTCGAGAAACGCATTACCGAGCAGTGGCGCTTCTTCTCGGAAATCGAATACGAGGATGCACCCAAACATGAAACCGGTACCACCGAGGGTGAGATCTTCGCCGAGGCGGTGAATCTCAGTTATGCGTGGCGCCCCGACGCCAGTTTCCGGCTGGGCCGTTTCTTTACACCGGCCGGACTTTGGAATGTCGACCACTATCCGCCGTTCGTACCGACACAAGCACTGCCTTTGCATATTCGCAGGATTTTTCCGCAGATCTTCGACGGTGCGATGGCCTACGGCATTCGTCCGCTGGCCGGAAGTTTTCTGAAATACGACCTGTATTGGGGAAATGGTGAAGGCAACACCGGCAGCAAAGATGAGAACTCGCA
Source organism: uncultured Gammaproteobacteria bacterium (assembly GCA_964532385.1). Taxonomy (GTDB): domain Bacteria; phylum Pseudomonadota; class Gammaproteobacteria; order SG8-11; family SG8-11; genus UBA6921. The sequence continues at coordinate 55,538 of CAZHHW010000003.1, read as the reverse complement.
TAAAGCGGCGGGCCTTAATGTCGGGCTGCTGCTGCCCTTTTTGAAGCTCACGGAAATCGGGCTGACGTACTACCGGGACACGGATAACCTCGACACCGAAAAGGTGGCAAGCGGTGCGCATGTAAAAGTCAAGACTGGCAGTTTTGCGTTTCAAAGCGAATACGCCAGGGGCAAGCATACCCCGGTCAGCGGCGCGGACTATGTGAACACGGGTTATTACGCGCAGTTCATGTACGACGTCGTTAATGATTGGACGGTCGGCCTGCGGCACAGCTTTTACGATAACAACAGCGCCACCGACAAGATCGACAATCATGAAATCGCCAACAGCATGTTCGTGAACTACCACGTCAGTCATGCGATCGTGCTGAAGCTGGAACACCATCTGTTCAGCTTCAACGATTCAACTCAAGATAACTATGCATCCACGACCTTTAGCGTCGTGGGCTATCTGGGCAACTGAGAGAGGAAAATTTATGCGAACAAATCCTATTGCCTCTCTCGCGTTGGTGCTGACATTGTTTGGCAGCCCGGCCATTGCGGCGGAAAAAATAGTGGTCATCGTCAATGCCAAGAATACGCAAGCATTGACTCCGGCCGATGTGAAAAATATCTACAACGACAACATTGTCACCTGGGACAACGGCGCGCGTATTACGGCTTACGATTTGCCGGCGAAGTCCGAGTCGCGAGAATTATTTTCGCAAAAAATCCTCGGCGCTTCGGCACGTGATTCGGCCAGCGAATGGGCTAACAAGAAAATCACCAATACCGCGAAAAATCCGCCGGTCAGCAAACCGGAAGCGGTGGTGGTGAATAATGTCGCGAAGGACGTGGACGCGATCGGCTATGTGCCGGCCAGCGCCGCTGCGGGCAAAGAAGGCCTCCGGGTGATCCTCACGCTGGAGTAATTCTGGCGATCCGGCGCTGCCATTGCAGTGCCGGATGTCATCACATGGGGCGTTGTAGCAGCTCCAGCACTCCGCGCAAGGCGCGCGCCACCGCCTGGCGCCGGACGGAATCTCGGTCGCCGCTGAACTGCTCGGCTGCCGTGGTGGTTGCATACCCGGTCCTGCCCCATGCAAAACACACGAGGCCGACCGGCTTTGTCAACGTGGCCCCACCGGGTCCGGCAATGCCGCTCACCGCCACGCTCACCTGGGCATGGCTGCGCGCCAATGCGCCTTCCGCCATTTCAAGCACGCTCGCCTCACTCACCGCGCCCTGCGCTGCCAGGGTTTCCGCGCGCACACCCAGCATCTCCTGCTTGGCCGCATTGGTGTAGGTAATAAACCCGCGGTCGAACCAGGCGGAACTGCCAGCAATGTCGGTAATGGCTTTCGCTATCCAGCCGCCTGTGCACGATTCGGCCGTGACCAAAAGCAGAGCTTGCCGGCGCAATTGGGCGCCCACCTGCTGTGCCAGAAGATCCAAATCCATCGTTGATGCTCCATTGCGGAAGCCCACTATAGAATTCGCGCGTCGCTTGGCGCAACGGCCTCACCTGGTATTTAATGCACGCATGACGCGCATGCCGATTATTTTTGTTTCACACGGCGCACCCACGCTGGCCACCGACCGGGGGCGCACGCCGGACTTTTTGCGCGAGCTGGGCCTTGCCCTGCCGCACCCGCGCGCAATTCTGTGCGTGTCGGCACACTGGGAAACCCCTCACCCGATGCTCACAGGCAGTGCCGCACCACCCACCATTCACGACTTCATGGGTTTTCCACAGGAGCTGTATGCGCTGCACTATCCCGCTCGCGGCGATCCAGCGTTAGCCTCGCGTGCGCAAGCCCTGCTGAATGCCGCCGGTCTGAACGCGGCACTGCATCCGCAGCGGGGTCTGGATCATGGCGCCTGGGTGCCGTTGATGCTGACCTATCCGCAAGCGGATATTCCGGTAGTGCAACTGTCCGTGCAGCCCCAACAGGATCCCGCCCATCATTTCGCGCTGGGTCAAGCCTTGCGGCCGCTGCGGGATGAAGGCGTATTGATTCTCGCCAGCGGCGGGGCGACGCATAATCTGCGTGAATTTCGCGGCCAGGCCATCAACACCGCGCCGTCCGATCATGTCCTCGCGTTCGATGCCTGGCTGAACGCCGCCATCACGCGCGGCGACCTCACCGAACTGCTCGACTACCCGCAGCATGCGCCGCATGCGTTACGCATTCATCCCACGCCCGAACATTTTCTGCCGCTGTTTGTTGCACTGGGTGCGGCCAATTCAGCCGCGGGCCGCTCGCTGCATGAAGATTTCAACTACGGAATTTTATCCATGGCCGCGTACCAATGGGACGCTTGAGGAGTGCATAATCCGGGAGGCGCAAACAAAATAAGGGAAACATAACTGTGCCAAGGCTTGGCATTTTGACATGCAACATTCAAACTTTAAGGACAGCTCCATGCGCAACACTTTTTTCTATACCGTAGCCCTGCTCGCCGGCATCGTTCCCTGCACCATGGCCGCCGCGTCGCCGAGCGCCGAAATTCTCGAATTCGGTTACTACGAGGTGCTCAGCGAAGGTCAGCGTTACGAAGACCAGAACATCACCTCTGGGATTACCCAGGCGGGAGCCACCGTCAAGTTGGTGCAGCAGACCGACATTATTCCGATCGAAGCGGGCCGTTTGTTCGGCTTTCACTTTCAGCTCAAGGGCTTCACCGGCAAAGAAGACATCGAACTCCGCGAAGTCGTCGTGCATCCGCGCATGACCAAGCCCGGACAAAAAGCCTCGACCGGCTATGAAACCAAATTACCACTGATTATAAGAAGCGGTGAGCTCACCGATTACACGGGTTACAGCTTGAACCACGATTTTGAAATGGTGGCCGGCGAATGGCGTTTCGAATTGTGGTATGAAGACAAGAAACTGCTGGAACAAAAATTCAAAACAGTCAAGAACTGACTAAAGCCACCACGGGGGGCTCGATCTGCGCCACTGTTTCCGCCGGTAGGCGCACTGTAAAACTGCTGCCCACACCCAGGGCGCTATGCAGCCGGATATCACCGCCCATCAACTGACATAAACGCCGGCTGATCGCGAGCCCCAGTCCGGTACCGCCGTATTTGATCGCAGTGGCGCGATCGGCCTGGGTAAAAGGTTCGAATAACCGCATAGTCTGTTCCTGGCTCATACCGATGCCCGTGTCATTGACGATAAATGACAAGCCCGCGCCAGCAGCGGTGATTTCACGGCGCGCCATGAGGGTGATACGGCCGCGTGTGGTGAATTTGCAGGCATTGCTCAACAGATTCAGCAACACTTGCTTCACGCGTAACGCATCGGAATACATGGTTCCCAGCTCGCCGTCGGCCACCATGTCGAAACGGTTCTGATTTTTGGTCACCATCGGACGAATGGTCGTTTCAATATCCTGCAATAAATCTTCCACCCTGAATTCCTCAAGTGAAAACTGTACTTTACCCGCTTCGATTTTCGACAGATCGAGAATGTCGTTAATTAATGTCAACAGGTGGCGCCCTGATCCGGTGATCTTGCGCAGATCGGCGCCCAACTCCGTATTGCCTGCTTCGATTGCATTTTCTTCCAGCATTTCGCTGTAACCGATGATGGCATTCAGGGGAGTGCGCAATTCGTGACTCATGCTGGCCAGAAACGCACTCTTGGCGCGGCTTGCGACCAGCGCATCGTTATGCGCCATGACCAGCGCGGTGGTGCGTTCGCTGACCAGTTCTTCGAGATGGTCGCGATGATTCTTGAGTTCCTGCCCGGCGCGTTTGCGCTCGGTGATATCCTCCGCATAGAGATTGACATAATTACCGTCCACAACTGGCGCAAACATCACCAGAAACACCTGGTCGGCGCAGACGATTTCCCGTTCCATCGGGCTGCCGGCGGCCAGTGCTTCAGTGATCATAGCTGCGATCTTCAACGGCACGTCGCCGTCGACCGTGGTATCCCAGCAATGCAGCAGTTCTTCCTCCGCCGGACGGTTCGCATAGCTGATCACACCGGCGCCGTCCACACGCATGACCGGCGTAGGGCTTTCATCCGGCAGCCGCGCCAGCTCGCGAATGCGTCTCTCGACTTCCTTGCGCACACTGATATCGCGCATCGCCGCGATAAAAATATCGCTCTCATGCACTTTGACGCGAGTAACGCATAATTCAACAGGAAACAGTTTGCCGTCTTTACGCCGCCCGATGAGTTCACGCGTCTTGTCGAGCCAGGTGCCGGCGCCGCCGGCAAAATATTGCGCAATGTATTCATCGTGATGTTCGCTGTCGGCCTCCGGCATCAGGATCTTGACATTTTTTCCGATAGCCTCTTGCGCGCGATACTGGAATACCTGCTCGGCGGTGGGATTAAAAGTTTCGATGATGCCGTTCCTATCGATGGTGATGATGGCATCGGCAATGTGATCGAGGATGGCCCGATTACGCGTTTCGCTATCTTTGGCCCGTTCCCAAGCGGCACGTTCCTGGGTGATATCGCGCATAATCACAGTCGTGCGGTCCGCCATGGGATGCACATGGATTTCCAACCAGCGCGACGGCGGATAAAAGCCTGAAAACACCTGCGCTGCGGACTCGGCCTGGGCTTTTTGCATTTCTTCAAAGAATGCCTCGGCCAGTTCCGGAAAAGCCGTCCTGATATCTTGTCCAATACCCCGTTCCGGCGATTGAGCCAGCAATTTTCCAGCCTGGCTGTTTAGATAAGTGCAATGCCAGTTCGCGTCGAATTCAACATAGGCATCGGTGGTGCGTTCCAGGACATTAATGACCTGCTCGCTGCGTTCCTGAATTTCCTGCGCTTGCGCGCGCAAGGTGGCATTTTGCTGGTTGATACGGCGCATGTGTTGCCGTAGCGTGTACAAAAAATACATGCTCAGCATCACCAGCGCGGTAATCGCCACGGCGGTCTCCCGCCATACCGCCTGTCCCAGCGCATGCCCCGCACCGGTAGCGGAAAGATCGACTAATCGCCAGCGTGTGCCCTCCACCGGCGCACTGAATAAAATCTGCGCACGTTCGGTTTCGCTGATGAAATGGTCGCGCTGCATGGTGTCACGCGCACCTTGGACATCAATCTCGATCAGGCCATTGACTTCGCGATCCAGCAACAACAGTTGATGTCCGGCCAACTGGTAGCGGCTCAGAATCGCTCCAATCTCGCGCGGATAAAAACTGATGAAAAAAATGTGTGGTTTGCGCGCGCCGACATCGATCGGCACCATGATGTCGAAGTGATAGCCAATGCTATTGGAGTGAATGTAAACATCCGGTACCAAAAACTCGCTTTGCGAATAGATGCGCAAATCCGCCTGACATAACTGCCCGACAAATCCATCAAAATCCGCGACCACCGGATTGCCATGCTCATCGGCCAGGGTCGCTGCGAAACCGTCGTTGAAATACACCTTGATGTTTTTAAGTAGCTGTTCGTAGATTTCGATATTGTTCGGGTCCGCAGCCAGGCGCTGCAGCATCTGCCGCTCCTTCTCCGCGAATAAACTCACCGCCGTGCGCAAAGCCCGCACATGCAAGGCGATTTCATGCGCGGCACCCGTTACCGCGGCTTGCACCATCCCCGACTGCAAGGCTTGCGCATTGGTATTGCGGTCGTGCGCATTCCACACCAGCAGAGCGCTGACCGCGCACAGCAGCGTTAGCATCAGCCAGAAAATGCGCCGCCATTGTGTATAGGAATCGTTGATTATTGTTTGCTCTGGGCCTGCCATACCTGGATGCCGCGAGTGTTTTGGAGCGACAACTGCCAGTCTGTGTCGACACAACATGTGTAAAGTTTAACAATAAATACGACACCAGCCCGGCAGGCAGCGCGCCGCTTAACGCTCACTGAGCATAGCGTCATCGTAACCCTCGGCATACCGCAACTCCACGCGCCGGTTTTCATCCCAGCGATGCGGGTCACCTACGGGCATACGGGCACCGAAACTCGCCACACTAAGTTGCACTTGCGGTACGCCAAACGATATCAGCACTGCGGCAGTGTGCTGTGCGCGGCGTGCCGACAGATCCGCGTTATATTGCGGTGTACCGCGTTCATCGGCATGACCGTTAACGTGCAATACATAGCGCGCATGCGTGAGCAGGAACCCGGCGTGCTGTTTGAGTGTATCCATATCCTGCGCAGCGACCGTGTCTATGTCGGTGGCAAAATACAATACCGGGACCGCAGGTGTCACGACCCGTTTGTTTTCCGGTTCCAATTTAATCTCCGGGAGGGCAGCCGAGATATTTACATAACGCAAGCCGTGAACGTTGGCGCGTATATTGCCGCTCTCATCGGGCTCAAGTGCAATGCCGGCCACTACACTATTAATTTCACCACGCTCCAGAGCCACAGGCTCTTTTTCAGAACAGCCGATCATTAGCGCCAGCGGCAAAGCCACGGCGGTGCAGGTGCGCAAAATGGTTTGATAATTGTGACGAATGTACATAGGTGTTCCTCCGTTAAGCATGTGTCGCGCGTCATCGGATCGATGTGCGCATGTGGAACATTTAAACGGAGAGAACCGGCCGCGGGATGACGGGCCGCTGACAAGTTGACGATCAATACTGACGAATCATGACAAGGGCGGCGCCAACGGCAAGGTCACGTTAATTACAACGCCGGAAGCATCGGGGCGATTGACGGCTCGCGCCCGGCCGCCATGGAATTCCGCGATTAACCGCACGATGTAAAGACCTAACCCCAAATGGGGTTCATCGCCGCGCGTGTCACGCACCGACACCATCGAATCAAACAATTGATCAGCCATCGCTTCAGGCAATAACGGCCCGGTGTTGGCCACACTCAGCGTGACGTGTGTGCTGTCGCCATCAAGCCGTAATTGGATGGCGGACTCCGTGACACAAAAATCCCGGGCGTTGGCCACCAGCTTGTCGAGCAACTGCGCGATCAAATCGGGCGCGCCGTAAATCATAAGCGACTGATCCGGTGAACGTCGCTGCACCGTCAACTCAAAGTGCTGCTTGGGGTGAGCGTAACGGTAACCTTCGACACAACCTGTCACCACCTGCGCCAAATCGAAGCGGCTGCGGGCTTCGGATTGCAGGGTCTGTTCCAGCCGCGTGGCTTCACTCATGCGCGCCAGCAGGCCGCTCAGACGCTCGATTCCCTCGCGCGCGCGTTGTGTAAAGACATGGCGCTCGCCCTCGCTGGCGGCACCGTCCAGGTTTTCAAGAGACGACCGCGCCACGCTGATCGGCGTACGCAATTCATGCGACAACTTGCCCGCCATGGTTTCGAGGTAGCGATTGTATTGCGCCAGCCGCTCCAGCATGCCCCGAAAGCTGCGCGCCAGATCGCCGAGCTCGTCGCGCGCATCGACCGATATTGTCACGTCACGCACCCTGCCGTCCGTGCCGATGGCGGCCTCGGCGGCATCGCGCAGACGCCGCACACGCCACGACAAATTCGTGGCTACCAGCAACAGCACGATCACGACCAGTGATAAGGTCAAGGCGCTGAAGTTGATCAAGGTCTCGAGCGCGCTGTTCTGCAAAATCAAAATGCCATTGCTGGTTTCTTCCACCGCAACCGCACCGACCACGGCACCTTTCGCACGCACGGGCACGGCGGCGGTCAGAATACTCGCGCGCCGATCCGGCGTTTGCCGCCAGCGTGCGGCGTCCTGCCCGCGCAGTGCGCTGACCACGGCGGGCGCATCCAACTGCGACGCGGCCGATAAATCGTCCTGGAATTCCTCAGCGGGTTGTGTCAACACCAGGCGGTATAGCGCGTGAATCAGGCTGCCCGTGACCGGGGCATCGGTGGCTTCAACATTCTCTTCGGCGCGCGTTTTCAAGCCCCCGTCCAACGCGATCACGCGCCGCTGCGTGTCGACCACCCAGGTGCGCGCACCGGCCGGTGTTAATCCGCGCAAGAGGGTTTGAATTTGCGGCGCGGGTACGCCCACGGTATTTAACGCATCTGGATTCTGTGACGATGCTGTCCCCAATGATGCGGTGAGCACGCGACTCCGTGGATCATCGACATCGTTTACGCTGAACGCCAGGCGCACACCGAATAAATCCTGCGGAATCCGCAACTCCAGGGTGTAGCCCTGCCTGGTTTCCTGCCATTCGCCTTTGATGCGCGGCTCGGGAATCGGCGTGTCGCTTTCGTCCGGCGCGATGCGCTGCGCGATCACCCAGCCGGGCGCGCTGGTTGCGAACTGATAACGGGCCGTCACTCCGGCGCGATCTTGGGTGCTGAGCTCGACATAATCGTTGGTGTCGTAATTACTACTGCTGGCATCGCGATAGATCAGCTTGTCGTCACGCACGCGGAACAGCGCGTAAATATAGGCATTACCGCTCGCCAGATTCAGCGTGAAAGACAACGATGACGGCCGGTACACGCCGCGCGTGAACAACACGTGCTCCGCCCCGTAACTGCGCGTGCTATCGCGGTAGGGCGCCCAATCGTCGTCATAGCCGTCCAGATTAATAGGCGTGCGCAGCGGCCGCACAAATAGATGTTCCGCCTCCGCCGCTGTATCGCCGCCGCGCGGCGCGAACGCTTGCGACTGATCCGCGAGCACCGCGGCGGCGGCGTGCGCGCGTTCCAGCAATACCGCTTCGCGTCCCTCGCGCAGATATTGTTCCATTGCTTGCAGGTAGCGATAACCGGTCCACGGAATCAGCAACAGGGTCAACGACACCAAGACGAGTTTGATACGCAGCGAAAAGAGAACACGTGGTAACAAGGTTTTAGTCCGCGGAACTTTCCAGCCAGCGATACCCCATGCCGTACACCGTGTCGATGCCGGTGAATTGCGGGTCGAGAGCAAGGAACTTGCCGCGCATGCGTTTGACATGCGAGGTGATGGTCGCATCGTCGACCACGATCTGCGCGTCGCGCATTAACTGCTCGCGATTTTTCACATGGCCCGGGTGCAGCGCCAATGCGTGCACCATCCAGAATTCTGTCAAGGTCAGGTCGACCGCGCGACCGCGCCAGCGCACCGCGTAGCGATTCACGTCGATGGAAAGCGGCCCGCGCTCGATGATATTTTCCTGCACACTCGGCGCGCGCAGCGCCTCCAGGCGGCGAAACAGCGCGCTGATACGCGCGGTCAAATGCGGCAAGCTGATATCTTTGGTGAGGTAATCGTCAGCACCCAAGCGCAATCCGGAAATAATGTCGAGATCGCTGTCGCGCGCGCTCAGAAAAATAATCGGCACGGTCGTGGATAACGCACGCGCTGCGCGGCAGATCTCGAAACCACCCTCCGCATCTCCGCTCAACCCGATGTCCAACAGCATCAAATCCGGTAGCCGCTTGCGAAATGCCTCGAGCGCTTCTTTGCGCGCAGCAAACAACTGTGTTTGATAACCCTGCGCGCGCAACGCCGCCGCGTAGTTTTCACGCAGCGCGGCTTCATCTTCAACAATGGCAATGATTTTAGGCATCGGGTTCATCCGGCAATGATTGAGATAAGCGTACTCCCGTGTGTCCAGATCAAGTCTGGACTAAAATAATTATTTTCATAATTATTTGCTGCTTTCGGAAAGGTAGCCTCCTTGACCAATTTTGTCGCTGCGATGTACTTGTATTCTTATCTGCCAACCCGTCTGCATTATTCGCATGCTTTTTAACTCGTTTGAGTTCCTGCTTCTGTTTTTACCTATCACCTTGCTGGGTTTCTATGTTCTCGCACGTTTTGGAAATTTAAAGGTCGTCTTGGTTTGGTTGATCTTGTGTTCTCTTTTCTTTCACGGATATTGGAAGGCGAGTTACACCGGGTTGTTCGTTGTGTCTATCGTTGTGAATTACTGTTTTGGCCGGATATGTCAGCCGTCGCGCTTTGGCGATAGAACACGCAAAATCGCCGTCATTCTTGGTGTCGCGTTCAATCTCCTGTTACTGGGTTACTTCAAATACGCGGGTTTTTTTGCGCTAGCGTTCTGGCAGCTAAGCGGCAAATATATTGAAATCGGCGATATTGTTCTGCCGCTCGCAATTTCCTTTTATACCTTTCAGCAGATCGCCTATCTGGTGGATACCTACCGGGGGCAATGTGCCCGGTATACCTTCTTGCAGTACATGTCGTACTTGGCGTTCTTCCCCCATTTGATTGCCGGGCCGATTGTGCGCCACGACAATTTGATAATGCAGTTGAGTCGTCGGCAACTACTGACACCGAAGGCGGAAAATTTGCTTTCCGGAATTGCAATTATTCTGATCGGGCTGTTCAAAAAAGTGGTGCTGGCGGATACCGCCGCTTCTTATGTCGATCCGATTTTCTTTGCGGCCGGTAACGGTGTTCCCATTGGATTCACCGAAGCGTGGGTCGCGGTATTGCTGTTCTCATTTGTCATCTATTTCGATTTTTCCGGCTACAGCGACATGGCGATAGGGCTTGCAAGACTATTTAACATCCGCTTCCCGGAAAATTTCGCGTCGCCGTATAAGGCGGCGAACATGATTGAGTTCTGGCGACGCTGGCATATCACGCTCTCCAATTTCTTACGCGACTACCTTTACATTCCCCTGGGCGGGAATCGCAACGGGCGTTTTCGCCAGTATTTAAACTTAATGTTGACCATGCTGTTAGGTGGCTTGTGGCATGGCGCTGCGTGGAACTTCGTGATCTGGGGCGGTTTGCACGGCGTCTATTTAGCGATAGCTCACACGTGGCAACGAAGGAGGCAGCGCCTCGGATTAAAAGACAACAGTCTTAGCGGGCGCATTACCGCTCGAGCCATCACCTTTGTGGCCGTGGTCGTCGCGTGGGTATTCTTTCGTTCCTCGACGCTGGACCAAGCCGGCTTAATACTTGCGGGCATGGTCGGGCTAAACGGATTGGGTTTGCGAGTCGAAATGCCGCCCGGATTACTGGCGAATCCGATTTGGGATGCGGTGGGCTTAAGCATCGTGTTGCTGGTCATCGTCAACGTGCTGCCGAACACTCAGCAATTCATGCGCCTTTACCGGCCGGTGCTGCGCTCGGCATTCCGCCGCACGGAAAACTATCTCCGCGAATGGGTCTGGCGCCCCAGTTTTCAATATGTGTGTTTTGTTGCGGCGCTGGGTCTATTCGCCGTGTCGCAACTTGAGTATCGACAGTCCTTTATTTACTTCCGTTTCTAATCATGCCGTCGAAAAAACCAAGTATTCCATCGTCCGGCAGGGATACAAAACCGTTTCTGATGGCATGGCTTCCGTTGATATGCAGTCCGTTTTTATTCGGTGCGGTCATCTGGATATTTCCAATCGACCGGGCATTGATTCTTACGGTTGCACTGTCAACGTTGGGGGGGATCGCTCTTGCAGGGGCCTTACCTTGGCTAAAACACCGACATGCCGCACTTTTTGCCGGTGTTGCAATGATCGGTCTGATTTTATCGATGCCGTTTTGGGCGCTTGCGTTAAAGAATGATCCTCAAGCCGCTCCGGCGGAACCCGTGTTCTCGTACAAGACCGCAAAATCAAATCCGCAAGCATTCACAAAATGGTGGAATTTTTTTGTATCGGAAGTCGTTCGCGTAAACGAGATTGTTTTTGTATTGGACGCTAACTCGCCACCCGACGCTCAAGGCAAGCGTCCGCGCTTACCCGTTCCCGGCGCGCGTGCGAGCTTCTATAAAGGTGAAGTGGTCATTAATAACCAAGGGTATCGTGGTGACAATTTTTCTCGGGAAAAGGAAAATCTCTACCGCATACTCACCATCGGCGATTCCGCGACCTTCGGGCAAACACTATTCGCAGACAGCCGCACTTGGTCGGCCGTGCTTCAAGAGTT
>CAZHHW010000003.1:16357-43696 GCA_964532385.1 uncultured Gammaproteobacteria bacterium | reverse complement strand
GTCGTTTTCTGGTTCATTAAAAATGCTTTCAATTCTCTGAAAAAAGAAACCGCAGTCTCGTATGAACGGTTCGTATCCCTCTTTAAACGAGAAGAAAAACTAGAAGTAAAGATGGCGAAGGTCCGCGCAGGAGAACTGTATGGCCAATACCATGAACTGATGGAACACGCTCGTCATTCCGGCTATCAACTTGCGTTTCTGAGTTTCAACACGGCGTTGGCCGCAGATAGTCCGGCGGGCGCGAAGGATTTCTATCGAGGCGCTTGGCCCGGCGTAACGTCAATCGTCGAACAAATTCATTTGCACAACTTGATGATCGAAGAATTGGCACGGACGACTAACAACGCGCGTTTCGTCGATACCAGCGCCAATCTGTATGGAAAATACGATGGAGATATTTATCTCGACATCGTCCACTTTACCCCGAGAGGCGACGCGATCATGGCCGAGAACGTCTATCGCGGCATTCTGCCGCTATTAGTCAACGACAAAGAGTTGGAATGTCGGCCACGCTGATTGCAGTTGATTAGCTAAGCAGGTCGGTAGGTCGATTTGGTACGCAGGTCCAAATCGATGACTCCCTTTTCAGCACATACCTAAGCAATTGATTTTCCGCACGTCGAATAAACATCGTAAAAACATCGTTCCGCCGTCATGACTTTCCGCTGCGGTGGAGGTATATCGAATCTCGTCGGTGGGTGCTTTGCGCAGCCCCCGCAACAATCTTTCCACGAGGTGCCTCATGCAAGCATCCAAAAATGTCCGGCGTCGGTTATACGCCGCGTTCGGTCTGATGATTATTTCGACCACGCCATTCGCCGACACGCAAACGCGCGATCCGCTCGAATATTTCTTCGATCAGAGTTTCAACAATCTTCAGGAGGAAGTTGCCGCCGCGCGCAAGGAAGGCAAAGCTGGTCTGCTGATCATGTTCAACGATCCGGATTGTCCGTGGTGCGCGAAGATGAAAGCCACGGTGCTGAATCAGGCCGTGGTGCAGGACTATTACCGGGGACGTTTCCGGCTGCTGCATATCGATACGCGCGGCGACACGCTGATGAAAGACTTCGACGGCACCGAGATGGCGGAAAAAGATTTCGCCTTCAATGTGCATCGGGTGCGCGCAACGCCGGTGTTCATGTTTTTTGATCTTGAGGGTCATTCCACGATGCGCTACACCGGCGCCACGCGCGGAGTGGATGAATTTCTGTGGCTGGGCGAATTCGTTGTGAGCGGCGCTTACAAAACCGGAAATTTCACGCGCTATAAAACCGAACGTCTGGCGGCGGCGCAAAAAGGGTCATGACGTGAACCATAGGTTCGTGCCGCGCACGTTGGCGATGGCAACGGCGTTCGTGACGCTCATCGCCGCCGCGAGCCCAGCGACCTTGCCGAATCCGTTGACCTTGGAACAGGCACTGGCGCTGGCGGACGAACCGCATCCGGATCTGGAGTTCGCGCGCGCTGAACTTGCACTGGCCCAGGCACAGCGGATCGATGCGGGTGCGCGCTATGGGATCCATGCATACCTCGAGATCGCGCCTGAAGTTGCCGACCCAAGCACCGGCGGCGACTACCTCGACGACAGCCATGCGCGTGTGCTGGTCAAGCGTCCGCTCTATGACTTTGGGCAAACGCGCGCGTTGATGGCGTCGGCGCAGGCCGGGGTTGCCGGCCGCGAGTTGCATTTGCTGGACGCGCGCCAGCAACACCGGATTGAAATCCTGCGACGTTATCATGATGTTCTTCTTGCCGATCTGCGCTATAGCGTCGACCTTGAAGAAATGACGCATCGCTATCTGAACTTCGACCGTATCCGCGAGCGGCAGACTCTGGGGCAGGTTTCCGAACTTGAACGGTTGGAAGCCGAAAACTATTACCAGGAAGCGCTCATTCAACGCAACGCAAGCCAGAGCAATCAACGCGCCGCACGCCAGCGGCTGGCGCTGGCGCTGAACCGGCCGGATGAAATTCCCAATGAAATTGTTACTCCCGCGATGCCGCTGTCGCAGCGTGAAATTCCCGAATTCAAGGCGCTGTACGCGAGCGCCGCAAACGCGAATCCCGAAATTCTCGCGTTGCGTAAAAATGTCGAGTCCGCGCATGCCCTGCTCGATGCGGCGCGGACGCGCTACGCTCCAACGCTCACGGCGGAACTGGAATTCGGCAAGTATCAGCGCGCGCTCGCCGCGCGCAGTGAAGTACGCGCCGGGCTGGCGCTGCGCATGCCGCTGTTGCAGGGCGACGACAACAAAGCCGCCGTCGCCGCGGCTCAAGCCGAGCTTGCTTCGCGTCAAGCGCGCTTATCGCAAGCCGAGCACCAGCTCCATCACATGGCGCTGGAACTGGTGCAGCGGCTCGAATTGCTCAAGGTGGAACGTGCGGCCGCACAGCAGCGGCTGGCGTTTCGAGAGCTGAGTCTGGACCGGCAGCGCGCACTGTATGAAATGGAAGTCCAAACCCGGCTGGGCAACGCGTTGACACGCCTGACCGAGGCGCAATGGCTGGCTGCAAAAACCGATCTCGAAATTACTTTCACCTGGGCACGCATCGATACATTACTGGGGAAATCCATCATTACCGGAAACGAGGAGCGCACTCCATGAAAAAAACCAGCCGCGTAATCGTGTTGCTTCTCGCCGGTCTGTCCGGGATGACTGCATCGGCCGCGGGTTACGATGCCACCATAGTGTTCGGGCGGCGCGTGGAACTGGGTCTGCCGGTTTCCGGCATGGTAAAAACTGTAAATGTCATGACCGGACAAAACGTGGCGGCCGGGCAGACTCTCATGGCGCTCGACGATATACCGTTTGTTGCGCGGGTGGTGCAGGCGGAAGCCGGACTGGTGCGGGACCGCGCCGATCAAACCGTGGCCGAGCGCGATTACCAGCAGGCGCGCCAGTTGTACGAACGCGCGCTGCTGTCCAATGTGGAGCTGGAAAATGCCAAACTGAATGCCGAGCGTGCCGGGGGGGCATTTAGTCAAGCACAGGCGCGTCTGACCCAGGCCAAATACGAATTGGAACACAGCAGGATCACGGCGCCATTCGACGGCTGGGTTCTCGACGTGCGCACGCGCGCCGGGGAAAGCATCACCAACACCCTGGAAAACCGGCCGGTGCTGGTGCTCGCCGAGCAGGCAGAATATGTCGCGCGGCTGCAGGTCCCGGCTTCAGCCAAACTGGTGATGGGACAGCAGGCGAAAGTTTTCGCCGCCGGGCAGCAGTTCGAGGGAAGGATCGCAACCACCGGTCTGGAACCCGCGCACACTACCAGCGGCGGCCCGCAGTATGAAATCGGCGTTGCATTCAACACCGGCAAGCTGCTGCTGCGGGGCGGACAGCCCGCCCGCGTGGAGTTTCCCTAAATCAGGTTCAGTCCGGCGCGAACTACAAAATAAAAGTAACCCATTGCCGTCGTGGCTGTTATTTATGCGCCGCAATGAAACGCGCCAGCACATTCCGCGTTATCTGCATTGCAGCAGAATTCAGCCGCGATGCGCGTAAAAGAGGGGAATTGAAATCATCCAATCCCCAACTCCATTGCATCGAGCCTGTCGCGAAAACCAGAGATCCTTGCGCTGTGGAATAAATTGTCATGTTTGAAGTGGCGGTGTGACTTGGATTGCCGATATCCGCAGCTTTGGAGATGGCCAGAATTTCCAATCCCGGACGCGGATTGCCTGCGATTCCATCGACTTCATAGCCAAGCAGCCCGACCAGCCGGGAACCCTCATGTAATTCGGTGTTCTCAAACACCCAGTGTGACGCATTGGAAATCACGATGTCGCCATCCACGGGATCAAGCACATAATGCTGCCCGACCAAGGAATCTTCCGGACGAACGACCAGTTCGCTGTGCCAGCGTACGGTAATAAACCGGTCATTGGAGGGATCGTCGTCTTTGCTGTAAGGATCATCTTTAGCCTTGTCCTTATATGCAACCAAAACCCTATTAGCCGCTTGGGTCGCGGGACTCGCTTCGAAGCGCACCTGCCAATACACGGCATTGGCGCCGAAAAATGCGAGATGCATACCCGCATCGCGCGCTGCCTTGAGATTGTCGCGCATTGACCATGACCAATATTCATCATGCCCGGCGGACAAGAACGCTTTGTGCGACTTCAATAATTCAGGTGAGGTATGCGTATCAAGGCTCGTGAGGTACGACAAATCATAGCCTTCGCGTTCGAGCCAGCGCACCAAGTTGTAATCCCATCCGGCACTACTGATCGGATAGCCGTGCATGACGGGTTGGGTATTGGTCAAGAAGTCGCCCGCACCCACACCGTAAGCTGCTGATGGGTTGGTGCTGCCTGCATACGGACGATTGAACGAAACTTTCACCGCGGGCTCACCCTTCACCAAGCCCCACGGAAGTTCACTGCCACTGCTTTCCAGATACAACGATTTGCCGCCCCAAAAGTTATAGGCCTGGTACGTGGTCACCGGCAATTGCAGAACCAAATCGGAGGGGCGGTCATCATTGCGGACCACGAAAATAATATAACTTTGCCGTGAGGTATCCGCAGTGGACAGTTTGGCGAGATAGACACCGCTGATCCATGGCGTGCCTGCGGAATCCGCGGCGGCGGTTTTCAGTAAATAGGGGTTCTTCCAGTCGCAATCCACCAAACCGGTTTGCGGGTCGGGCGCGGGTGTGAGCTGAACTGTGCCCGGCACGCTGACCGGGCCGAACACGCGGCGCGCGCCCAAGCCTCGATACCAACCCATGCGGAATACTTCGAGGGTATAGCTTGGAGCGCTAGTATTGACATATAACCGGATGGCTTCGCCGTGATTCACGCTGGTGGCGGAGGCATAGCCTTCGATCTCGCGATGCAAAGCGGGATTCGTTAAGCGCCACGCTTCTGTTCCGGTAAGATTATTTTCCGCGACAATCGGATTTTGCATGCCAGCGGCGGCCATGCGTCCAAGCCCTGCGTTAGAACTTGCACAGCCATTTATGATCACTGCGAAAAGCATTACGAGGCCGTTGGCCATTAGCCACATTCGCGCTTGCTCAGGGCACCGCAGGTCCATGGAATACTATCATCCGGCGGATTATTAACACCGATCCGGTATTGAATAAAAATAGGTTTAAATTAAAGAACAGGCACTTACCTGTTGTTCCATAATCTTTACAAACTTTCCATCAACGCAAGAATCACCATCTCCCCGACGCGCCGCCGCCGCCGAACGAACCTCCGCCGCCGGAAAATCCGCCCCCGCCGAAACCTCCGCCGCCGCGGCCTCCACCCATCCACGGCATGCCGCCGCCGCGCCCCGACAACGCGACGAAAATAAAAATCACTATCGCGGCGAAGACGCTCATCAACGCGGCGCCCGTCACGAACCAAACCACCGCTGCCGCGATGCCGCCCGCCAGTGTGCCTGCGAACACGCGTGATAAAAACATGGCGAGAATTTGCCCGGCGATCACACCAAAAATCAGCAGCGCGGGAATCGGCATTTGCGGTGCGCGCACGCTCGGCGCAGCGGCGGCGGAAGGCAACTCCTCGCCCGCGAAGACCGCGACGATGGCCTGCGCTCCGGCGACAATACCGCCTTCATAGTCGCCGCGTTTGAAACGGGGCAGGATTTGACCTTGAATAATGTGGCTCGACATGGCATCCGTCAGCTTGCCTTCCAGTCCATAACCCACTTCGATGCGCACTTCGCGCTCATTGGGCGCGATGATCAACAGCACACCGTTATTCTGGCCTTTTTGCCCGATGCCCCAGTAACGGCCCAGTTGATAGCCGTAGTCTTCCACAGGATAGCCTTGCAAAGATTTCACGGTGACGACTACCAGCTGGTTGGCGGTGGCGCGCTCGTGTTGTTCTGAAAGTTGCGTGAGTTGAGCGCGGGCTGAACTTGACAATAACCCCGCGTCGTCCACCACACGGCCGGTCAATGCAGGGAATTCAGGAGCCGCGTGGACGGCGGACATCAACGTCCACAGCAATATGAACAGAGCCGCTAATATTTTATTGGTGTTCCCACTACGAAGAGAAAACAGCTGGCCAACCTGATCTGTGGCAACCCAGGAGCAGTTGCCGGGACGGCGGTATTCGCATGCGCCGGAACGATCAAACCACCCCCATCCCAACCTTCCCCCTTGCAAAGGGAAGGGGTACTTTGTTCGAGCAATCCGCTCTTGACTCGAAAATAAATTCCAAATCGAATAATGCAGCACGCTGTTGGCGACCACTTCAGAATTTCACCTTGGGCGCTTCCTGGACCGACTCGGGTGCGCTGAAGTTCTGTTTGGCCTGCATGTCGGAATACAAAATGCCCTTCCAGATGCGGCCGGGGAAAGTGCGGATTTCGGTGTTGTAACGCTGCACCGCTTCGATGTAATCCTTGCGCGCGACGGCAATACGGTTCTCGGTGCCTTCGAGCTGCGATTGCAAGGTTAAAAAGTTCTGATTCGATTTCAGTTCGGGATATTTTTCCACCACCACCAGCAAACGCGACAATGCCGAGCCGAGTTGATCCTGATTTTTCTGAAATTGCTGGAAGGCCTGGGGATTAGTGAGAATGTCTTTAGGAACCTGCATGCTGCCGACCTTGGAGCGCGCTTCCACGACTTGTGTAAGCACTTCCTGCTCCTGCCGCGCAAAGCCTTTAACGGTCTCGACCAGATTAGGCACCAGATCGGCGCGGCGCTGATATTGATTCAATACCTGACTCCACGCCGCCGTAGCCGCCTCATCATAGGTGGGAATGTTATTGACCCCGCAACCGGTCAACAGCATCAGAACCGCAATAACACTTGCCGACCAACCTTGTATCACACGCATGGCTTCAATCCTGTGTAGGCTAAAAAGTATGAGCGCGTAACATAACATAGGAAAATCAACGCGACGATGCGGTGGAACACCGGGCGTTATTCATCCCGATCACCCGCTTTATGCCGTCGCCTTTTGAGCGTTCCACGTTCGCGCTTGGCATCGTGACGCCTCTGTATGGAAGCTTTGCTGGGTTTGGTTTTGACTCGCGGCTTGGGTTTTTCAGCCGCGCGGCGCAACACTTCGAGCAGACGTTCCACCGCGTCGGCGCGATTGCGTTCCTGCGTGCGGTGACGGCGCGCATCGATGATCAGCATGCCTTCGGCGGTCAGCCGTTTGCCGGCGAACGCCGGTAAACGGCGCTGCACATCCGCGGGCAATCCGGTGGTGTCGTAGCGCAACTGCACCGCGGTCGCCACCTTGTTGACATTTTGGCCGCCCGGCCCCGAGGCGCGAATGAAGTTGAATTCAAATGTGCTGTCGTCGACGCGCACGCCCGGAGCAATCGCAATGAGGGTCATAGCGCCATCCGCCGCTTATTGCGCGGCATCGAGTTTATTGTCGCGGCGGAAACTGCGCACTTCGGCGTTCCAGCGGCTCTGGATAAATGACAACACCGCGGCTATCTGTGCATCGCTCAGCGTGTCTTTGAACGCCGGCATGTCGCTGACATACCCCTCCGGCGCATGTGGCGGCACCAGACCGAACTTTATAATCTCCACCAGCACCGGCGTGGGATGATGCCAAGTGTGGCCGCTGCCGTCGTGCGGCGGTGCAGGCAGACGTCCGTCGGTCTTGCGGATACGCCATTCGGGCTGACCTTCGAGATTCGCGCCATGGCAACGCGCGCAATGCGTTTGGTACAGCGGCTGTCCTTGCTGCACCAGCGCCGTGTTATCGGGATCGACGCTTACCGCGGTTGAGCGCGGTCCACACGCGCTCAACAATAAGACGCATAAAACCGCACTACATTCCGGCCAGATATTCCGCAACAGCGTCCCACTCCTCTTTTTTAAGCTGCTTACTCAATCCCACCATCACTCCGGAGGGGTCGGTATTACGCTTTTCGGTTTTGAAGTCCTCGAACTGCTTGAGCAGATATGTTTTGCTTTGCCCGCCGATCACCGGAAACAACGCCATGCCTTGGGTACTGCCTTTGCCGTTGGGGCCATGGCATTGCGCGCATGAGCCAATACCGCGTGCGGGAATACCGTGGTTGTAAATGTCGCTACCGCGCTGCACTTGTGCGTTTTTGCCCAACGTGCCGCGCATGGTGGGCTGCGTTGAAAAATACGCAGCGATGTCGCGCACATCTTGCATATTATCCAGGCTATGCGCGATGGGACTCATACGCGGGTCGCTGCGATTCGCCATTTGAAAATCGTAAATCTGTTTGAGAATGTACTCGAAATGCTGGCCCGCCAGATGCGGCACGGTCGGATCGCCGCTTTTGCCATTCACCCCATGACAACTCTGACACAGCGCCGATTTTCCTTTGCCGGCAGCGGCGTTGCCCTCCGCGGCAAAATCCGCCTGGCTAAAACCCGCGCATGCGGCCAGCAACCACCCACGCAACGAATGCCCCATAAACACCTCTTTAAAATATCCACCACCATGCGCTCATGCGCATGCTTTTCAAGTAAGATGAGCGCCGCATTGCGCAGCACTAAACGGACTCACACTCATGTTTCGCCCCGCCCACTTTGAACTTGCCTGTGAGTTGCTGCGCCTCATTTTGACGGGCCGCACTCCGGCCGACAAGCGCATGGAGCAGTATTTTCGCGCACACCGCGAAATGGGCAGCCATGACCGCGGCTATGTCGCCGAAACCGTGTACGGCTGTTTGCGCAACAAGCGCGTTTTGCAAACCTTGTGCGGCGAAGGCAATGTAACCGAAGAATTAATTGCCGCTTACCTGCGGATGTACGACGGCATGAACGCCGAAGCGGTGCTGCGGCTGGACCGTCATGGCCGTGTGCGTGGCTTGATGCAGCGCCTCGAAACGGCGGACATCGCCGCACTGCCTGTGGCTGTGCGCTCGAATTTGCCGGATTGGTTGTGGGAATGCCTGCTGCAACAATTCAACGAGCAGGACGCCTTGCAACTGGCCGAGGCACTCAATCGGCCTGCTCTGGTGGACTTACGCGTCAATACACTCAAGACCACGCGCGAACAATTGCAGGCCGAGCTGGCCACCGAAGATTACGCCGCGCAAATCACCCCCTATGCTCCGCAAGGCTTACGCCGCGCGGATCGCAAACCGCTGTTCGCAACGCCCGCGTTTCAAAGCGGGCGGTTCGAAGTGCAGGACGAAGGGAGTCAGTTATTGTCTCTTTTACTGGAACCACAACCAAAAGAACGTGTGGTGGATTTCTGCGCCGGCGGCGGCGGTAAAACCCTGCATCTGGGCAACTTGATGAACAACACCGGCGCGCTGTATGCCTTCGATGTACACGAGCACCGGCTGGAACGCCTCAAGCCGCGTGTGCGCCGCGCGGGTTTGAGCAATGTGCGCGCGCAATTAATCAAAAATGCGCGTGACCCGCAGGTCAAACGCCTGCGCGGCACCATTCATCGCGTGCTGGTCGACGCACCCTGTTCCGGCACCGGCACGTTGCGGCGCAACCCCGATACCAAATGGCGTGAGCTCGACTTGCCTACGCTGGCCGCCCAGCAAAGCGAAATTCTGGACGCGGCTGCAACCCTGGTGAAACCCGGCGGGCGCCTGGTGTATGCAACCTGCAGCCTGCTACGGGCGGAGAACGAAACCATCGTCGAGGCCTTTTTACTCCAGCATTCCGAGTTTATGCATGTGCCGGTCAATGATATTTTGGCGCGCTTGCAGATTCCGTTGACCATGCCGGGTCTGGATTTACGGCTGTTTCCCCACCTCCATGGCACTGACGGTTTTTATGGCGCGGTGCTGGAGAAAAAAGTCGATGGCGCTGCAACTCCCTGATTAGATTCCGCTGCATTTTCTGCATGCTTCCCACAAGGTCGCGGTTAAGACTTTATCTAAACACGCGGGTGCATTCAGTCGTTGCCTTGTACTGCAAAAATCCGTAACTTTAGTGCTTCTTTACGCAGTCTTTGCACAAGGCTGCGCGCATCCGCCGCGGCGATATTCGAGTGTCCGGCGGGCGTTCTAGCGGGCGGCTCTCGCGCTTCCCTCCTACGATTACTCGAAATCTCCGGTGCATGCCGGGACGCAATGGACGGCCTCTGATAACAACCATCATAAACAACTATCTATCGAGGTGTCGGATGTCAGATAAGACGATTGTAAACAGCGCACACGACGATTCTCAAATCTCT
The DNA here is from genome assembly GCA_964532385.1 of uncultured Gammaproteobacteria bacterium. Taxonomy (GTDB): domain Bacteria; phylum Pseudomonadota; class Gammaproteobacteria; order SG8-11; family SG8-11; genus UBA6921. Next base: position 33,588 of record CAZHHW010000003.1, on the reverse strand, counting down.
AACTCCCTGCCTGCATCACCGCAACGACGTGAATTTTTGAACACCCTAAGAGGTTTAACCACGGCGGGATTTGCAGGCGGCTTGAGCGGCGCTGCTGCCTTGGTGGCCGCACCGGAGGCCGAGGCCAGTAATGTTTTCGACGGCATACCGGTAACGGCAGTGAGCGGCGCAGACCGTCAGCAGCAAGTTTATAAACTGCGCAAAGATGTTGCCCAGTACTATAAAGATTTGCCGTTGGTGCCCAATGTTAGCAATGGCGACGACGCGCGTTACGCCAACCGTCTCGCCAGCTTTACCAAAGGCATGCCGCACAACAGCCTGGGCGAAGTCGATCTCACGGCGTACTCGATTTATACCCACGCCATCGACACCGGCGACTGGGAATTGATGAAGCAGATTCCGATGGGCAATCCCAACCCCAACCGGGCGACCTTCCGCAACATCAGCAGTTTGTGGTCGATTGACTACTTCGGGCCGGACGCGCAAAACATACCGTTGCCACCCGCGCCGACTTTCGCCAGCGCGGAAACCGCCGGTGAAATGGTCGAGATGTATTGGCATGCGCTGACGCGCGATGTGCCCTTGTCGCAGTACGCCAGCGATCCGCTGATCGCCGCGGCCTGCGCCGACTTGTCGAACCTGTCGGTGTTTCGCGGACCAAAAGAAGGCGGCGTGGTCACGCCCAACACGATTTTCCGTTCCGGGTTTGCGGGTAGCCTGGGCGGGCCGTTTATTTCACAACTCTTGTTCCCCGACCTGCAGTACGGGCCGTATGTTATCAAGCCACAAATTCTGACTGCACCGGCCGGTCAGGACTATCTCACCGATTACTCCAGCTGGCTGGCCGCGCAAAACGGCTTCGTCAACACCACCAAGATCAACGACTCCGTGAAACGCTACGTGCGCTGCGGACGCGACATGGGCGAGTTCGTCGGCCGCGACATGTTGTTCCAGCCTTACATGGACGCCGGGGTGATGATCTTGCGCAAATACGGCGCGCCCTATGACTTGGCCAATCCGTACAACGGCCATCCTACGCAGCACGGGCATGGCACGTTTGGTCCGCACCACATGTTTGACTTGGTCACACGTGCCGGACGCATCGCGCAAACCGCCGCGTGGTACCACAAATGGATCTTGCATCGCCGCATCCGGCCGGAAAAATTCGGCGGCCGTGTGCACAATCACATCATCGGCGCCGCAAGTTATCCGATTCATGGCGATGTGTTGAACTCGAATGCGGTGAGCCGGGTGTTTTCAAAACAAGGCACCTACTTGCTGGCCCAGCAATACCCCGAAGGCGTACCGCTGCATCCGGCGTACCCGTCGGGGCATGCCGCCATCGCCGGTGCCTGCAGCACCATTCTCAAAGCCTTGTTCAATGAAGCGTTTGTGATTCCTAGCCCCTCGTTCGCGTCCGACGATGGGCTGTCGCTGGTGCCGTGGACCGGCGCACCGCTGACGCTCGGCAATGAGATCACCAAGCTGGCCTGCAACATCGCCATCGGCCGCGACACGGCGGGTGTGCATTGGCGTTCCGACACCATCAACAGCATGCTGATGGGCGAGGCCATCGCCATCGAGTTGTTACGCGATGCGCGCGAGGGCTACATCGAACCGTGCGCGGGTTTTTCGCTGACCAAGTTCGACGGCACAACAATTAACATTTAGTACAAATTAAATTGCGTTGTGGCCCTTCCCGCACGCGACAAGTTACCAGGGGCGGCACCGACGGTGGCGCCCCTTTTTTTGTCATGTCATTACGATCTGTGCCGATAGAGTCAAAGTCGATATGACCTAACTATCAAAACAATCGAGATCATGCCCATGTTCGATACTACAAAGCTAGTTTGTTTCGTATTCATGCTACTGGCCGTGCTGACCGGTTGCAGCCAACAGTCCGCACCTAAACACATCGGTATTCTGTTACACGGCGAGTCGCGCGTGCCGTTGAGAAATGGCTTTCTGGAAGAAATGAAAACACTTGGATTTGAAGTTGGAAAAAATCTGCTCGTCACGGAGCTCAACTCAAACAACGATCCGAAACAACTCAAGCCGTTGACTGAGCAACTGCTGGCGCAACCACTCGATCTGTTGGTGGCGGCAGGTGGACTTGAAGCCGAAGAAATAAAGGTGCAACTGGAAAAAACCAAGGCGAAAACTCCGGTGCTGGTGCTTTACATTAACGCCATCATTGAGCGTAAATTCGTCGCCGACCGGCGCAACCCGGGCTGGAACGTTACAGGTATCGATAATTTGAATGCGGAACTATCGAGCAAACGCATCGAATTAATGTACGATCTCATCCCCGCGCTGAAACGCGTGTTGATTCTCTACAACCCGAAAATCGAACCTTCCGCCATCGGTCTGCAACATGCACGCGACGAAGCCGGCAAGCGCGGTATTCAGATCGTGGAACGTGCGGTCACAAAGCCCGATGAAATCAAGCAAGCGATGGAAGCGCTGCAACCCGGTGAGGTCGATGCGATGTTGTTGGTGCCGACGGCACCGATCGATAACGAGCTTAAGAATGTGATCTTGCCCAACGCTGATCGGCTGAAAATTCCGGTCATGGCGCACTCCCGTACCATGTTACAAGCCGGAGCATTAGCAAGTTACGGCGCGCCGTTCACCGAGCTAGGCCGTCAAGGCGCGCGCCTGGCGCAAAAAATTCTAGGTGGCACCCCGGCAAGCAACAACCCGTTCGAAGTTCCGACCAAGTACGAATACAGCGTGAATCAAAGCGCACTAAAAAAACTCGGATTCGAACTGCCCGCGCTGGTGCGCAGCCAACTCACCGAGATCATCGAGTGATCTGAGAAGATGCTGCGCGCCCGAACTCTCGCAAGCCGCATCATCCTGCTGGTGCTGGCACTGGAGTTAATATCCATCGGGGTGTGGGGAACCATCACCTATCAAAGTTCGCGTCAGGAATTGACCAACTCGATCCGCAGCCAATTGCATGAATCCGCGTTGCGCGTGCAGACCACCATCGGCAATTTTTTCAGCCCCATTAATCTGCAAACCCGGGTTGTCGCCGACCTGATTCAGGGCGTGCATTTGAATGATCAAGACACCACTTATTTATTCAACCAGTTATTACGCGACCGGCTCGAGATCGAGGAAATTAGTCTAGTTGCCCCCACCGGCCGTGAGAAAATCCGCCTGTCTCGCATCCATGGATATGCGGACAGCGATCTGCGTGATGTCCGCTCCGACGCGCTGGTGCAGCGCGGATTTTCAGGAAAGCCGGGCTATTCCACGATCGAATTTTCGCAATACCTAGAACCAATTTTACGTGCAAGTTTCCCGGTCGGACCACCCGGCAACACCACCGGAGTGATCACCATGGTGATTAATCTCAAGGCGCTATGGGAGCTCGTGCAACAACAACACATTGGCCACAGCGGTTATGCCTATGTCGTGGACTCGAAGTATGCTTTGATCGGTCACGCGGATCAAAGCCTGGTCTTGAAAGGTTTAAAGATTAGTGAAACTCAAGTACCTGCCGCATTGCTGACCCATGGGGAATCCAGCGATATTTTGACCTACCGCAGTTTTCAGGGCACCGAAGTCTTGGGCGTGAGCTCTTATGACGCCGATAACGACTGGTGGGAAATTGTCGAATTGCCCACTGCGGAAGCCTTGGCACCCCTGGATCGAATGATCCAAAAATACATCCTGGTTTTCTTCCTTGCGGCGACGTTTACGGTGGTGTCGGTGTTGATATTTTCGCGTGTTACCACGCGGCCGTTGCAACGGTTTCATGACGGTATGGCACGTATTGCCCGCGGCGAACGCAATGTACGCTTCGAGGTACCCCCAAGCTCTGAGCTTGCTGCATTAGCACAAGAATTCAATGCCATGGCGCAAAGCCTGGACAGCCGTATTCATGAGCTGGAAGAATCTCAAAACAGCCTGCTGACCTCACAACAAGAAATCGCAGCATTGAATGAAAGTCTGCAACAGCGGGTCAATCGCAGCACCCGGGATTTGCGTCTCACCAATCAGATGCTGGCTAAAACCGCGCTGCAGGCGAACCAGGCCAGCATCGCCAAAAGTCATTTCCTGGCCACCATGTCGCACGAATTACGCACCCCGCTTAACGCCATCATCGGCTACTCGGAAATGCTGCAAGAAGACGCTGAAATGAGCAAAGTGCAGGGTTGCGTCACCGATTTGGAGCGCATCAAAATTGCCGGGCATCATCTTTTGAGCTTGATCAACAACATTCTCGACTTGTCGAAAATCGAGGCGGGGAAAATCGATCTGCATCTGGAAAATGTCAACATCATGGAGGTCTTGAATCAGGTTCAAAGCACCATCCAACCCTTGATCGCCACACATCACAACCGTTTCGAAGTAACGTACGCAGATGCCTTGGGGTCGATGGTGTCGGATATTGTCCGTTTACGTCAGATCATCATTAATCTGCTCAGCAATGCCTTCAAATTCACGGCGAACGGTACCGTACGACTCACCGTGCAACGCTTCAATGTGGAACATCGCGACTGGATCGAATTTGAAATCCGCGACAGCGGCATCGGGATGACTCCGGAACAATCCGCGCGCCTGTTTCATTCGTTTGTGCAAGGCGACAGTTCTACAACACGCCGCTTTGGCGGTACTGGCCTCGGTCTTGCCATTAGTAAAAACCTGTGCATATTACTGGGCGGCGATATTTTTGTTGAAACCGCGCCGGGTCAAGGTTCGGTCTTCACCGTTGTGCTGCCTATTGAAACCACAGTCGCCGCCGCTGCCACGCAAACAGATGCGTCGCGTATCGCTGAACAAGGCCATTTCACCACCTCGACAGTGCATTGACCCGACGGATGCAACGCAGGTATTGATCCACTGGTCTGTTAGTGTTAACTAACAGCATGTCCAACATACTCCCCTTTAAAAAACCCAAAGCCGGTGAAAAGCACAAAGGCAAAACCCTGTGCACGCGCGGTTTTCACAAATGGGAGGTGGTGCAGGAAAAACGTTTCGATGTGAAACACGGCAAACTGGTGACGTTATACCGCTGCGCGCGCTGCGGTTTGCAGAAGAGTGAACACCGATAATTCCCACCCGCGAGTCGTTGTGTTTAAAATGGCGGCCGTATTGGTTACAGACCGAGAGTACTTATGACTTACGTGGTTACCGAAAGCTGCATCCGTTGCGTGTACACCGATTGCGTGGAAGTCTGTCCGGTGGACTGCTTCCATAAGGGTCCCAACATGCTGGTCATCGACCCGGATGAATGCATTGACTGCAGCTTGTGCGAACCGGAATGCCCAGTGAATGCGATTCTTGCGGAAGACGACGTGCCTGCGGCGCAACAAGCGTTTGTCAAACTCAATGTCGAGCTGGCGAAAAAATGGCCGGTAATCACGCAAAAAATCCCCGCGCCCGAAGACGCCAAGGATTGGGACACAGTAAAAGACAAGCTCCAGTACCTGGAGAAGTAGCCCGGTCGGCACAATGCAAGAGACCGACGCTGCTCGCGAACTTCCGTCGCACGCCTCACCGCATGTTATCTGGATCCCCTGCGCGGTTGACCCGCTGCAGGTACTGGCAGAGCACATTTGCACCACGCATCAACAACGACTCCCGGACCTAACCACACTGGTCATTTTGTTGCCGGACCTGACCGCAGCCGCGCGACTGCGGCGCGAACTGCTCACAGCAGCCTCTCGATTTAGTTGTCACGCCTTGCTGGGCCCGACCATCACCACACCGCGGCTGTGGGTGGCTCAGCTTTCCATGGTGCAAACCCCGGTGATCAGCGGTTACGCACGGGAGTTGTTATTGACCGAGGCGCTGGTGCGATATCCACACCTGTATGGCAAGGCGCGTCCTTGGCAGCTCACCGACAGCCTGCTGCGCTTATTTGATGAACTTACCCTGCATCAGTGCGACTTGCCGCCGGATATCGAGACCTTCCACGCACGCCTGGCGCAAGCCTATGGGGTACGCGCCGGCGCGCCGCAAGCGTTGAGCCGCGAGGCCTATCTGGTGCATACCTTATGGAGGGCTTGGCAGGAGCAATTACATAGCGCACACCGTGTGGATACCTCCAGCGCCTACTTGCTGCAGCTCGCGCGGAGTCCATCCCATCTGCCACCCGATACCCAGGTGTATGCCGCCGGCTTCAGCAACTGGTGCGCGGCTGAAATTGTCTGGATCAGGTCCCTGGCGGCACGCGCGACCTGTACAGTTATCCTGCATACTCCTGCGCCGTCAGAGGACACTGAAACACCTATGCGTATAATGGCCGCCGCGTTGGGCGCAACCGCGCCATGCGAAGCGCAGGGCTCAGCCTGCGGCGAATTTCTAGATACCGCATTCGGTCTGGCTGACCAGCCCTTCGCCGCGCGCGCGCATGCATTTGCACAGCGCCATCCAAATAGTCACGTTGCGGCACATTGCACCCTGTTCGCGGCGCATGGCGCTGAACAGGAAGCGCGTGCCATTGAGCTGCAAGTCCGGCGCTGGTTACTGGCCGGGGCAAAGCGTATCGGGATCGTCACGGAAAACCGGCGTCTGGCGCGGCGTGTGCGCGCATTGCTCGAACGCGCGAACCTCGTGCCGGACGACTTGACCGGCTGGGCTTTGTCCACCACACGCGCAGCCAGCGTGTTGGAACGCTGGCTGGAATGCGTGGAAGAGGATTTTGCCCACGAACCGCTCCTGGATGTTTTGAAGTCCGCATTTATTTTCCCCGGCGAAGATCGCGACCAGCATCTTGCGGCAGTTTATCGTCTGGAAGAAGACATTGTCCGCAACGAAAATATCGCGCGCAATCTGGGCCGCTATCGCCAAAAAGTGCAGCAGCGCCGTCACCGTCTGCCCGAAGCGCTAAGTACCGGCTACGACGCAGTGGAAGCGCTGCTTGACCGTTTACAAATCGCCGCTCAGCCCTTGACGCTGCTGCTGGGAAAGCGCGCCCAGCCTGCAACCGTATACCTGCGCGCGCTGCACGATAGCATCGCGCATCTGGGTCTGGAACGCGCGTGGGGCGAGGACCAAGCCGGCGCGCGCATTGTCCAGGAGCTTGATTTACTGCAAACCGCCGCGGCAACTTCGACCCTGCGCATGACCTGGCCGGAATTTCGCGCCTGGCTTGGGCGCGCGCTTGAAATGTACAATTTTGTTCCCGCGCTCACGGGGCGCCACGTGCAATTGCTCGATTTTGCGCACAGTGCCTTGGCGCGTTTCGATGCCCTGGTAATCGGTGGGTGCGAGCAGGAATACCTGCCCAGCACGGGCCAGAGCTCGCCATTTTTCAATGATGGTGTGCGTGCTGAACTGGGTTTGCCGACGACGCAGCAGCAGCGCGATGGCATGCTGCATGATTTTCTCCGATTGTTGGAAAGCGCCCCGCGCGTGCTGCTCACACGTGTACGCGATCGCAACGGCGAAGACGTGGTTGCATCGCCTTGGTGGAACACACTGCACAGTTTTCATCAGTTAGCCTACGCTGTGGGCTTGGAAGATCAGGAACTGGAAGCACTGGTGAATGATTCACGTGCGCAAGTGCGTAGCGGCGATCCCGCAGCGCTACCCGAACGGACGTGCCAGCCGCGTCCACACATTGATGCAGCCCTGTTGCCCGGCACAATATCCGCCTACAGCTATCAAACGTTGTTGAACTGCCCCTACCAGTTTTTTGCGACATATGGCTTGAAGTTAAAATCACCCGAAGCGGTGCGTGAAGCCCTGCAAAAAGATGACTACGGTATGCGAGTCCACTTGTGTTTGCAGGCATTTCACGCCAAAACAGCGGGCCTGCCCGCACCCTTCAGCGCCAGCATCACCGCGGATAATCGCGCCGCGGCCATTCAGCACATGGAAATAATCGCGCGGGCAGTATTTGCCCGCGATCTGGATGATGACTTTCGCCATCGCGGCTGGCTCAAGCGCTGGCTGGTGGTGATTCCGGCCTACATCGACTGGCAAATCGAACGCGCGACACAGTGGGCGGTGGACACGGTGGAATTAAAGCAGCAATCTCCGCTGGAATCGACCGGCGTGACTCTCACTGGCCGCCTTGATCGCGTCGACGCGAGTGGTCCAGACAAAAGTATTATCGACTACAAAACCGGCTATGTGCCGCCGCAAAGCGATGTCGATAGCGGCGAGGCCGTACAGCTACCGTTTTACGCCGCCTTGCTTAACAACACACACAGGGTGGTGAATGCACAGTTCGTGGCCATTGACAACGCAACGGTGAAAACTGCCAGCGTACTCGATGGCGAGGTATTAAGTGCTTTGAGCATCCAAAACACACAACGGCTTATCACGATAATGAGTCAATTGCGAGAAGGCCACGCAGCACCCGCTTGGGGCGACCCTGATATTTGTGCATTTTGTGAAATGGAAGGCCTATGCCGGCGTTCGGCATGGATCACTGAGGCTGTTAAGGGAGATAAGTATGATGAAAAATGATTTCGGGAAGCACAAAAAATGGAGGCGGCCCGAAGGCCGCCCTATCTCCATATCAAGCTTATCCTTGCTTGATTACACCTGGTCCAGCGTACTACACGACCGCTGTGCAGTCCCTAGCCAACCTCCATGTAAACACCGTGGAGCTTCGACGTCCACTAAGATAACAAAAATAAAATTTGAGGCAAGTACTTTTTTTGTGTTCTATGAAAAATACTCAGCGTGTGGGTTGTGAGCTTGTACACCCAAACTTAACCTCTTATTAAAATGTCCACTGTAATCATGCCAATAGCAGCAACCACAGCACAGACCGTCATCCTGGCGGCCGATCCGCGCAAAAACACGACTGTGAGCGCTTCGGCCGGCACCGGGAAAACCTGGTTACTGGTCACGCGCATGATTCGGTTGCTGCTGGATGGCGCGCGTCCCGATGGGATCCTGGCCATCACCTTTACACGTAAAGCCGCGGCAGAAATGCAAATGCGGCTGCATGAGCGCCTACTGATTTTGGCTTGTGCCGACCCGCTGGTATTGGATAGTGAACTCAACCGCATGGGCGTACCTGCGACCATGCAATACCAGCATGCGGCGCGCGGATTATACGAAGACTTGCTACGCGTGCCCCACCCGCCACGCACCACAACGTTTCATTCATTTTGTCAAGACGTGCTACGGCGATTTCCGCTCGAAGCCGATATTGCGCCCGGTTTTGAACTGCTGGAGGCTACGCGCGCGCTGGAACGCGAAGCTCTCGATGCACTATATTCCGAGGCCACCCTCGAGCCTGATGGTTCGCAAGGCAAAGCACTGGACATCCTTTACGATGCGTTCGGCGCACCCGCCACGGAAAGCGCATTGCTGGATTTTCTGGCTCACCGTAACGAGTGGTGGGCATACACCTGTGATAGCACCGATCCGGTGGCTTTTGCCGGGAACGATACCCAGCGGGTGTTGAACGTGGATCCCGGTTTTGATCCGGTGGCGGACTTTCTTACCTCCTGCCGCAGCGATGCCGCGGAATTCGCACTCCTGCTGCAAAAACATGGCACCCAAACTAACCTGCAACACGCCGTACGCCTCCAGCAAGCAGAGCAATCTGCAACTGATCCCGCTAAAAGTTTTGCGCTGATCAAAGCGACATTTCTGACTCAAGACGGGCAGCCACTCAAAAGAAAATCATCGAAAACACAGATGAAATCGTTGGGTGAAGTCGGCGAAACGCGTTTTCTGCATTTGCATGAACATCTCTCCGCTCGCTTGATGGCAGCTCTGGAGGTGCAGCGTGCGCAACAAACCTTGCAACAGAGTCGTGCCTGGCATCGTGCCGGACACCGTCTGATCGAAAATTATCAACGCATCAAAGATGAACGGCGGCAACTGGATTTTAACGATCTGGAATGGAAAACCTATAATCTGCTCAATCGCGCAGACAATGCGCAGTGGGTGCAATACAAACTCGATCAACGCATCGAGCATGTGTTGATCGACGAATTTCAGGATACTAACCCGATTCAATGGCGCCTGTTGTTACCACTGCTTAGCGAACTGGCGGCGGGTGGAGATGAGCGCCCGCGCAGCGTGTTTCTGGTGGGCGACGCCAAACAGTCGATTTACCGCTTCCGACGTGCCGATGCACGGGTGTTCGCTGCCGCGCAACACTGGCTGCAAACCCAACTGCAAGCTGAACCTTTTTCGCTGGATGTTTCCCGCCGTTCGGCGCAAGCCATCATCGATTGCGTCAACAGCGTGTTCGAAAACGACCATGTGCGGGATGCCTGGCTGGAGTTTCCGCATCATGCCACGCATCATGAAAGCTTGTGGGGCCGCGTGGAATTACTACCGCTCAATGAGGCTCCCGCCGATACCGTCGCGCCCGTCGTCACTACTTTACGTAATCCGCTGCTGCAACCGCGCCTAGTCGTTGAAGACCTGCGCTATGCACAGGAGGGCGCGCAAATCGCAGCGCGCATCACGCAATTGATTGCGGCACGCACCGTCATCGGCGAAGGGCCCGGCGCGCGGCTGCTCGACTACGCAGACATCATGATCCTGGTGCGCAATCGTACCCATGTACACGCTTACGAGTCCGCGTTACGCGCTGCGGGAATCCCCTACATCGGCGCCGACCGCGGCACCCTACTCGCCAGCCTGGAAGTGCGCGATTTGGTTGCGCTCCTCGAATCCCTGGTTACACCGTTTAACAACCTCGCACTGGCGGGAGTCTTGCGCAGTCCGATGTTCGATTGCTCCGACCATGACCTGATGTTATTGGCACGCTCCGGCACCGGTTATTGGGCGCAGCGTCTGGCGCTACTTGCGCCCCAATTACCAACAAACCACCCGCTACGCCGCGCACAACACTGGTTGCACCTCTGGCGCATCGCGGCGGAACGTTTGCCGACGCATGATTTACTCGATCGTATCTATCATGACGTGCGCCTTATTGAGCGTTATCAGGCGGCATTCGCTCCGCATTTACATGCACGGTTGGAAGCCAACTTTACCCGCTTCATAGAACTTGCACTGGAGCTCGACAGCGGGCGTTATCCCAGCTTGCCGAGTTTTCTGCTACGGTTACGCGAGGCGCGGCGTGGCGATGAGGATGCCCCTGACGAAGGAGACACCGGTGCAACGCGCGAGTGCGTTCAACTGCTCACCATCCACGCGGCAAAAGGCCTGGAGGCACCGGTGGTATTCATCGCTGACGCCGCAAATACGCCGCACAACCGGCGCGGAGCGCGCCCACTGATCGACTGGCCGCCGGCGGCAGCGCGGCCTGATTGCTTTATGCTCACCAGCAAAAAAGACACGCTGGATGCGTTCAGCCGCCGTATTCTCGCGCTCGATGAACTTGCCGCGCAACGCGAAGAACTCAACCTGTTGTATGTCGCATTGACCCGTGCCCGGCAAATGCTGTTTATTTCGGGCTGTGCCCCAAAACGTGGGCAAGATCTGGGCTGGTATGGTGCGATCCTTAATGGCCTGAAAAGTCGACTCTCGGATTCTGATACGCTGGTGCTGGAATCGGGCATTCCTCACACACACACACCGGAGCGGTCCATGGTTCCGCTGGACGTATTCAGCGTAGATGCCCGCCTGTCTCAGCCCCTTGATGTTGACCCGCCGGCAAAGGAAATCTCACCCAGCAGAAGTGTCATGACAGGGCACATGCAAGGAAGCGCCGATGAAGACGCGCAAGCGCGCGGACAGGTCATTCACCGCCTGCTCGACCTGATGACGCGTTCACCGCGACTGGACAGTGACACCGTGCGAAAGCAGGTTGCGGCGGAATTTCCATACGTCGGCGACGAATCCGTCTTTGATGCATGGTACAACGAAGCCGCGGGCATAATTTGTCATCCGGATTTAAAGTCATGGTATGACCCGAATTATTACCGGATCGCTTACAATGAAGTGGATGTGGCGTATGAGCATGACAATAACATTGTCCATGGCGTGATCGATCGCTTGGTCGTCAATAACAACCATCTGGTGCTGATCGATTACAAAACGCATCGTGCGGCGAAGCCGGAAAATTTGCTCGAGTTTGTCGAACGATATCGTGAACAAATGCGGCACTATGCAGAAGGATTGCGGCTCGCGTGGCCCAAGCATACTGTGCGCAGTTTGCTTTTATTTACGAGTTGCAGTGCAACTGTCGAAGTCGAAATTGACGGCTGACATGCGCGGCCGGTTGCCGCACTCAGGCCTTTGTAACAAAGATCGCATCCATACCGGTTTTGATTCGCAGCAAACGCTCTTGATCGCTCGCATTTAAACTTGCGGCCTTTTTTTCGGCAAAATCATTCAACATGCGCTGTACTTTTTTGATTTGCCAATAGAGTTCGTTGTGCATCAATTCACTTTCGATTAATTCACCCAGGGCGCTCTCGTCGGGATGCTCAAGCAACGTCTGCAACCAGGTCAATATTTCTTCACGCAGCAAGCCCGATGAACTGATCATTCGTACGACCGGATGCGTGACTTTATACAAACGTTTGGCTTCAATACCCAGTCCGCTGAGCAGTGCTACATCCAATAGTTCTTCGAGCAGGGCCGCGACATGCTTTAGTTGGTTTCCGCGTGCCGATAAATGCTCGACCAAAGCGCTGAATGTAATAAACGTATTCACACGCGTGGGTTGCAATTTTGACTTAAGCAACAAGGCGTGCATCGCATTGTAGACGGCGCTGGAATGAGTGGCGGAATTCATATGCAAGTAAGGTAAGGCGTCGCGCAAATTGCGCCCGTGCTTAGAAAACTGATGTAGACGGATCGCAAGCAGGCTGTCAGCAATTCCAATAATTTGACCCAGCACATCCAGATGTTCTTCGGTTTTACCCCCGGGGTAACCGCTGCCATCACAACGTTCATGATGCTCAAAAACAGCGATGGCCGCACGCGGATGCAGACCTTTTGTATTTTTCAACAACATCTGACCCACCACCACGTGGCTTTGCATTGCGCGCCATTCAGTCACCGTGAGTTCGCCGCTTTTGTTAACCACCTCAAGTGAAATATGCAACAAACCTAAATCATGCGTGAGTCCCGCCAACAAGCACGCCTGAATCAAATCGCTGCTTAAATTCATTTCCGTGGCGATGAGGGTCGCAAGCCAACTGCACATCAGCGCATTTTCGAATTTCTGCGGCAAGCGGTCCTGCAATACCGTCAGCTTTTGCGCAATGACGTTGTCAAACTCGATGCGCTGAACCAGATTTTTAAAACGCTTGTCGAAGTCGAGCTGCTGGTGAATTTGCTGGATGTCCGGATAAGCTTCGCAAAATTTGGCGAATGCAGACAACAAGGCGGCCGCGTTCAACGTGCGATTGAGTTGAACCTGCTCTTCCAGGGGTTTCAGGAGCTTATGCTGTAAAATGCGCTGCGCCATATCGTTGCCGATGCGCGCGCCTTTGCGAACTAACAGAACACCGTGTTTATTGTAGATATCGTCGGTGGAAACGACGTCGTTGGTCTTATTGACCTCAGCCAGGTGATTAACATATTGATCGGGCTGGCCGGAAATATCTTCGACCGAGCTTGCAGGAATAGCTTCTGCCACAACCCATCCTCATATCGAATCTACCAGCACTCGTGCCCACTCGGGCATCGCTGTGATACCGTAGTTTCGGTATCGGATTCGGATACTTGAATGTGATTGGCCGTGTTCCTCTGAAGATGTGATGTTCGCCTAATTCTTTGCGGCGAGATTTTTCTTGTTTTCGTCGATAAGTTGAACGAGTTGCGCGGCATTGACATAACCTGGCACCACCGTTCCATTTTCAAGTACCAAGGTCGGCGTCCCACTTACACCGACGGCCTCACCCGCTGCCAAATGCGTATCCACCGGGTTGTTGCACTTCTTTTCTTCGACTTTGCCACCGGCTTTAGCAGCCGTTAACGCCGCTTTACGGTCAGCCGCACACCACACACCCACGGCTTTAAAATACGACGGTGTGTTTTTCCCGGAGCGCGGGTAAGCCAAGTAACGAATGCGAATGCCTTTATCCAGGTACGATTGCATTTCACTATGCAACTTGCGGCAATAGCCACAGTCGATATCGGTAAACACGGTCAGAGTGTAGTTGGGAGTTTTGGGCTCGAAAATAATCATGCTGGCGGGATCAATGGCCTGAATGGTTTTCAGCCGTCCCACGGAGCGGCGGGCTTCAGTAATGTTTTGCCGTGCACCCACATCGTACACATCGCCTTCAAGCAGATACTTGCCATCCTTGGATACATACAGCACCTGGGCGCCCATCAACACTTCATAAAAATTCGCCATCGGGGCAGGCACAATGGCATCGGGGACCGCGTTCGGCATGACCTGTGCGACCGCACGCTTGACGGCGTCAATTTCAAGTTTGTCATCTGCGCTGCCGGAAGTGCTTAGCGTCGCAACGAGGCCCGCAAACAGAAGAGAAATCAGATGTTTCATGCACACACCTCGTAGTGGATAAGCAAGGAATCGTGATGATTGTTTCACGACCCTCCGGGTAAACCAATTCATGTTAAACCATGTTGTGATGCTATCGGCAACGATCACCGGGCCGGCGCAACTTATGAGGAGGAAATCCGGCCGGAGTTCAATACAGATCAACCCCGCGGATGATGTAATTCGTGAAATTCTTTCAGCCGTTCCCGGGCAATGTGAGTATAAATCTGCGTCGTGGAAAGATCGCTGTGCCCCAACAGCATCTGCACCACGCGTAAATCCGCACCATTGTTCAGCAAATGTGTTGCAAAGGAATGCCGGAGCGTATGCGGCGACAAGGCTTTATTGATTTCCGCGCTGGCCGCATAGCGTTTGATGAGATACCAAAACGCTTGCCGGGTCATGCACTCGCCACGCCGTGTAGTGAATAAATATTCGCTCCCGCGTCCTTTAATAAGATGCGCGCGGCTGTCGTCCATATATTCACGCAGCCAGCGCAATGACTCTTCATTGAGCGGCACCAGGCGTTCCTTACCACCCTTGCCGATCAAACGCACTACGCCCTGTTGCATGTTGATCTGCGACACTTTCAGCGATACGAGCTCGGTCACGCGCAAACCGCTTGCATAGAGCAATTCCAGCATGGTGCGATCCCGCAAGCCCAGCACCTGTTTGGTATCCGGCGCTTCCAGCAGTGACTCGACTTCCAGTTCGGTCAACGCCTTGGGTAAACTGCGACCCAGCTTGGGCGCATCGATGCGCAGACTGGGATCACCTTGTAAACGTCCCTCGCGTACCAGGTGTTGATAAAAACGTCGGATGCTCGATAACAGGCGTGCTGTGGAACGCGGATGCGCACCGCCCTGAGCGCGCTCGCCAAGAAAGGTTAACAGGTGTTCGCGCCGGGCATCGGCAAGGTAAGGGGCGGAGTGCAGTTGTAACCACTTGGCAAGACCCGATAAATCGTGACGGTACGCGCTGATGGTGTTTTCACTTAAGCCGCGCTCCACCCACAACTGGTCGAGAAAGATCTCTACCGCTTGCACATCGGCTTCACGCAGAACCGTTACGCCTGCAGAAACGTGTTTAGACATGGCACGACTCGTGTTCCAGTAACCACTGTTTGAGCAGCAATTCCCGGCCGGCGGTGGCGCCCGAAAATCCACCCAGGCCATGCGCGGCGATCACCCGGTGGCAGGGGATGATGATCGCTACAGGATTCGCACGACATGCCCCGCCCACGGCGCGCGCGGCACTCTTGAGACGCTGTGCCAGCTCGCCATAACTGCATGTTTCCCCGCAAGCCAGCATTTGCAATGCTGTCCACACGCGTTGCTGAAATTGGGTGCCGTTTAATTTTAGCGGCACGGTAAACCGCCACTGTGGATTAGCCACATAACACTGCAATTGCCGCGCTGTTTCTATTGCCACGTTGCTGGGCGTGATGCATTCGATTTCTTGCGCATCGATAAAATCGACATCTATTACCGCGTGACCATCCGTACGGATTCCCAACTTCCATGACCCGACCGGCAGGGGCACCACCGCTTCGAATGAGGCGGGGAGGTTTTTTATTTGCGTCGCAAGCTTCATGGCGAATACCAATCTATGTTGATTCGAGCATGCGTACAACAAAAAAAGCGCCGCGAAGATTCGCGGCGCTTTTTCGGCACATCAAATACTGTTACCTACTCGGCCGTGTCGGATGTTGCAGGCGCTGCCGCACCGGTCAGTTTTTCCTTGATGCGTGCCGACTTGCCGGAACGTTCGCGCAGGTAATAAAGCTTGGCGCGGCGCGTATCTCCGCGGCGCTTCAGTTCAATCGACTGAATACTCGGGCTGAAGGTCTGGTATACACGCTCCACACCTTCGCCGTGCGAAATTTTGCGCACCGTGAACGCAGAGTTAAGGCCGCGATTGCGTTTTGCAATTACCACGCCTTCGAATGATTGCAGGCGTTCGCGTTCGCCCTCTTTCACTTTCGATTGCACGATCACGGTATCGCCAGTGTCAAACACCGGCACTACGCGGGTCATTTGTTCTTTTTCGATCTGGTCGATGATGTTGCTCATAGCACGCTCCGCTCAAAATAAACCGTTACTGTTAACTCAACTTGTTCTGCTGCTCGCGCATAAATGCCGCAAGCAGCTCGCGTTCCTCATCGCTTAACTCCGCGCCTTCCAACAGTTCCGGGCGCCGCTGCCAGGTGCGGCCCAGTGCCTGCTGCAAACGCCAGCGCGCAATATACGCGTGATTGCCGCCTAATAAAACTTCCGGCACCCGCCGGCCTTCAAATTCTTCGGGCCGGGTGTAATGGGGGCAATCCAGAAGGCCGCGCTCAAATGAATCTTGCTGCGCCGAATCTTGATGCCCCAACACACCGGGTAACAGACGCGTTATGCCGTCAATCAATACCATCGCGGCAAGTTCGCCGCCGCTCAACACGTAATCGCCGATGGAATATTCTTCGTCGACTTCCATTTCAAGCAGGCGCTCATCGATACCTTCGTAACGCCCTGCAACGAGAATCATGCGCTGCCGTGTGGCCAAATCGCGCAGTGCAGCTTGATTCAGCGGCCGTCCCTGCGGCGAAAGAGCAATGACTTTCACATCACTCCCACTCGCAGCGCGTGCGCAGTGGATCGCATCGCGCAACGGCTCGATCATCATCACCATCCCTGGACCACCGCCATACGGGCGGTCGTCCACACTACGATGCCGGTCGCGCGCGTAATCGCGCGGGTTCCACAGTGCCAGCTCGACCAGACCACGCTCGACTGCGCGTCCGGTCACGCCATAATCGCGCACCACGGAAAACATCTCCGGGAACAAACTCACGACATCAAAGCGCATGGCCATTCGCCTT
>CAZHHW010000003.1:8303-16257 GCA_964532385.1 uncultured Gammaproteobacteria bacterium | reverse complement strand
GGCGCTCGCGACGGTTTTTCAACAACTTCTCACGCCGATCCAGCTCAAAAGTCTGGATCCCAATCCACCACAATTTCGCCACGCGCCAGGTTCACTTCACGCACCACCTGCCCCGGCAAGTACGGAATCATGCGTTCCCGCTCGCCTTGCACCACCAGTACATCATTGGCGCCGGTTTCGAAGAGCTCCGCCACTTTTCCAAGCTCGACACCGGTGACCGTGACGATGCGCAAGCCAATTAAATCAGACCAGTAATACTCGCCCGCTTCCGCAGGCGGTAATTGCGACCGCCGCACTGCCACTTCAGAGTGGACCAGGGCCGCTGCCGCATCACGATCGGTGCAATCCACCAAAAACGCGATCACACCTTTGCCTTTTGCATGCCCGTCGCGCACTTCGCGCTGTACCCAGGTGTCCCCGGCGGCAAAATACCAAGGCGAATAATTCAAGATGTTGTCGTGCGGCTCGGTATACGAATAGACCTTCAGGCCGCCACGCACGCCGAACACGCCGGTGATTTTACCGACCACGACAAAATCGCCGCCGACAGGAATTGCGCCGGGCTCTGTAGCAGAGCGCGACACGCTCAGCTACTCAATCAAGCCGCGACGGCCGCAGTCTGCTTTTTCAGTTCTTTCGCCAATTGCGCGACACGATCTGAAGGCTGCGCGCCTTTCGACACCCAATACGTCATACGCTCAAAATCAATGCGTGTACGGGTTTCATGTTCGCGCGCCATCGGGTTAAAAAATCCAATGTGCTCAATGAAACGGCCGTCACGCTTGCTGCGGCTGTCAGTTACGACCACGTTATAGAACGGGCGGCTTTTACCACCACCGCGGGCCAAGCGAATAGTCACCATCGCGTTTAATCCCCAATTTCAAAGCTCGAAGTAAATAAAAACGCCGCGCTCAACCACGAGCCCGGCTGCAAAGGTCGCGTATTCTACGTAATTTCCAGGAAAAGAGAAACAGCACGCTCAGGTTATTTCAAGGACATCGATTTAATCAGCACAACGGGCAGCGTTCCGGCGGATTAATCTACTTCTTGCGCAAGCGCAGTACTCCGCCTTCATTCGATATTTCCAGGCGGCCTAGAAATGACATGCCTAGAAGTGCTTCTGCGGGCTCACTGCCATCGAGCACGGAGGCTTCGACGTTGTGCAATTCGATGCCGCCGACTTTGACGCGATCCAGAGTAATAAGATAACCCACGGTATTTCCGGAAGCGGTACTGATTGGAATAGGCTTGCCTTGTTTTTTAAAGTCGATTCCTAAACGCCGCGCCTGCGATCCGTTGAGGGCAATCAAAGTCGCACCGGTGTCTATCAGGAATTTGAGCGCAGAACCGTTGATGCTGCCCTGGCTGTGATACATACCCATCCGGTCGCGCGCGATACGCTCCTCGGTTACCGGCACAGAATTGAAGGTGGTCGATACCGGAGCGGACGGATCCAGCCTGTAGATCTTCCGCTTTCCGGCGTCTTCCAGCACCGCATAATCGCTCTGTACCGCGAGCAACTTTACACCTTCAGGACTTGTTTCGGCGAGTGTCAAGACACGGCGCTTGCCGTCAATAACAACTACAGCCTTATCTTTGAATAATCCCACCACCTCAATCTGGGTTGCGTGCGCACCAACACAGGCACACCACAACCCCACTAGCGTCCAGACTTTCATCCGGATTTGGATCGTGCTAGAAATTCCGGACACGAAGCAGGAGCATCGCATGCAACCCATATTAATTGTCACTCATGTCGACCACGAGGGGCCGGGATATTTGGCGGAGGTTCTGGAACGTAATGCCCTTCCCTACCGTATCGTGTCTATCGGCCAAGGCGATGCGCTGCCTGAATCTTCCCGGGGCTTCAGCGCCTTGGTCTTCATGGGCGGACCCATGAGCGTGAACGATCCGCTGCCGTGGATTGAACAGGAGTTGAATTTGATTCGCCACGCGACCGCCGCCGCCATTCCGGTACTCGGCCATTGCCTCGGTGGCCAGCTCATCAGCAAAGCGCTGGGCGGTAAAGTGACGCGCAACCGGGTGCGGGAGATCGGCTGGTTTGAGGTTGAACAGATTCCTTCACCCGCGTCCGCCGCGTGGTTTGACGGTTTACCCACGCGTTTTCCTGTATTTCACTGGCATGGCGAAACATTTTCCCTGCCCACAGGAGCCATGTCTTTGCTACGTAATGAAAACTGTGAACAGCAGGCTTTCGCCATCGGCAACACACTGGCTTTGCAGTGCCATATCGAAATGACCGAAGCGATGGTAAAGCAATGGGTCGCCAGTGCCCCGGAAGAATTTATTAACGCATCTGGCGCAGTGCAAAACGCCGCTGAGATCACTCGCGACCTGGCGCCACGCATTAGAAAATTACAAGGTGTTGCGGATTTGATTTACTCCCGCTGGCTGGGCGCGCTTCGCAAATAAAAACGCCGTACCGGAATTTCCGGCACAGCGCATCCCCCTCGTTCAGGCTAATTCGTTTTCTTGAATGCAGTTTGAGCGGCAGCATAGGTACTGCCGGTAGAACTCTGGGAATGGGTGTCAGAACCGGCCTGAGCGCGCATGGTGAGAATTACGCCAAGGCCAACGATGATTGCGAGTAAGAACAGGAAATCTGGTTTGCGTCTTATTTTCATAGTGGTTCCAAGCATTCGTGAAGCTCACTGGATGTTCTAACTTACGGCAAGTACTGGCGTCACTTGATTACAGTGACCACTATTTCGCTAAACACTTCCTCGTTCCGCGACAGCCGTCACAATTATTTTTGTTTTGTGGCGCCGATCAATACGTGACCGGTTCATGACAGCAGTCAAAAATGAATCGTCTTTCAACTCAATCGCATAGCGATTGTGAGGTCCATTACATTGGTGCCGGTGGGACCGGTTGAAAACAAATCACCGGAGGCTTGCAGAAACCGGGTGGCGTCTGCGTTCGCCAAGCAAATTTGCGCGTCGAGCCCGGCACTCCGGCCGCGCTCCAAGGTACCGCCATCAACTAGGGCGCCTGCATGCGAGGTCGATCCGTCGCTGCCGTCGGTGCCGCCTGCAAGAACTATTGCGTCACTTCTGCCATGCAAATAAGTGGCGCATTCCAAGGCCAGGTGTTGATTTCTTCCGCCGGGCCCCGCATGCGGCGGCAGCTTTAGCGTGACTTCGCCACCCCAGAGGTAAACCCCGGGCGGTCCGGAGAGCACGCGGCTAGTGATGATTTGCGCGGCAGCGGTGACGTTGCCTACCAGCGCTTCAGAATGATCATGGCTTGCATATCCCAGTTTGTGCGCTGCTTCCACGGCAGCCTGCCGTGCCATTGCATTATTCGCCACAATGAAGGTCCGGATGTTTGCAAAATCCGGATCCTCGCGTGCCACCGGCGGCGGGCCCGCGTGCAGTAATTTCCCTATCCACTCGGGTAGATCAAGTTGACCTATTTGGTGGGTGGAGGGATTAAGCAACCCTGATCCAATCACGGACGGGTCATCGCCGGGCACATCCGAAATCAATAACACCTCCGTGTCTTGCGCGTTGAGCATACGCACCAGGCGCCCACCCTTAATGCACGACAACCCGCTGCGCACCGCATTCATGGAACGGATGTCCAAACCACTCGAGATCAGCCAGGTATTGACACTCTGCCAAGCAGCCAGGTTGATGCCGGCGGGCAAGACCTCCACCAAGGCGGATGCGCCGCCTGAAATCAATACCAGGCACTGTGCCGCCGCCGGCACGGCGGAAAGAAACTCCACCAAGGCTTGTCCGGCGGCCAGACTTGCGGCATCGGGCTGCGGATGCCCGGCTTCCAGATAGCGCCTACGCGGTTCGTACTGCGGTGCCGGCGGGGCATAACCGTAACGGGTAATCACCAGCGCCTGCTGAATCGCCTCACCCCACGCTGCGAAGGCGCCTGCGGCCATGGCCGCCGCCGCTTTACCAATCGCCGCCACATAGACGGGACGCGCCGGAGTGCGCGTGCGCAGGTGATTGCATACCGCTTGCCGGCCATGCACCGCATGAATGGCTTGGCTATAGATGGCGAATAAATCGCGACGTTGGCTATCCAACATATGCTGACCTTAAAAAAGGCTAATCTTAAAATGAGGAGGCAAGCATAGTGCGCTTCGCGCAACCCGGGCATCAATTCATACCGAATCACGCCGATAAATAAACGCCCAACACTTATCCATCAGGTTTGATCCCATGACGCAACAGGCTCACCGTCTCAGTCCCTCACCGGTTGCGATCATCGGCGCCGCCTCGTGCCTCGGCGCGCGCGATCAGCGCTGCGACTTCGGGCCGCACCAGGTGCAACGCGCGCTGGAAAAACGTTTGCCTGCTTCGGGAATTACCGCCGAGTGGCGCGGCACGCTGCATCCGGTTGCCGCGCTTGGCAATGCACCCGATCCTTATGCACAGGTGGCTGAAATGAGTGCGCGTCTGGCCCAGGCGGTGAGCACGGAAATCAGTCAAGACCGGCGCTTCGCCGTGATCGGCGGAGATCATTCCTGCGCCATCGGCACCTGGAGCGGCGCGGCCATCGCGCAACGCGCGCGGGGACCGGTCGGACTGGTCTGGATCGATGCGCACTTGGACAGCCACACGCCGCAAACCAGCCGCAGCGGGGCCATTCACGGTATGCCGCTGGCCTGTTTGCTGGGGCACGGCGACCCGCGCCTCACCCGCGTGGGCGATGCCGCGGCCAAACTTCACGCCGCCCATGTTGCGGTGATCGGCGTGCGCAGTTACGAACCCGAAGAGCAACGCTTACTGGCGGAGCTGGGCGTGCGTATTTTCGGCATGCAGGAGATTCGCCGCACCGGACTTGCGCACATCATGCGTAGCGCGCTGGACATTGCCCGCTCCGCCGCCGGCGGCTACGGCATCAGCATCGACCTGGACGCAATTGATCCGGTTGACGCCCCCGGGGTCGGCAGTCCGGAGCCTGGCGGCATTCCCGCGCAAATATTGCTTAATAGTCTTGCATTGGCACGAGGTGATCCCGAGCTGCTGGGTGTGGAAATCGCCGAGCTCAATCCGTTTCGCGACCGCGATGGGAAAACCACACAATTGACCCTCGATTTACTGAGCGCCATGTTATGACAATAGGCCATGTAATCGATCTGGAAAATATTCACGGCGCGCACAATTATCAGCCGCTGCCCGTGGTGCTGGTGCGCGGCAAAGGTGTCCATGTGTGGGACGATCAGGGCAAGCGTTACCTTGACATGATGAGCGCCTATTCCGCCGTCAGCCACGGGCATTGCCATCCGCGCCTGGTGAAGGCCTTGGCCCAACAAGCCAAACAACTGGCCGTGTGCTCGCGTGCTTTTTACCATGACCGGTTGGGGCCATTTCTTGCCAAGGCCTGCGCATTGACCGGCTTTGACCAGGCCCTGCCGATGAACAGCGGCGCCGAGGCGGTGGAAACCGCATTGAAAGCCGCGCGCAAGTGGGCCTATCAAGTCAAAGGCGTGCCACAAGAAACCGCCGAGATTATCGTGTGCCGCAATAATTTTCATGGCCGCACCCTGGCTGCGATCAGCATGTCCAGCGAACCGCAGTATCGCGCCGGTTTTGGGCCGTTTTTACCCGGTTTCAAACTTATCCCTTACGGCGACGCTCAAGCGCTTGCCGCCGCCATCACACCTGCTACAGCGGCATTTCTGGTGGAGCCAATCCAAGGTGAAGGCGGCATTATTGTTCCGCCGGCCGGTTATTTGGCGGAGTGCGCGCGCCTGTGCGCACAACACAATGTGTTATTGATTTGCGATGAAATTCAAACCGGCCTGGGTCGTACCGGCAAACTGCTCGCTGCCGAACACGACGGCGTTAAACCCGATGCGGTACTGCTGGGCAAAGCCCTGGGTGGCGGACTGTTGCCGGTGTCCATGTTCCTGGCACGCCGCGAGGTCATGAAAGTGTTTACACCCGGCGACCATGGCAGCACCTTCGGCGGTAACGCGCTCGCCGCCGCGGTGGGACTGGAAGCTTTGAACGTGTTAGTCGACGAAAACCTGGTCGAGCGCGCCGCGACCCTGGGCGATTACCTACTGGAGAAATTACGCGCACTAACCAACCCCTTGATTCGCGATGTGCGCGGACGCGGGTTGCTGGTGGGTATTGAGCTCGATACCAGCCGCGTCAATGCGCGCATGGTGTGCGAAGCCTTAATGCACGCCGGTCTGTTGAGTAAAGAAACCCATCACACCGTGATTCGTATCGCACCGCCGCTGGTGATTACCGAACGCCAGATCGACGGCGCGGTAAATATTCTGCGCCGGGTACTGTCGAAATTACGCCGTGCAAGGTTCGGTGCAGAACAATAATTCTGATTTTTTTAAGTTACGCTAAATCCATTCGTAAAGTTGCCGTTATAAAAGTCAAGCCCTGTGGTCGTGGGGTCCACACTACCAAGAACATCACGTACGAGGATTTTACCCATGGCCAATTTTTTGATGGAAGCCGTCATTCTCTCCTTCACGATCGGCGGCATTGTCGGCGCAATCGGCGCCCTGCATCTGACACACTCGCCGGCCACCGTAAAAACACACGAAGAATTCGAACGCAATTGACTGCTTGCGGCCTTAACGGGCGTCCTGCGCGCAACGAAACCCCACGTCCGCGCTGGTCGTACGCGGGTCACTGGCTTGCCGGGCTGCGGAACGAAAAAACTGGCTGATGGCGTAATGGCCGATGCCGCCGCCCCCGCCGCGCAATACTTTCTTGCCCGCTGCAAAATCCGGGTTGGATTCTTTATTGCCGGGATAGGCTTGGTAGTCGTCCGCCACCCACTCCCATACGTTGCCCGCCATGTCGTAAACGCCATAGGGTGATTTGCTGTTTGGATAAGTGCCGACCGGGGCAATGCCGTCTTCCCATGGCGTGTTGTCGCCCGAGTTGATCGCATCCGGGTTCCAGGTGTTGCCCCAAGGGAATTCATAGCCGTCCTTGCCGCGCGCGGCTTTTTCCCATTCCGCTTCGCGCGGCAGACGTTTGTGTTTCCAGCGGCAATACGCCTCCGCATCCTGCCACGTCACGCCCGCCACCGGCAGGCGGTCGCGAAAGCTGCGTTTTTCGGTCATCAAACGCAGCAAGGCCGGTTTGTCCAGGCGCTGGGTGTCGACATCCAGTTTGAAGTAGTCCGTCGCGATCCAGCGCAAGGCATCGATGCCGGACTGTTCCAGACGTTCCGGCGCGAGGTTATAGCCATTCTGCGACCATTCAAATGGCTCGGCGTATTTGGCCGCGTGCGTGAATTCCTTGTACTGCTGATTAGTCACTTCGTAGCGATCGATCAAAAAACTTTTTAGTACCACGCGTTGCTGCGGGTGTTCGTCGAGATACAAAGGTTTGACCAAACCATAGCGTTGTTGCAGCCCTTCCGTATCAACTTTATCGCTGCCCATGATGAATTCACCCTCGGGCACTTCCACCATGTCCGGCGGCGGCGCGCGCTGAGCTTCGCTACAACTTATTGAAACGCCCGCCAGGGATAAAACTCCCAACAGACGAAAGCACAACCAGTAGCGCATGAACATCAGTTATTCCACGTCTTGCAGGCCGGAAAATAGGCGGCCATTGTATTACAACACAATCATCAGGCCTGCGGCGCGCGGGTGCGCGGTCTGCCACACGGTCACAGGAGCCAGACTCCGCATAGAGTAAAGAACTGGCGTACCGTGCCGACTTACCTGCATGAATTCGGATAGTACGCAACCCGGCGAGGTCCACGCGGTCCAAAATTAAACCAAGATCCTACTTCAAGGTAGGAAGGAGCACCCCATGGAAAACCCCCTACTCGCCTTATCCAAATTCGGGCAAAGCATTTGGCTCGACAACATTGAGCGCGGCATGCTGCAAAGCGGCGAACTCGCGCGCATGATTCGCGACGAAGGTCTGAAAGGCATCACCTCGAATCCCACGATTTTTCAAAAAGCCATCACCGGCAGCCC
>CAZHHW010000003.1:0-8203 GCA_964532385.1 uncultured Gammaproteobacteria bacterium | reverse complement strand
CTCCCGGCGATTGAAACCTTGATCGCGGACGGCATCAGCATCAACGTCACCTTGCTGTTTGCGGTGAGCCGTTATCGCGAAGTGGTCGAAGCCTACCTGCATGGTCTTGAAACCCGCCTGAAGCAAAACAAGAACATCGGCAACATCGCCTCGGTCGCGAGCTTCTTCATCAGCCGCGTCGACAATACCGTGGATAAAAAATTGCAAGATATGGCGGACACGGCGCCCGCCAGTCAACAAGCCGATCTCAAAGCCCTGCAAGGTAAAACCGCTATTGCCAATGCCAAGCTGGCATATGCATTTTACAACGAGGCGTTTTTTTCTCCGCGCTTTGAAAAATTACGCAAAGCCGGAGCTCAACCCCAGCGTCTATTATGGGCAAGCACCGGCACCAAGAATCCGGCCTTCAGCGATGTGCTCTATGTTGACAGTTTAATCGGCCCCGACACCGTGAATACGGTCCCTCCCGCCACTTACAAGGCGTTCAAAGATCATGGCACGGCCGCACCGACCTTGACCGAAGGCCTGGCCGAAGCCAAACAGCATCTGGCCGCGCTGGATTTATTGCAGATCGACAGCAAACAAATCACCGAGCAACTGGAAAAGGACGGCGTAAAACTTTTTGCGGACTCGTTCAATGAATTACTCGGCGCCATTGAAAGCAAACTGCAAAGCTTATTCCCCAAGGCCAGTGCCGCTGGATAACAGATGCGCATGCTAAATAAGCATCCGCTGATCCGCTGTTGCGCCCGATGACGATTGATCAAGTTGCAATATCAAACTGAGCTACTACACTTCTGTACTATCATTTTTTTCTTTAGTAAAAAATGACAAGCTGCGTTCAACCAGATCATTAAGTACAGAGGTTGGTCATATGAATATTGGCACGGTGAAATGGTTTAATAATAAGAAAGGCTTTGGCTTTATTGTGCCCGACGGCACCAATGAAGATGTGTTTGTCCACTTCTCTGCGATCAAGGGCGACGGATTCAAAACCCTGGCGAAAGGGGCCACGGTCCGCTTTGAACTTGAACGCGGTCCCAAGGGATTGCACGCTCACGAAGTCGAACCGACGGCTGGAAATTAACCGCTAGCGTTATCGTTCAATTCACTTCGACAACTAAAAAGCAACCCCGCTGCGGCGCGCGGTTGCTTTTTTTGTGCGCACAAAAACAAATTACAGCCCTACCACAACGAGCCTTGACAGCCCGACTGCGGCTGCTTAGAGTCTGCGCCTTCTTCAGGTGTTCGCCGGATTCACCTTCGGCGAATGAAACGGGAAGCCGGTACGCGTGGATTCCACGCAATTCCGGCGCTGCCCCCGCAACGGTAAGCGAGCACGCGAATCATTTTGCCACTGCATTCTTAAGCTGAATGTGGGAAGGCGATTCGCCCGGTCGATCACTCGACCGCTCGCGAGCCCGGAGACCGGCCTGAAGATCATTGCATTGCGTGTTGCGGAGGGCGACACAGCGGATGAGAACTTCACTCCGTTCCCCCCGCTTGGCCTCCTTCCCCCACACGTGTTGTCATTATCACGTTTTACCGCACTGGTGCGTGCGGATTAATGGGGAAGTCCATGTCGTTATCGGTGCGTCACTGTCTTGTTTTATCTTCGTTGTCGATGAGTTACGTCACTGCTGTGCACGGCGAAGAAGTACCCCCTGCCACGAACCAGGCGGCGGTGATTACCACCACGCGCTTCAACGCCAGTATCGACACGGCACCTGTGAATGTCACCGTGATCACCGCGGCGGACATCAGCAACAGCCAAGTCACCACGCTGGCCGAAGCGATCGAACAACTCGGCGGTGTGCGCGTGCAAAGTCTATTTGGAATTTCGGGGACGGACAGCAAAGTGGATCTAAGCGGTTTCGGCGCCACCAGCGGTCAAAATACCTTGATACTGCTGAACGGCCGCCGCCTCAATGATGTTGATCTAAGCGTTACCAATCTCGCCGCAATTCCTTTGCGCAGTGTCGAACGTGTTGAAGTGGTGCGCGGTTCTTCCGCCGTATTGTATGGCGACAATGCGGTCGGCGGCGTCATCAATATTGTCACTCAATCCGGCTTCAGCGGTTCGACGGCGAACGTCAATGCACGTGTCGCCAGTTTCGGCACTCAGGAGTTGGGCGCGCAGGCGCGTTATGCGAGCAGCAACGACGCGCTTTATTTTTCGGCCAATCGCCTGCAGTCGGACGGTTACCGCGATTACAACACCAGCAGCGATACCAGCGCCGTCACTGAATACACACATCAAACGGACGCAGGCAGTCTGGGCATCCGATTGAACGCAAGCCACGGCGATGCAAAGCTTCCCGGTGCATTGAATGAAGCTGCCTACAAAAACGATCGCACCGCGACCGGTTTTAAAATGGATACGAGCGAACGCCAACTCGGCATGGATGTATTTTTCAATTCCGCTTCCTTGGCCGGTGAATTTTCGGGCCGCAGCAAACACCAGACTAGCAGCTCCGCTTTTGGAAAGACCGAAGCCGATTTGAAAACCTGGTCACTTACGCCGCGCTATCGCGACGAAATAGAGGACCATGCATTCGTCACCGGCCTGGATGTTTATCGCAGCACGCTGGACACCGCCACCACTGGCGATGCCATGGACGCTACACGCACGAGCTTTGCAATTTACGGCAGCGACCATCTCAAACTCGCCTCTGTGATGGCTCTGGATTTCGGGCTGCGCGTGCAACGTGTCAATCTTGACATGAACTACTCAAGCAGCTTTAGCAGCGCCGCACAGGAAACTTCCCAAGACACCCTCGCCGCGTGGGATTTGGCATTACAGTTTCGCTATGGGGGAGGCGCGCGCAGCCACGTGCGCGTGGCCAGTGCGTTTCGCTTTCCCACTTTAGATGAAAACTGGAGTTATCTCACCGGCGATTTTGTATCGCTGAAACCGCAGACCAGCCGGCATTTCGAGGCGGGCGGATCATTTCCGCTGGGCGCAGCCACGCATCTCGACATTTCTCTTTTTCGCATGGATGTAAAGCATGAAATCGGCTATGACGCGGCCAGCCGCTTGAATACCAATCTTGATCCGACACAACACTACGGCACCGATATCGGCATCAATACAACACCGGTTACGGATTGGTCACTGCGTATCGCGCACAGTTACCGGAACGGAGAATTCCGCTCCGGCAGTCTGAAAGGCAAAAAGATTCCGGCGGTGCCTCAAGACCAATTGATCGTCGGCAATACGCTGGACGCGCACGAACTGGGACGTTTCACACTCGACACCACGTATACCGGCGAGCGTTATTTTGAAAGTGATATGGCCAATGACGGCAAGAAAATGGCCGGGTATACGCTCGTCAACCTCGGCTGGATACATGAAATTCCCTATGGCCGGATACGTTTCAGTATAAATAATGTCACTGATGTCAAGACCGCAGACAGCGGGTATTTTAATCCCGCTGCTGGGAGTAATGGGTATTCGTATTATCCTCTGCCCGAACGATCCTTCGGCGCATCCGTGGATCTGGGTTTTTGACGACCATGATCTCTCAGCGCCCGGCTCCTGGTTTTCGATTGCGCCACCTGCTCGCCGCGTCGTTCGCACTGCATGGAGCGGTGTTGTGTTTTCCGTTGACTTCACCAACTGGCGGAGAATCAGCAACGCAAGCTGAGCCGTTACTTATGACCTTAACCCCTTCCGCAGCGTCAGTGAACGCAGTAACGCAACCGCTTCCGCGCCAGCTTCACAAACTCCCCTCGTCCAGGAAGCTGCTCGAAGCGGAACGTTTCGCGGACAGCGCGATAACATCAGCGTTTCTTTCAGTGCCGCAGGAACAGCCTGAAACCCACTCCACATCAGAAAATGCCAACACCGGACTCGATCCGCTTGCACCTACACCCGCGACCATCACCGGCGGCGTTTCGATTGACCTCCAGGCAGCAAGGCGATCTCCGGATACAGGCCTTGTTTTAGCGCATATTCGCGACTCAATCGCACGTGAACACTATCCTCAAGTTGCACGCCGGTACGGCTGGGAAGGTAAAGTTCAATTGGGCTTTCGCATCGCGGGCAGCGGCGCCATCGATGGTATACACGTGATGCACAGCTCCGGCCATCGCATCCTGGATGAATCCGCAATCCACGCGCTACAGAGCATTGGTTTCGTGCCCGCCGAATTGTGGCTGGATGGTTATTCCGCGGAGATGCAATTACCGGTTATCTATCGCTTGAACGAGAGCTGAACATGGGACACCGCTTATCGAAAATCTACACCCGCACCGGCGACCAGGGCACCACCGGCCTGGGCGACGGATCACGTGTTGACAAGGACCATGCCCGTGTCGAAGCCATGGGCGACGTGGACGAACTCAACAGTTTCATCGGCGTGTTGCTCACGCACACCGTGCCTGACGTTGTGCGGCTGGCGCTCACCGACGTGCAAAACGATCTGTTTAACCTGGGCGGCGAACTCAGCATTCCCGGCGCCAGCATGATGAACGCCGACGATGCGACCCGTCTTGAACAGTCGCTCGACGTATTTAACGCGGAACTTGCGCCACTTAAGGAATTCATTTTACCCGGCGGCGCAGCCGCCGCGGCATTATGCCATGTGGCGCGCAGCGTGTGCCGCCGCGCAGAGCGCCGCGTCGTGACACTTACCAAAAGTGAGCCTGTGAATCCGCATACGGCAATCTATCTGAACCGCCTGTCGGATCTGCTGTTTGTGACTGCGCGGTATTTGAATAAGACTGCCAACGCAGCGGAAGTTTTGTGGCTGCCGCGTAAAAAACCCGTGGACTGAGGTGCGGCATCGCTATTTTCGGTGGCAGCATTTGGAGGACGTGTATTGTAACGACCAAGCCATGCGCCGGTTCGAATCCCCGTGCCCTCGCCCGTTGACGGATATTCGAGTATCCACTAAATTTTTGATTTGACGGATACTGAGACTGCCGGATGAGACCCCCGCTTTATACGCCGCATCGGCGCGCACTGGCGGTGTTGTACGCCGACCTGGAAAGCTACGCGCTCCAGCAGCACGAGGTTTTCGTCGGCACGGCGGGGTCGGTGATCGAGCGGAAAAATGCCACGGGTTTTCGCTTTTATGCCCACCAGTCGGCGAGGGCAAGAAGCGGGAGCAATATCTCGCCGGTCCGATGAAGCGGGTGAAGTCCAATTCCCATTTCGTGTGGCTTAGGTTTTCTACTTCTCTCATCGGTGATTCTCCTTTCGCATGTGCTTGGCGGCTCACGCGGGGAATTTCACCGATGGACTTCAGTAAATGTCAAACTACTACTGCCACCCCAGCAAAGCCGGGGGGTCTCCCTTCGTACTAGGTTCGCGTTGTGCGTGACAAATATCACTTGGCGACGCTTTCTGGCCTCACGGAAATGCGGAACCGTTCGTTTTTATAGGGATGCCAATATCCGTATGTTAAGCGGCAGCTCACGCTCGATTTTCAGAAGACAGGCGATTATCCTCACTCAAAATACGTCATGTTGCTCAGAGGTTCATCAATATGCAAATTGATAGAGAAGAACTTGTAAAAACGTTTGCTAATATTTCCGACGATGAGCTTTTGGAGCGCTGGAAGGGCGGCACACTAACCGATATCGCGAAAGAAATTGCCGAGCAAGAACTTACAAATAGAAAACTAACATACTCCGATCTGGAATTTGGATTGGAAGCAATAAACGATGGAGGCATTAAAGATCCGGGCGGTTTGGTAACAGTAGGTCGTTTTGTAGTTCTTGTTGACGCACAAATCGTTCGCGCACGTCTAGAGGCAGAAGGAATTCCTGCAATTCTTCCGGATGAACACTTAGTAAATGCGCATTTTGGGCTTACAGGTGCTCTTGGCTTAATTCGAATCCAGGTGCGTCGACAGGATGCATCGCGCGCAACCGAGATACTAAAATTGATCGAAGATGGAGACTTTACAATTGAAGAGACCGACCCTACTTTGGATCTGTCTCTTAAAAAAAACGACATTCTAGCTCACGGTGATGCTTTCCTCGCTTACACACAAGATATTTCATACCTCCAACGTTGGAAGTCCATGACAGCCCGTTCTGCATGGTTTGCCGGACCAAATTTCTATGCAATGATTTTCGGTTCGAGTTGGTTTGCGTTCCGAAAAATGTATGGCACCGGTGTGTTTGTTATGTTGGCTAGCATCCTGTGCGTTTATACTCCAGCTCTCGTCTGGATCAACTTAAAGGGTATGCCAGCCATCCGAACCGCGGAACTCATGATGTTAGGGATGCTTTGCGCGATCGTTTTCATTCGGATACCCGCCGGCTTGTTTGCCAATACTATTTACTTTAGAAAAGTAGTGCGAACAATCGCGGAGATAAAAGACAACTACGATA
Organism: uncultured Gammaproteobacteria bacterium; assembly: GCA_964532385.1. Taxonomy (GTDB): domain Bacteria; phylum Pseudomonadota; class Gammaproteobacteria; order SG8-11; family SG8-11; genus UBA6921. The sequence goes on along the minus strand of CAZHHW010000003.1, from coordinate 1,858 downwards.
CAACCGAAGCAGTGCGCGATGCGATCAAAGAGCGCGGTGGAGTCAGTCTCGGCACTGGTATGCTATTTGTCTTCTTGACTTTTACCATCTCTCTTGTCATCAGAGCCGTTACTACATCGATGCGCCCTTATCTCTAGCTCTCAATCCGTTTTTGACATGCACGAGGTCTGGATTTCCTTGATGCATAAACGTGCACAGCATCATTTTTTAGTATCTAAATTCAATGCAACAGTCGTTAGTGTCGAGACCTGATCACCAGTTCCAATGTCTAACAAATTCTTTCTTCACTTGTAGCAAGCGGATATGGGACATTGAATATTTTCGGGCTTAATAAAATATAGCTGTTGCGCACTATGCGGAAATATTGTGATGCCCGCGAAAACCCAGTAAAAAAAATATAAAGTTCGGTCACCCCGGCACTTCCGTGACCAGCTTGCGGCCCTCTTTGCGCAGAAATTCCAGAAAAGCTTTGGACAGTACCGACAGTTTGCGATTCGCGCCGTAGCCGATGAACAGATCCCAGGCGATCGGAAATCCCTTCACGTTTAACACGATCAAGTTGTGTTCGTTCATGTCCTGCCCCAGGGCGTGGCGCGACATGATCGAAATGCCCAGCTTGGCGATCACCGCCTGCTTGATGGCTTCGTTGCTGCCCAGTTCCATGCGGATTTCGGGTTGCAGGTCGTGACTTTTGAAGCGTTCGAGCGTCGCGATACGCGTGCCCGAGCCGGGCTCGCGCATGATGAAGCGCTCCTTCGCAAGCCGTTCCAGAGGAATCTGTTTGCGCGCGGCCAGCGGGTGTTCGCGCCAGGCGACCACCACCAGCGGATTGGGCATGAAGCGTTCGAACGCGGCGTTGGCGTGCTGCGGCGGCTCGCCGATGATATAAAAATCGTCGGCATTTTCCGCCATGCGTTCCAGCAGGCGTTCGCGGTTGGTCACTTTGAGCGAAACGTCGATCCCTGGATAACGTTCGCAAAAGTGCCCGAGCATGATCGGTGCGAAATATTTCGCGGTCGACACCACGGCCAGCTTGAGATGCCCTTGTTTCAGGCCCTGGAAATCGGCCACCTGGGTGTCGAAACGCGCGAACACCTCGAACACTTCGCGGCAGGCGTTATGCAATGCATGGCCCGCATCGGTGAGGTGTACGGTCTTGCCAATTTGCTCGAACAAGGGCGTGCCGACGGTATCGTTGAGTTTTTTGATTTGCATCGAGACCGTCGGCTGGGCGAGAAATAACTCTTCCGCTGCCTTAGTAAAGCTGCGGTTGCGCGCCAGCGACTCGAAAACCTGCAATTGCCGCAGGCTCACGCGTCGGATTAAATCGGATACGTCGGGTTTATCCATAGACAATAGTCTATCGTCTTGATTGCGAAAATCCATTTTCATTTATAGCTCCGAACGCGCATAGTTCCCCCCGCAGCAGATACACGTTCACATCAATTTACGACGAAGTCGGAGAATACGATGGCCAAAAGCGAAACAATTAAAGAGGGCAAAGACCGCTACAAAGCCGGTGTTTTGCCCTACAAGAAAATGGGTTACTGGGAACCGGACTACAAAGTCAAAGAAACCGACGTTGTAGCGCTGTTCCGCATTACGCCGCAACCCGGCGTGGATCATGAGGAAGCCGCCGCCGCAGTGGCCGGCGAATCCTCCACCGCGACCTGGACTGTGGTCTGGACGGATCGCCTGACCGCGTGCGAGCTGTATCGCGCCAAGGCCTTCAAGAGCGAACTCGTGCCGAACACCGGCCCGGGCACTAAATCCGAAGCTCAATACTTCGCCTACATTGCTTATGACATCGACTTGTTCGAGGGCGGTTCGATTGCCAACCTCACCGCGTCGATCATCG
>CAZHHW010000002.1:90642-97599 GCA_964532385.1 uncultured Gammaproteobacteria bacterium | reverse complement strand
CAATTGAAGCAGTCAATGCTATGCAGTAAGCTTCTATTCACTTGGACCGAAATATCGGGTGGGTCACACTGGACCGGGAAACCGGCCCCGAATACGACGCAGGAGATGGGTGGCAGTCATGAGCGAGCGCTTCCTGAGGTGGGTCAAGACCTGGGTTGAGGATAACATCCCTCCCGGCGCCAATTCTGATCTCGAGAGCCACGCGGCGCGGGCAGAGCGGCTGACGAATAAACTGTTCGCCGAGGCGGATGCGGCCGGCTTCTCAAAATTCGAGATCGAGCAGGAACGGGAGCGCGTCCCGCCCATGGTTGTGGCTGCGGTTGCGGACAGCACCGACTTCGACATCGATGCCTATCATCTCAAGTCGCAACTGGCGATGGAGAATGAAGACGGCGACTGAGCTCCGCCGTCCGATTCACTCACACCGATTCACCAATGCTTTACAGTACGGTCTATGGAAAACTCGGACCAGAGACCAATTTCTTCGAATGCAACGGTATGGCTCCTCTGAAATCTGCGAGATTCCTACTCGAATTTTCGACGAACGCCCGCTTTTAAGAAATTCTTACCATCGTAAAGTGTATCCCTGAAGGTCCGCAGTGGGTTGAGCTAGGTTCAAAAAGTAGATGCCCTCGTTGCAGTAAAATACGAATTAACGAGGAGGCGTTCGATGGAAAAGATACCGAGGCGGGTGTACACAAATGCCGACTGAGCTCACTCCTTCATAGGCCGAAATTTGTCATGACCCAAGCTGTCGTTCTCATTCATGGTCTGTGGATGCGTGGACCGGATATGCTGTTGTTGCGCTACCGGCTGCGCCGCTGCGGTTTTGTGACGTATCAGTTTTCCTATCCAACCACACGTTGCACGGTGGACGAAGACGCGCAATTGTTACAGCGTTTTGCCGCCCGGGTTCCTGAAACCACAGTCCATTTTGTCGCGCACAGTTTGGGCGGGCTGGTGGTGCAACGTCTGTTTACCCTTTATCCGCAGCAACGGCCGGGGCGGGTCGTTACGTTGGGTACACCCTATCAAGGCAGCGCGGCGGCGCGCGGTCTGGCACGTTTTCGAGCCGGGCGTTTTTTTCTGGGTAACAGTTTTCTGCACGGTCTGGCTGACCCGTCGCGATCCTGGACGGCGGCGCAGCCTCTGGGGGTGATCGCGGGAGATCTGAGTATCGGCGGCGGGCGTATTTTTGGCGGGCTGTCGTCATCGAATGACGGCACGGTCGGTGTGGATGAAGCCCGCATTCCCGGCGCCACCGAGCAGCGCATCGTGCATGTCTCGCATATGGGCTTGCTGTTATCGCCGCAGGTGGCGCGCTTGACCTGTGCGTTTTTGCATTCGGGAGCGTTTGATTCCTAAAGAATTACTCGAATCTGTCGTTGCAATGGCGTCATGGCGCACTTTAACTGGCAGATCGATAAAGAGTTTTGGAAGACCGACGGATTTATCGGTCTGGTCGTGACTTTATCGTTTTTATTTGCCGCTGCCGGTCCCACGCTGCAGAGCATGGAACGCAAGTTCTATGACTTCTCGATCACACTCACCGCCAAACGCCCGGCCATCGATCGCGTCACCTTGGTCGAGATTGACACAGAAAGCATCGAACGCCTTGGTCCATGGCCTTTTCCGCGCGAGGTGCTGGCCGCGGCATTGCATTATATCGAGCAAGCACAACCTAAAGCCGTCGGCATCGCACTCGACTTGCAACAAACGCAAACTTTGCGTGGCAATGAAGTGTTAACGCCATTGCGTATGCTCTATGAGAAAGCGCCACGTCAAGATATTTCAGCCGAGTATTCACGCCGTTTCGAAGCCGCGTTGCATGAGGCGGAACAGAAGCTCGACGGCGACCGGGTTTTGGCCACCGAGATTCAAACCGGCGGCAATGTGTTGCTGGGAATTCCGTATCGCCTGCAGGGCGTGGGCGCGTTACCGGACCCGCGCCTGCTGACCGAAACCTTGCAGCGGTTTACCTTGCAAATGCCGACGGCGGTGGAGCCGAGTATTTTCGAGAAGTTTTTTAATACCTTCACGCCCGCGGGAGTTCCCGCCGCCACGTCATTCCGGATTCCCGCCGCCACCCTGAGCAGCCCTGCACTGAGCCTGGGACACTTTCAACCGCAAACGGATTTTGACGGCCGCATTCGCTTCGAAAATCTGATCGTGAGTTATCAGGGACATTATTTTCCATCGTTATCGTTGGGACTTGCGGCGGCCGGCTTAGGCGTGAGTCTGGGCGAAGCGCGCGTGGTGCCGGGCCGGGGAATTTCCCTGGCCAGCGAATGGTTGGACACCGACCGGGTTCTGCGTCTGATGCCTTATTTTTACAAGCGCAAGGGCGATAAATCCGCGTTCAAGACCGTATCCTTTCAAAATGTCTACAACCAGCAGGCTGCCGGCGCATTGTTTCGCGATCAAGTGGTCATTATTGGTTTGACGCATCCGGACTGGATCGATCCGGTGGTGATTCCCACCGGCGAATCCGTGGCCCCCGTGGTGGTGTTGGCCAATACGGTTACCAGCATGTTGAACGGCGATTATTACCGCGTGCCCGAGTGGGCGCCGTGGCTGGAAATGCTGGCGATTTTCCTCGTGGCACTTTATCTGGTGTCGTTGTTACCGCGTATACGTGTCGGCACAGGTCTGGCGATAACGGCGATTTTCGTGGTGATGTTGGGTAATTTATATGTCATCGTGATGGCCGCGCAGGGCATCTGGCTGCAGCTCATTACACCCATTGCGCAACTTTTAGTGGGCCACACGATTCTGGGTATCAAGCGCGGCTATGGTGAACTCGCCGCGCGCGCGCGCAACGAGAACGCCGAAGCCAACCGCATGCTGGCCCTGGCTTACCAGTCGCAAGGACAACTCGATCTGGCTTTCGAAAAACTACGCAAATGCCCGCTCGACGACGCCTTGCTGGAGTTGCTGTATTCGCTGGGTCAGGATTACGAACGTAAGCGCCAATTCAGCCGCGCCGCGGTGGTGTTTCGCCACATCTCCAGTCACAAACCGGAATTCCGCGATGTGGTGCCACGCATTCTGAGCAACAATGAAGCGGCCAGCACGCAGATCCAATCGGTTCCAGGTGCGGCGACCACCCACAGTACCCTGGTGCTTAAAAATAATGGCGTGAAAAAACCGATGCTCGGCCGCTACGAAATTGAAAAGGAACTCGGGCGCGGTGCAATGGGCATGGTGTATTTAGGTCGAGATCCGAAGATCGGACGCACCGTTGCTGTCAAGACCGTGGCCCTGTCGCAAGAGTTCGATGCTGAACAACTGGTGGAAATAAAAGAGCGCTTTTTTCGCGAAGCCAGTACCGCGGGGCGCTTGAATCATACCAACATCGTAACCATCTACGATGCCGGCGAGGAACATGATCTTGCCTACATCGCGATGGATTTTCTTGAAGGGGTCAATCTTACGCAATATACCCGCGGCGACAACCTGCTGCCGCTGGAGGAAGTATTTTTCATCGTCGGGAAAATCGCCGAAGCTCTGGATTATGCCCACGAGCATCAGGTAGTGCATCGTGACATTAAACCGGCGAACGTGGTGTACAACGCGGCCAAACGTCAAGTCACGGTCACCGACTTCGGCGTGGCATTTCTGGTCGATGCGAATAAAACCAAAACCGGAACCATCCTGGGCACGCCGTCGTACATGTCGCCGGAACAATTGGCGGGGCAGAAAGTCGATGGACGTTCCGATTTGTTTGCGCTGGGAGTAATGTTCTTCCAGATGGTGACGGGCGAGTTGCCGTTCATCGGCGAATCGATCGCGGCCTTGCTTTACAAAATTGCCAATGAGAAACATCCCGACCCGCGCATGTTTCGCAGCGATTTGCCCGTGTGTGTGGGACGCGTGATCGACAAGTCTTTACGCAAGGAAATCGACCAGCGCTTTCAGACCGGGCGCCAATTGATCATGGCGCTGAAAAAATGCCAGGAAATTATCGAGAAATCAAAAATGCGAGCCACTGCTTGAACAATTTTACTTTACGTATTGCCGGCAAGAGCGATACCGGCCGGGTGCGTGAGCATAATGAAGATTGCATCGCGGTGCGGCCCGATTTAGCGCTGGCGGTGCTAGCCGACGGCATGGGCGGGCATCGCGCCGGTGAAGTCGCGAGCGGCCTTGCGGTTCAAGCCGTGGTTGACGAATTGCAGCGGGTTTTGACCGAATCGCCCTTGGCATCGGGGGTTGACGACGACGGCACCGAAGCGGTGTACCTTGCGCTGAGCACCATTGCGCAAGCCAATACCCTGGTCTACAAAAGCGCGCTGGAGAACCCGCAATACAGCGGCATGGGCACGACTTTGGTGCTTGCGCTGTTTGCCGCGGGCAGTGTAACCATTGCGCACGTGGGCGATTCGCGCGCGTATCGTTTACGCGATGCGCAGTTCGAACGCTTGACCCACGACCACTCCATGGTTGAAGAGGCCGTGCGCAAGGGCATGTATACGCTCGAAGAAGCCCAACGCAATTTCAGCAAAAACATCATTACCCGCGCTTTGGGAATCGGGCCAGATGTTGACACGGATGTGCAACAGTTTCTGGTTCATTCCGGCGATCTGTATTTGTTGTGTTCGGATGGTCTTACCGATGTGGTAAACGATGGCGATTTACAAGCGGCATTGAGAAATACCGCTGATCTTGAACAAACCGTAAGCGATTTGATCGAGCTGGCTAATGCGCGCGGAGGTCATGACAATATCTCGGCGGTGCTGGCCTATTACTCGCCGGTCCATATCGTTTCGAGCGTTACCGGATAGCTTCATGGCGAAACTACTTCTCTGTCTGGAGGGTGTGGTCCTGCGGGAGTTTCCGCTGGATCGCGAATCGTTCACCATCGGGCGTAAGGCGCAGAGCGATATCCAGATCGACGACATCACCATCAGCAGTAAACATGCCGTGATCAAAGTCGAGAAGAACGCCTACATGGATAATATCAAGGATGTGTACGTCGAAGATTTAGGCAGTACCAACGGGACCCTGGTCAATGGCCTGCGTATCAAAAAGCATATGCTGCGCCATGGCGATGCCATCATGCTCGGCCGCCATGAATTTAAATTTCTGGATGAAGACGCACCAGATTTTGACAAAACCATGATGATGAAGCCCGGCACGGAAAATATCAAAACCAGGACACTACTGCCCGCCGCGGTCAAGGTGCTCACCGGTCCAAAAGCAGGGCATACGCTTGAGATTGTGAAGTCATACACCACGCTGGGGAGTGCCGGCAACGCAGTGATTATTTCCAAGCGCACCAACGGTTATTTTGTGGCCTACGCGCACACCAAGGGCCAGGTCGTGGTGACCATGCCGCCCACGTTGAATGACCGTCCGATCAGCGCGCAAAGCACTCCGCTTAATGACCACGATGTGATCGAGATTGCGGGTATGAAGCTGGAATTTGTTTTCACATGAAGCTGAATGCGGGAATTAAATGAGCATCCCCCCGCAAAGCGGGGGGATGCGATTTAAAGTCACTAACCGGCCCGTGATAAATCTAGATTAAAAGACGTAGACGGCGCCGCCGTACCAGCCCTGAACGCTGTCATTGCTGCCATTCACACCGGAGATATCGGTGTAGCGTTGATATTCCGCACGTAGCGCCCAATCCTCATTCAGACTGAATTTCACACCCAGACCAAAGAAAGGTTTGGTGCTGTTATCGTCTTTTACCGGAACGCCTTGGACGGTACCGCTATTGCTGAAGTTATAACCCGCGATACCTAAGCGGCCGAAGAGACCGAAGTGCTCGGCAACCGGAAAAGTGCCTAACGCGCTAGCAGTCCATGCACTGGCATCCTGCTTGGCATTAAACGCATTATTATCTTTACTGTTTACGAGTGTTCCGAAACTGGTGTAGCCCAGCTCGCCGCCCAACATCGGGTTGAATTGATAACCGAGCGCGCCGCGCACGCTGGTATCGCCACTCTCGCAATCAGTCGCGTTGTCGCAGTATTTCCTGGCTTCTGCCTGGCCCGCATCCAGAGCAACATATAAACCGCTCTTCTCAGCAGCTTGGCTGATGTTCATGCCGGTCGTGCCGCCGATGAGCGCCATGCATAGTGTGGTGAGTTGGATTTTTTTATTCAACATAGCGATTCCTTTTGTGGGTTTAAAGTCAGAAAGGGAACAAATATTTCCCGTCCCATGGTGCAAAAGTTAAGCTTGTTGACACATTTAGTCTGTGGGGTATCGAACACATTGAAAGGAGGCGGGGAAGAGCTTCGTAAAGCTCATGCGAGGATAATCCTCGCGTCGAGTGAATTGTGCAGAATCAAAGGTGTTGCGCAATAAAGTTACGGAGATGAGTCGCCTCGCCCCGTTACCAGAACTGCTTGAAGAAAATTTAATCTAGAAGCGCGGATGTATTTGAAAGCGTGATTTTTTGCAGGTGGTTTTTAACACACTGAATGGTTCGCTCGTTTTCGAGTTTGCACTCCAGATGATGCTCGGTTTTCTGCAGGCCGAGTTTGATTTCCTGTTCCGGTCCGGCGGTGATTTTACTGTCGCCGCGGCGGTTGATTTTGACGATATTATTGCGGTAAATAATTTTGAATTCGCCGGTGGGTTGCACCGCATACACGGTTGCCTGTGTCGTATAACCGATCTCTGCTTCACCAATCATGCGGACGAGTTCTTTTGATTTGCATTCCATGACGCTTTCATTGCCCGCTTCGCATGAAGTTAATTTGGAGGGAAGAAATTCCGAGGGCAAATTTGTTTGCGAGACCCAGCTTCCGCTGGTAAGAAACGAGTAGGGCGTGGATTGCATTTGAATGACCGGTTGCGATCCGGCGAAAGCCATCAAGGGCAGCGGTGGAGAATTCGTGTGCGCGGGGTCCAGGCCCAGGGCAATTTGGGTTCCGCGCGAGGCTTCATTACGCAGCGCCGCGGTGATTGAGATATTTTTAGCGGCAGCGAAGGGTTGTACGG
>CAZHHW010000002.1:40460-90542 GCA_964532385.1 uncultured Gammaproteobacteria bacterium | reverse complement strand
GTTGCTCGCGGGGCGGCTCTGCGCGTGCGCTTTCAACCAGCACGGGTTTGGCGGGAAAACGTTTTTTGTCGGTCAATGCATCTTGGGCCGCAGGATACCCGCTGGCCGCCGCACGGCTATACCACAGACGGGCTTGATCCAGATCGCGTGGCGTTACCACGCCGACTTCGTACATTAACGCTAGATAATACTGGGCACGTGTATAGCCTGCTTTAGCAAGCCGCTCCATCATCTGAAAGGCCTTGCCGGGATGCGCCTCCACGCCTTCGCCACGATAATACATATAGGCAATTTTAAATTGCGCTTTCTGGTGATTTTGTTTGGCGGCAAGTTCAAACCAGGTGAAAGCGTTTTTCATGTTGGCAGAAGTGCCGCTGCCCTTTTCATACATCTCGCCTATATTGAATTGCGCCTCGGCGTTACCCGTGCGAGCCAATTCCATTTGTTCATTAAAACGTTCCTGCCAGATGTAGTCTTCGGTTGCGGGGTTGTTCGACTCAGCGGCATACATCAGTGACGGCAACAAAAGGCAGGAAGCAACGAATAACGCGGCGATCGTATTCATGGCACGGGCAACAGCTCCTTGACGTAAAGGTTCGAAATTTAAGACATTTAGGGCGGAGCGTGACAGTTCTACGATACTGGAAGGATCAACAAGTCAAAGCATGGCTCCCCGAGACACAAAGTTTTACAGGTCCTTGGGAATTTCACAATACAAAAAACAACCACGTCGACAAAGATTTTTTGATACTCGCAATTTGTGAGTCCTGATTCACATTAATCATCCGACGACCCCACGCCCCCGTTTCTTGTGTTCAGTGTGTTTAACCTGGCGGGCGATGCTACACTTTGCGGCGTCTGAATATTTCACATTCCTTTAAATAGCATCATAGGACTGCGCGCCGTGCGAAAGGTTGAGAACACCGTTTGCTGCCCTCTGACCGCCGTGCCGCAGTTCGAGTCGTGATTCGCATTTTGGGCATCGATCCCGGCTCCCGTATCACCGGTTACGGTGTGATCGCCGTGGAAGAACGGCGCATGAGTTATATTGCCAGCGGTATTGTGCGGGTGGATAAAGAAGAATGGCCGCAGCGGCTGCGCTCGATCTTCCTGGGCATTCAGGAAATAGTCGCGACCTACCAACCGCAGGAAATCGCCATCGAAAAAGTGTTTATGCATCGCAACGCGGACGCCGCCTTGAAACTCGGCCAAGCGCGGGGTGCGGCGCTGTGTGCGGCATTGTTGCCGGGATTGCCGGTGACGGAGTATGCCGCCACGCAGATCAAGCAAGCGATTGTCGGCAAGGGCCACGCGGCCAAAAACCAGATCCAGCACATGGTGCGCGTATTGCTTAAGCTGCCCGGTCTGCCCACGCCGGATTCAGCCGATGCCTTGGCAGTGGCATTATGTCACGCGCATACGCGGCAGACGGTGCGGCTGATTGCGCTGGCCGGACAACCCGCGAAAGTAATGTTATGACACTAAGAGGATCACCGCATTGATCGGCCGTCTGCATGGAGTTCTGCTGAGTAAAAAGCCGCCCGAGTTATTGATCGATGTGCAAGGCGTCGGCTATGAACTGTCCGCGCCGATGAGTACCTTCTACCAGTTGCCCGAAACCGGGGCGAGCGTGACCTTGCATACGCATCTGGTGGTGCGCGAAGACGCCCACCTGCTTTACGGTTTCGCCAGCGACGCCGAGCGCCTGTTATTTCGTACTTTGCTTAAGATCAGCGGCGTGGGTCCCAAAGTCGCACTGGCGATTCTGTCGGGCATGGCGGTGGATGAATTCGTGCGCTGTGTACTCAATAATGACACCGCGAATCTGGTGCGGGTACCTGGCATTGGTAAGAAAACGGCGGAACGTTTATTGATCGAGATGCGCGATCGGGTCGCCCATTGGGGCAACGGCAGTGTAAGCGAGCTTCCCAATAAAACGCCCGGTTTGCCGCCGAGCGGAAATAACGCCATGAAGGATGCCATTGAAGCGCTCATCTCGCTGGGTTATTCACCCCCGGAAGCCAGCCGCATGGTCAATGCCGTCGACACCGGCGATCTTCCCAGCGAAAAAATTATTCGCGCGGCACTGCAAGCCATGGTGAAGTAGAATCCTCCGCACCATGATTGAAACCGACCGCCTGATAGCTCCGGTACAAATCCGCGAAGAAGACGCGCAGGACCGCGCCATCCGTCCGCGCCGTTTAGCAGATTATGTCGGCCAGCCTGCCGTGTGCGAGCAAATGGAGATTTTCATTCAGGCGGCGCGCGGACGCGCTGAAGCGCTCGACCATGTGCTGATTTTTGGTCCGCCCGGTCTGGGCAAAACCACTCTGGCCAACATCATCGCGCAGGAAATGGGAGTGAACATTCGTTCAACTTCCGGTCCGGTGCTGGAACGGCCGGGCGACCTGGCCGCGTTACTGACCAATCTCGAAGCCAAAGACGTGTTGTTCATCGACGAAATCCATCGCTTAAGTCCGGTGGTGGAAGAAATTCTCTATCCGGCCCTGGAAGACTACCAGCTTGACATTTTAATCGGCGAAGGCCCGGCGGCACGTTCCATCAAGCTGGATCTGCCGCCGTTCACCTTGGTCGGTGCGACCACGCGTGCGGGATTGCTTACATCGCCGCTGCGCGACCGCTTCGGCATCGTGCAGCGTTTGGAGTTTTATAGTGCGGCGGACTTGACCACCATCGCACAGCGTTCCGCGCGCATCATGGGCATCGAAATGGACGCCGCGGGTGCAACTGAAATCGCGCGCCGCGCGCGCGGTACGCCGCGCATCGCTAATCGCTTGCTGCGCCGAGTGCGCGACTATGCGCAGGTCAAAGCCAAAGGCGCGGTTGATTTCGCCGTCGCGAGCCGCGCGCTGGATCTGCTGGATGTGGATGTCAACGGTTTCGACATGATGGACCGCAAGCTACTGCTGGCGATCATTGAAAAATTCGACGGCGGCCCGGTGGGTGTCGACAGTATTGCCGCGGCCATCGGTGAAGAACGCGGCACCATTGAAGACGTGCTCGAACCTTTTCTGATTCAGCAAGGCTTTATGATGCGCACGCCGCGCGGCCGGGTGGCGACCAAGAGCGCGTATTTGCACTTCGGTCTGGTACCGCCGCCGCCCGGCGCGCCGCATGAGTCGATGAGTTTGTTCAGTGGCGAAAATTAAAATCGCCTCGGGCATGCACGCATTCTCCTTCCCCATCCGCGTTTACTACGAAGACACCGACAGCGGCGGTGTGGTCTACTACGCCAACTATTTGAAGTTCATGGAACGTGCGCGCACCGAGTACTTGCGCAAGCTGGGTTTTGAACAGGACGAACTCATTGCCAACGAAGGGGTGCTGTTCGCGGTGCGCTCGGTCGCCGTGGATTATTTGCAACCGGCGCGCTTTAACCAGTTGTTAAATGTCAGCGCGCAACTGGCGGAAATTGGAAGAGCAAGTTTATTATTCGCGCAGCGCGTCGAGCTCGCCACGGGCGCGGCGTCAAAGATTTTATGCGCCGGACAGGTAAAAATCGCCTGTCTGGACGCGCGCACGCTGCGCCCCACGGCGATTCCGCCGCGCCTACTCAGGGAGGTTACGAGTGAACGTTGATTTATCCATTTTGCATTTGGTTCTGAACGCAAGCCACGTGGTGCAATTGGTCATGGGCATGCTGCTGCTGGTGTCGTTGATCTCCTGGACGCGCACCTTTCGCAAGGCCTTTGTACTCAAACAGGCGCGCCGCGAAGCGGATACCTTCGAAGACAAGTTCTGGTCCGGCGGCGACCTCACTCAGTTGTACTCCAATATCACCGCGCGTCCCCACACCCGCGCGGGCATGGAAATGATTTTCGAAGCGGGGTTTCGCGAATTCGCGCGCTTGCGCCAGCAACATTCGGCGGAGCCCAAAGCGGTGCTCGACGGTGCGCAGCGTGCCATGCGCATTGCACTGGCGCGCGAGATCGACCGGCTTGAAACCAATCTGCCGTTTCTGGCCACGGTGGGTTCGACCAGCCCGTATGTGGGCTTGTTCGGAACGGTGTGGGGCATCATGAACTCGTTTCGCGCGCTGGGTAACCTCAAGCAAGCGACCCTGGGTCTGGTGGCGCCCGGCATCGCCGAAGCCTTGATCGCCACCGCCATGGGTTTGTTCGCCGCGATACCGGCGGTGATTGCGTACAACCGGTTCATCAACGAGGTTGACCGGCTGGAAAGCCGTTATAGCAATTTCCTCGAGGAATTTTCCAATATCCTGCAGCGGCAGGCATTCAAATAATATGCCGCAGCGGAAGAGCGGGTGATGCATGGCTGATATACACAAGCGCAAAAAACGCCGCAGCATGTCCGAGATCAACGTGGTGCCTTATATTGACGTCACCTTGGTATTGCTGGTGATTTTCATGATCACCGCGCCGCTGCTCACGCAGGGCGTACAGGTTGAATTACCCAAGGCGGGTGCGGAGCCGATGTCGGGCGACAATAAAGAACCGCTGGTGGTGACAGTGAACAAACAGGGCAATTACTTTGTCAATATCGGCGACGATCAAGAAAAGCCCATCGATCACGATACCCTGGTGGCGCGCGTTGCCGCGGTATTGCGCAATCAACCCGGCACGCCCGTCATGGTGCGCGGCGACAAGGATGTGAATTACGGCAAAGTGGTCACAGCGATGGCTTTGCTGCAAAAGGCCGGCGCGCCGAATGTGGGATTGGTGACCGAGACGCCCGAATCCGTGAAGAAATAGCTACACATGTCCAACGTAAAAGAAAATGCCGTTCCCTTCTCGCTGTCGGTGCTGATGCACATCGCCGTCGGAGCGTTGTTTGTAATCAGTCTGGAATTCACTCCCAAAACGCCGCGCCAGATGCAGCCGGACGTCAATGTCATCGAAGCGGTCACAGTCGACGAGAGCAAAATCAAGTACGAGCTTGACAAATTAAAGAAAGCTGAGCAGCGCAAGAAAGACGAAGAAGACCGCCACCAGCGCGAGTTGGAGTCGGATGCGCAACGCGCCAAAAGACAGCGCGAAACCGAAGAACAACACCTTGCCGAGCTGAAGAAAAAGAAAGAGCTGGAGAAGCAGAATCTGACTCAATTGGAAAAAAAGAAAAAGGCCGACACCGAACTTGCCGCGAAGCAACAGGAACATCTAAAAAAATTACAGAAAGACAACGATGAGTTGGCGCTGAAGAAAAAACAGGAACAGCAGGAGCTTGACAAAATCGCGATGCAGCGCAAGATGGAAACCGAGCAGGCGGCCGAGCGTGAACGCCAGGACGCGCTGAAAAAACAACAGGAGCGCGAGCGTGCCGAGAAAGATATCGTAGCGAAAAAAGCCGTCGGTGAATTCACGGCACTCATCAAAGCGAAGGTCGAAAGCGTGTGGATCAAACCGACAAACTTTGCGCCGGGTTCCGCATGCACGGTGTCCGTGAAGTTGATTCCCACCGGCGATGTGGTCGACAGCAAGTTGAGCAACTGCAGCGGGGGTGATATTTTTAGCCGCTCGGTGGAGACTGCGGTACAAAAGGCATCGCCGCTGCCGGTACCCAAAGACCCGGTTGCGTTTGACCGGATGCGTGATATTGACTTCCTTTTCAAGCCTCAATGATAAAACATCTGATTCGCCGCATTGCAGTTATGGGATTCATGCTTATGGGATGGAGCGCATCGCATGCGGCGCTGACCATCGAAATCACCGAAGGCGTCGAAGGCGCGTTACCCATCGCTATCGTGCCCTTCGGCTCCGAAAATGCCGATGCCTTAATCGGCCAGGACCTGACCTCCATTATTGCGAAGGATTTGGAACGTAGCGGGCGTTTTAAACCCCTGCCGCAAACCGATCTGGTGGCTCGCCCCACGGAACCGGGCAAAGTCAATTTCCAAGACTGGCGCATGCTGGGGCAGGATAATTTGTTGATCGGCTCGGTGAAGGGAATTGCGGGAGGATATGAGGTACGGTTTTTTCTGTTTGACGTTTTAAAGGGACAGCAGATCAAGGCCTTCAGTTTACCGGCGCAAGCGATCACCTTGCGCGCGACCGCGCACAAAATCAGCGACATGGTCTATGAAGCCCTGATCGGTGAGCCGGGCGCATTCAGTACCCGAATCGCCTACGTCACGGTGCAGCACAAGGCGGCCACCGCGAGCGTGCATACCCTGTGGATCGCGGATGCCGACGGCTACGCGCCGCGCGATATTTTAAATTCACCCACGGAAATCATGTCGCCCGCGTGGTCACCGGACGGTACCAAGCTGGCCTATTCGCGCTTTGAAAACGATCACTTCGTGTTGTATGTGCAGGATATCGCCACCACGACTCGCGAGGTTGTCGCGAATAGCCTCGGCCATAATGGCGCGCCCGCCTGGTCGCCGGACGGCACTAAGCTGGCATTGGCGATGCAGCACAAGCGCAATACCGCCGATGCGGGAAATTTCGATATCTACCTGCTTGATTTAAGCAGCAAAAAACTCACCCGCTTTACCGATCACTGGGCCGTGGAAACGCATCCGGCCTGGTCGCCCGACGGCAGCTATTTGGTGTTCACATCGGATCGCGGCGGGCGGCCGCAGATTTATCGCAAAGCCCTGGCCGGCGGAAAAGAAGTACGTTTGACATTTGAAGGGGTCGAGAATGACCGGGCGTCATTTTCGCCGAACGGAAAAATGCTGGCCATGATTCATGCAAATGGTGGAGAATACCGCGTCGCCGTGTTTGACCTTGAAACCGGCCAGTTGCGGGTTTTGACCGATAGCAGTTTGGACGAATCCCCAAGTTTTGCGCCCAACGGCAGCATGATCATTTACGCCACGACGTATAAGAACGCGAAAATTCTGGCTGCGGTCTCGGTCGATGGCCGGGTGAAGCAACGGCTCTCGCAAGAGGGGCGTGTACTTGATCCGGCATGGTCGCCTTTGTTACGAACTTCACAATAATCAATTAATCTCAAGGAGTGTTACATGCGCGTGTTGAAAGCAATTGCCCTGTTGGCGTTACCTGTTGTGATGCTGTTCGGTTGCCAGTCGACCCCGGATAAGCCTGCCGATCAAAAGGCGCCCGAGGTTACCAAACCGAAAACCGATACATCGGCAACCGCTAAACCCGACAGCGATGCCGGCGCCGGTACCGCCACTCCGATTGATGCATCCAAGGGCGCCAAGAGCGATACGGACAAATCCACGGGTCCCGGTAATCTGAAAAACACCGTCTATTTTGACTACGACCGCTTCGATATCAAACCTGAATTCCGCGAAGCCGTCTTGGCGCATGCCGCGTACTTGACGAAAAATCCGGGCGCGACTGTAAAAATTGAAGGGCATTGCGACGAACGCGGCACGCGCGAATATAACATTGCATTGGGTGACCGCCGCGCCACCTCCGTGCGTCAATTGCTCAAATTACAGGGCGTTGCCGACAAACAGATCGCCACCATCAGTTTTGGCGAAGAACGCCCGGTTGCATTAGGTCATGACGAAGATGCCTGGTGGCAAAATCGCCGTGCGGTGTTTGCATATCGCTAACACGTTGCGGCTCTTACGGGACGCTCTCGCATCGGCGTCCCACTGTCTGGAGCAACACGGATGAAAAAATTACAGCGTAATTATCTTATCGCCGGCTTGTCCGGCGTTTTTGTTTGCGCCGGCTCGCTTTATGCCGCTCAGGCGCCGGTCGTCGACATTACTTCCAGCGGAGCGCGCGTGCGCGGCGGTCCCACCATGGAAGAGCGCATCACCCGGCTCGAAAGCGTGCTGGAAAATCGCACTCTGGAAGAGTTTGCGGCGCGCATTGAGGCCATACAACAGGATCTGCAACGCTTGCAGGGCGATGCGGAAACCGTCAATCACAGCATCGAAGAGCTTAAACGCAAACAACGTGAGCTGTATCTGGATGTGGACCGCCGACTGCGCCTCCTCGAAACCGCACAACATTCCTCCAGCGGGGCAGGTAGTGACAGCCTGGCGAGCGGGAATGATCGCGCCAGCTACGATAGCGCATTCGCAAGCCTGCGCGACGGCAAGTACGAGCAGGCTATTGTTGAGTTACAGGAATTCCTGAAAAAATATCCGAACAGCGAACACGCCGCCAACGCACAATATTGGCTAGGCGAAGCATTTTATGTCCAGCATCGTTACGATGTCGCATTGATCGAGTTCGAACGGGCCGTGACCCGTTATCCGACCAGTCCGAAATTTTCCGATGCCATGTTGAAGTTCGGACTCACCCAATACGAATTAGGCGCATGGGAAAAATCATCGCACGCACTTAACGAAGTCGTGACCAAATTCCCCAACACCTCCCAAGCGCAACTTGCAAAGCAACGCCTGGAACAAATCAAACGTGAAGGACATTAGCCGGCATGGCGCATGGGAATAAAAATTGTTTGTCTCCCATGCGGCCGCGTAGAGTTTTCAGGACATCGTGTCGAACACACTTTTAAAATCCACAGCCGCCCCCCCCTCGCTGCGCATCACCGAAATCTTTCACTCGCTGCAAGGTGAGGCGCGCGACGTGGGATGGCCCACGGTGTTTGTGCGCCTGACCGGTTGTCCGTTGCGATGCGGTTATTGCGATACGGCTTATGCGTTTCAGGGCGGCGAATGGAAAACCGTGCCGGATATCGTGCAGACGGTTGCGCAATACGGTACGCGGCATGTGTGTGTTACAGGAGGTGAGCCGCTCGCGCAAAAAAACTGTTTGCCGTTGCTCGGTGCATTGTGCCGCGCGGGTTATGAAGTTTCGCTGGAAACCAGCGGCGCCATGGATATTTCCGCGGTAGATACGCGCGTGGTACGCGTTGTTGACTTAAAGACACCCGGCTCGGGCGAAGCGTCGCGCAATCTATTGAGCAATATTGAACACCTGCGTGCGCGTGATCAAGTCAAGTTCGTAATCTGCGACCGGCCGGATTATGACTGGGCTAAACAGATGATCGCGAAGTATCAGCTTAATTTACGTTGCGAACTGTTATTTTCTCCAAGCTATGGACAACTTGAAGCCCGGCATCTTGCGCAATGGATCCTGGACGATCATTTGCCGGTGCGCTTTCAATTGCAATTGCATAAAGTCCTGTGGGGCGAAGCGCAGGGCCGCTAACTTCGTTTTTTGTTACGGCAGATAATCCGGCCGAAGAATACGAGAGTCTTCCGATTTTGTTGCATGTCTGGAACTTGCTCAAGCAATGCGCTCTAATTGATCAATAATCCGCGCTTCGCGCCGCTATAGACCGTACGATGACTTCACGAAATTCTCTTTTCATACGCCGTGCAACCCTGGGCTTGTTGCTGCTGGCGCATTTGTTTTTGCAGATGCAGGTCGCTATCGCTTGTGTGGTGGAGAATTTACCCGGGATACCTTGTGATCCCGGTGTTACACCCGCGGCGGAACATTCTCAAAACCAAAATGACAAGACCGCCAACGCGGATTGTTGCCAAGTGGCATATCAACCGGCGGCCGCGTTGTATGATGCAGCCACACCGCCCAACAAAAATCCGCTGTTATTGGCCGGACATGCACCCGTAGCCGCATTGATAGCCTATGTCGACCTTACCACCGCAGCACTTCCCGCACGCATTTCAGTAACCCGCGAAGCTTTCCCGCCCGGTGTCTTAGGCACCGATGTTTATCTCACCACGTTGCGTCTGCGCATTTAACTCCGCTGTTTCGTTCGCGTTCACCGTTCTTTTTTTGGCAACGCCCGCGTCGCGTCTTGTGCGCCATGCGTTGCTTCGCAACGAAGGAGAGTACCCATGCGAAATTTATCCGCACAGAAGTTATTATGGGCGGGCAGCGCTATCGCGCTGATGCTCATGAGCATCGCCTTGAGTGCCTGGTATTGGCAACCCACGGCGCACGCACAAACCGCGGCCGCTTCGGGCAGCCTGCGCGCAGGCCCTTATCAACTAAGATTTACTGTCGAACCTGAAACACCGCAAGAAGGTATCAATCGCTTGATGCTGGAGGTGCGCGATGGCAACGGTAAAAATGTTGCTCATGCGCAGGTGGGAATAAGCGCACACATGGCGGCGATGGGTACCATGCCCGCGATGCACGTTCCGGCCGAAATACGCGAAGTATCGGCCGGTGTCTATCGCGGCACGCTCGATATTCCAATGAGCGGCGAATGGCCGTTGACCTTATCCATCGACGCGCCGTCGTTGGGTCATGCGGAACTGGTGCTGGAGTTTGCCACCGGACGCAAAGGCGTGAAGCCTACGAATGCCGCGCCGCGGAGCGATGCCGGCGCGGCGCAGGAAATGGAAAGCGGCATCATCCAGCTCGACACGCGGCGCCGGCAGCTCATTGGTGTCACCACTGGGCACGTTGAACGCAAGCGGGTGAATTACACCGTGCGCGCCGCCGGGCGTGTCGCAAGCGACGAACGCCGTTTGAGCGATGTGGCGTTGAAATTCAACGGCTTCATCGGCACGCTGAATGCCAATTATGTGGGCGCGCAAGTGCGCAAAGGCCAGCCGCTGTTCACGGTATTCAGCCCCGCGCTGCTCAATGCGCAACATGAATATCTCAATGCCTGGCGTGCACGCCAACAAGGAAATGAGGCTTCGGATCTGCTGGACGGCGCGCGTCAGCGTCTGCTGTTGTGGGATGTGACCCCGGAACAAATTCATGCGCTGGAGGTGCGCGGCAAACCGCTGGAACATCTGCCCATCATGTCGCCGGCTGACGGGGTTGTGATGGAGAAATCCATCGTTGCGGGCAGTGCCTTCAATGCGGGCGACAAACTATTGCGCATCGCCGATCTCTCGCGTGTGTGGGTGGAGGCGCAGGTCTATCAATTCGAGTTGTCGTTACTGAAAGTCGGCACGCCTGCACAAGTGACGTTCCCTGATGATCCAAAAAACGCGTTAAAAGGCGTGGTCAGTTATGTCGCGCCGTTCATGGAAGGCGATACCCGGTCGGTGCGAATCCGCGTGGAGCTTGACAATAGTAGCGGTGTGTTGCGTCCCGACATGTATGCCGACGTGCAACTGGCGGTGCCGCTGGGCGAACGTCTGGTGGTGCCCGAGGACGCGGTGCTGTACAGCGGTGCGAATCGCGTGGTGTTTCTGGATCTGGGCGACGGCCGCTTGCAACCGCAACGCGTGCAGATCGGCTTGCGCAATAACGGCTGGATCGAGATTCTCGACGGATTGAAAAAAGGCGACACCATTGTCACGTCCGGTAACTTTCTGATTTCCTCGGAAACCAAGCTCAAGGGCGGACTCGAACAATGGTAGAGCCCGCCGCATCGACAGGTCTCATCGCACGCCTCATCGAATGGTGTGCGCGTAACCCGTTGTTGACCATTCTGTTCGTCGCGGTCGGCGTGTTGTTCGGCTACCGCGCGTTGCTCGCCACGCCGCTCGATGCCGTGCCCGATCTTTCCGACGTGCAAGTGGTGATCTACACCGAATGGCCGGGCCGCAGCCCCGACCTGATGGAAGACCAGATCACCTACCCATTGACCAGCCAGCTGTTGGCCGCGCCCAAGGTGCAATACGTGCGTGGGCAAAGTTTCATGGGCTTAAGTTTTATCTACGTGGTGTTCGAGGATGGTACCGATTTGTATTGGGCGCGCTCGCGCGTGCTGGAATATTTGAACACCGCGAAAGGCAAACTACCCGAAGGCGTGAACCCCACCTTGGGACCGGACGCGACCGGTGTCGGCTGGGTATTTCAATACGCATTGATCGACAAAACCGGCCAACACAGCCTGGCGGATTTACGCACGCTGCAAGATTTTTCACTACGTTACTGGCTGGAAGCAGTAGAGGGTGTTGCCGAAGTCGCGAGCGTCGGCGGCTTCGTGAAGGAATATCAAATCCACGTCGACCCGAACAAACTCGCGGCTTATCACGTGCCGCTGCAAACCATCATGGATGCGGTGCGCCGCTCAAACAATGATGTGGGCGGTCAAACGCTGGAAATCGCCGGCCATGAACACTTCATTCGCGGGCGCGGTTACATTCGCTCGCTGCGCGATATCGAAACCATTCCGGTGAGCGTGAATAAAAACGGTGTGCCGGTGCTGGTACGTGACATTTCCGTGGTCACGCTCGGTCCGGCGATGCGCCGGGGCTTGGCGGAACTGGACGGTGAAGGCGAAACCGTCGGCGGCGTGGTGGTGATGCGCCACGGCGAAGATGCCTTGGGCGTGATCGAACGCGTCAAGCAACGTCTGGACGAAGTGAAGCCGTCGCTGCCACCCGGTGTCGAGATCGTCGTCGCCTACGACCGCTCCGAGTTGATTAAGCGCGCGATCACCACGCTCAAACACACCTTGATCGAAGAAATGATTGTGGTGTCGCTGGTCATCACCGCGTTTCTGTTGCACTTTCGTTCCGCGTTGATCGCGATACTGACATTGCCGGTTGCAATTTTGTTGTCGTTTATTCCGATGTTTTCGCAGCACATCACGGCCAACATCATGTCGCTGAGCGGCATCGCGGTCGCCATCGGCGCGATGGTGGACGGCTCCATCGTCATCATCGAAAACGTGCATAAACGTCTGGAATTATGGGAAGCGGAGGGACGCAAGAGCGAACGCGCCGCCGTCATCATCGCCGCGATGCAGGAAGTCGGGCCAAGTGTTTTCTTTTCGCTGTTAATCATCACCGTGTCGTTTCTGCCGGTGTTCGCGTTGCAAGGTACCGAGGGACGCCTGTTTCATCCGCTCGCTTTCACCAAGAGTTACGCGATGGGATTTTCCGCGCTGCTCGCCGTGACCTTCACACCCGCATTGGCCTTGCTGTTGATCCGTGGACGCGTGCGCGGCGACAAAAATCCGTTCAATCGCGTGCTGGTTGCACTGTACAACCCGGTGGTGCGCTTCGTGGTGCGCTGGCGTTGGGGTGTGATCGCGTTATTCGCGCTGACGCTCGCCGCCACCGTGCCGGTGTTTTACAAATTGGGCAACGAGTTCATGCCGCCGCTCAACGAAGGCAGCATTTTGTACATGCCTTCTTCGCTACCCGGCCTCACCTTGACCGATGCCGGGAAAATCCTGCAAACCATGGACGGCGAGTTGAAAAAATTTCCCGAGGTGGAGCGCGTGTTCGGCAAAATCGGCCGCGCGGAAACCTCCACTGATCCGGCACCGATGTCGATGGTCGAAACCATCGTCACCCTGAAACCGCCTGAGCAATGGCGCCCTGGCATGACCTGGGAAAAACTGATTCAAGAGATGGACGAGAAGCTGCGCTTTCCCGGCATGCCCAACGTGTGGTGGATGCCGATCCAGACGCGCACCGAAATGCTTGCGACCGGTATCCGCAGCAATTTGGGCGTGAAAGTATTCGGCGCCGATCTTAATACCATTGAGGATACCGCGATCCGCATCGAACGTGCATTGAGCGATGACCCGCGTACTAAACCCTACACGCGCAGCGCGTTTGCTGAACGCATCCGCGGCGGCTATTTTCTCGACTTCAATATCAAACGCGAGCAAGCGGCGCGTTACGGGCTGACCGTCGGCGATGTGGAAGACGTGATCCTCGCCGCCGTCGGCGGCACGGCGGTTACGCAAACCATCGAAGGCCGCGAGCGTTACGCCGTCAACCTGCGCTACGCGCGCGACTACCGCGAAGACCCGGAAACCTTGAAGCGCGTGTTGGTGCCCACGCCGTCCGGCACGCAAATTCCGCTCGCGCAACTGGCCGACCTGGAGTTCGTTACCGGCCCGCCTATGCTGCGCAATGAAGACGGCCAGTTGGTCGGCTACGTGTTCATCGACGTAAAAGACAACATCGGCATCGCCGATTATGTCGAGATTGCGCGCCAAGCGGTGGATGAGCACGTGAAGATTCCGGGCGGTTATCGCGTCGAATGGTCCGGACAGTTCAAATATTTCGAACGCGCCAAGGCCACCCTCATGCTGGTGGTGCCGTTCACCGTGCTGATTATTTTCATCATGCTGTTCATCAACAGCCGCTCGGTGGTCGAGTCGCTGCTGATCCTCCTCACCGTGCCGGTGTCGCTGATCGGCTCGGTGTGGCTGTTGTATTTTCTCAATTACAAATTGAGCGTCGCCGTCTGGGTGGGCACCATCGCGCTGGCCGGGCTCGACGCCGAAATGGGCGTACTGATGATGCTGTACCTGCGCATGGCCTACGACCAGCATCAAGCCAACGGCACCTTGACGAATTGGGCTCAGCTCACCGACGCCATCGTGGAAGGCGCCGCACGCCGCATCCGCCCCAAACTGATGACCGGTGCAGCGCTGCTGCTCGGCCTCGTCCCGATATTGTGGAGCACCGGCACCGGCGCGGACGTAATGAAACGCATCGCTGCGCCGATGATCGGCGGCATCGCGTCGACGTTGCTGATGGTGCTGCTGTTGTTCCCGGCGTTGTACGCGGTGTGGAAGGGGCGGGGGTTGCGTTGACCATGAATTTCTGAACGCGGCAGTAGACTATTCCGGGCAATTAACGGTTTACGATGTGCCGCCCCACTCCTGAGAGAGAATTCGCCCAGGAGTGGGCTTACGGGATCAAGACGATTTAAACGATTTAAATAAGACGAGACGACGTTGATAATGAGTTTTTTGCCGATTCAGCGTAGCGTCGCCGACGCACGATGATCCAAACGGCCAATCCTACAAACAAGCCGATACCATCAATGCTGCCGCCACCGCTGAGTTTGAAACGGTCAACTCGGTTCCAATTACTGTCAGACGTTGTGTTACCTGGAATATCGATGGCCTGATTTGCCGTCAGTACGTCCATCGAAACCGCGTGTGATAAATCAAAATTGTCGAACTTTTGTAATGTGGAGAGCAGTGCGTCGCCGAGGCCGGTTGTTGCTTTCAACAAACTGTCGGCGGACTCATTGCGTAGTGCTCCGGGCAGTCCGTAACTTGTGCTGTGCGAGGTACGCGAGTCGCCCGCTGAATGTCGAAACACCAATGCGTTGCTTGGTATGTGCACTACTTTCGCTTCGACGCGAGTCGTGGTTGTGGTACTCACCGAGGGAACGACGAATGCGCCGACGATCGTTCCGTCGACGAACCCTCCAGGGCCGGACTGTTGGCTGGATTGGTCTTGCTCGTATGTCACGATCAGCGCCATGTCGGCATCGTAGAGAGCGCGGATATTCGCAAGTGAAACTTTGCTTGCCGTGTCATCCAACGAAACAACCGTAACCGACCGGATGTATTTTTGCTCCGCTAACAATTGCTGCCGCAAGGCATCCGCGGAATTCATAATCACGGTCCGCGGAATGTTGTAATCGCTGCTGGGTACGTAAATCACCGCAATCGATGCCGGAAACGCGAGCGTTGCCTTGTTGTCAACTTGCCGTGAGTCTTTTGCGGGTTCGATGAGTGAACTCAACGGTTGGGATCGCGATGAGCGAGTCAGGTTTTGTGAACAGCCGCTCGTAAGGCCGATGCTCAAGACAAGACCAAGAATTCCGGCAAGTTTTAAATTGAAAGATGATGTCATGTGTGATTCCTCCGTGTGTTTGAGTAACGGAGAAATCATGCCTGGAGAGGTTAATAAAAAAATACGACGCTAGAATTCGTCGTTAAATTAATCCCATTAAGTATACATTTCCTATACTGTAGAAACCTTTCGAGGGTATTTGGCAATGAAACAATCCGCGGCGCTGGTCGACGCACTAAAAGCCGCCCTCAAGCGGCATGGAATGACTTACGCAAAAATTGCGCGTGCGTTGCGGATGAGCGAAGCCAATATCAAGAGGTTGTTTGCGTCGAAACGGTTTAGCCTATCCAGACTTGAAGAGATCTGCGCTCTGGTGCAGATGGACATCTCCGATCTTGTCGCACTGTACGACGAAACACGCCAACGCATTGGCGAGTTGTCGCGCGATCAGGAGCAGGAGCTGGTCCAGGATCTCAAGCTTTTACTAGTGGCCGTTTGTGTGCGTAACCGGCTGAGTTTCGACGACATCATCGGTCAATATCAGATCACCACGGTGGAATGTATCCGTTGTCTGGCAAAACTGGATCGGCTGAAGATCATTGACCTCCTTCCTGGGAATCGCATCAAGCTTCGTATAAGCGACAATTTTCGGTGGCTGCCGGATGGACCGATTGAACAGTTTTTCGAGCAATCCATTCAATCCAAATTTATCAAATCGCGGTTTCGCGGCGAGGATGAGAGGCGGCTTTTCTTATTCGGGCACTTGAGCGAAGCGTCGCGTCGCGTATTCCTCGACCGCCTTCAATCGCTGGCTTCCGACTTTGCGGAAATGCAGCGTGATGACGCGAACGTTCCACCGGCAAAACGGCGCAACGTCGGAGTGCTGCTGGCGTTTCGTCCATGGGATCTGGATTTGTTCGTTGCACTTCGCAAGTAACAAAAATAAATGCATGCCCCATCGAAGTGGTGCGTCGAATCAATGGGTAAAGTTTTCTTGCAACATGAGGTGTTGCTGTCCGAGGTAGTACGAACGGTATCTCCGCGAAATCCATTCTTCCCGAAAACGAACATGTCGTTGATCGAGCCGAACGCACAGCTTCGCAAGCCTATCCGCCGCATTCACGATTAAGTACTATACCGTCGAACCAAAACCGAACAGGGGAGAAGCTGATGTTTGAATGGGTGGCAAGCCCCGAAGCGTGGATTGCGTTAGGCACGTTGACCGCGTTAGAGATTGTGTTGGGGATCGATAATATTATTTTTATTTCGATTCTTGTCGGCCGTCTTCCCGAGAATCAGCGGGCCACCGCGCGCAGATTGGGATTGAGCATCGCCATGTTTGCACGCTTGGCATTGCTATTCTCCATCTCCTGGGTCATGGGACTAACCGAACCGTGGTTTACCGTGTTCAATCAGGCGATTTCGGGACGCGACGTCATTCTGATCGGCGGTGGTTTGTTTCTGCTTGCCAAGGCCACGCATGAAATACATAACAGCCTGGAAGGCGGAGAAAAGGAGCACGGTACGGCCGTGGTTGCTGCGAGCATGGGGATGGTGCTGATGCAGATTGCAGCTCTGGATATTGTTTTTTCGCTGGACTCCGTGATCACCGCCGTGGGCTTGGTCGAGTATGTTTCCGTTATGGCGATCGCCATCATTCTGGCCGTCGGAGTGATGATGTTTGCGGCCAAGGCGATCGGAGATTTTGTGGACGCGCATCCGACCATCAAGATGCTCGCGCTTTCGTTTCTGACGCTCGTGGGTCTGACACTGGTGGCCGAAGGTTTCGATGTGCACGTGCCGAAGGGCTTTATCTACTTTGCGATGGCTTTTTCAATCATGGTCGAGCTGCTCAATATCCGCATACGCAAGAAACAGGCGGCCCCGCTCAAGCTGCACAAGCAGATCGAACGGTAATTTTGGAAGGGGGCGTGCGACCTCTGCTCGGGAACCCGCCTGGCTTAGGCCAATTACTTGTTCACGTCTTATTTTTCCGCCGCCGTCGTAATCGCCGGGACCATCGCATTGCGATCATCCACGATCCACACCTGGCCCAGGCCGTCGACGAATTTTCCGCGCACGCTGTAGGCGCGGCCGGGGAGGGCGTCGAAGCTGATGGTATTGATGCTGCGCGCGTCGGCGTAGGCGTCGTTGCTGCCGCCGAGTCGGGAAACCTCCACGCGTACCACCAGTTTTCCCGGCAGTACTTCGATTTGCGGCGGGCGGTCGCGTAAAGTGTCCACACCGTTAACGCGCCTGATCATGACATTTGTATCCGCACTGCGCTCGGCGGTGAGGGTGGCGATTTCGTCCTTGGCCAGTTTCGCGCCGGGGTAGGTCTGTACGTTTTTTTGGGAACATCCCGCGACTAATAAAATCAGCGTTCCACACAGCCATAGCGTGTTGTTGCGCGTCCGCATGTTTTCATCTCCGGATTTTTAAGTGCTTAACTGAAACACCAAATGAATGCGTACGCAATCCTGAGCTGAGTTTTTTCAGTTTGATTTCATCGCTCACCGCTATTGTTTGCGCATGATCCAAGCCCCGGAGCACGTCATGACCACAGCAACAAACATCAAAGTCTGGGATCCGCTGGTGCGAGTATTCCATTGGACCCTGGTCACCGCATTCGTGATTGATTTTCTGACCGAAGACGACTGGATGTGGCTGCATGCGCACGCCGGATATCTGATCACCGGCCTGCTGGTGTTCCGTTTGATCTGGGGATTTGTCGGTCCCCGGCACGCGCGCTTTGCCGATTTTGTATTTTCACCGCGCGTTGTTTATGCCTACCTGCGCGATATGCTGCGCGGTCAAGCGGCGCGCTATGACGGCCATAATCCCGCCGGCGGCGCGATGATTATCGCATTGCTGGTATTGCTGACCGCCACCGGGGTTTCCGGAATGGCGCTGTATGCCGTGGGCGATCAGGCCGGCCCGCTCGCGTATTGGCTGGGGAGTTTGGGCGGTGTGTGGGAAAAACCGTTGAAACATCTGCATGAATTTTTCGCCGACTTCACTTTGTGGCTGGTGATTGCGCATGTGTGCGGTGTGATCGCCGGGAGCGTGCTGCATGAAGAGAATCTGGTGCGGGCCATGATCACCGGTTACAAAAAAGCCGGCTACAAGAAACACGCAAACAAATATCCATCCGGAACGGAGGCTATGTAATGAAAACCAGCAAACTGTTCGTCGTGCTGTGTACAAGTTTGATCTTTAATACCGCGCATGCGACCGCCGTGACGGATCTATTGCAGCAATATCAAACGCAGGGCGCAAAGCAGTTCGAGGCGCAGGCGGGCAAGGCGCTGTGGACGCGTTCGTTCGGCGTCAGCAGCGAAGGTAAAGAACGCCGCTGCGCAACGTGCCATACCGAAGACTTGCGTCAAACCGGCAAACACATCAAGACCGGCAAGACCATCGAGCCGCTTGCGCCTTCCGTCAACAGCAAACGCCTGACCGATATCGCCGAGATCGAAAAGTGGTTCAAACGCAACTGCGAGTGGACCTTGGGGCGGGAATGCAACGCGCAGGAAAAAGGCGATTTTCTTAGCTACATCAGCACGCAATGAATTCAGGTTGAATGAACATCAACGATGAGGTATATCCCATGAAGATCCGTTATGTGATGCTCGCGGTCGGTGCCGGCGTCTTGACTGCCGCAAGTCAAATGGTTTTAAGCGAAGATGATGACCACGGCAAACATCAGTCCAAATGGTTCGAGCGCACGTCCGATGTGGCGCGTGTCGACAATGCGCAGTACGTGAAAGAATGCGGGGGGTGCCACTTTGCCTATCAACCCGGTTTGTTGCCGGAGCGCTCGTGGCGCAAAGTCATGAGCCAGTTGAAAGATCATTTCGGCGATAATGCGGAATTGCCCGCCCCGGCCTATGAACAGGTACTATCTTATCTGCTTGCAAACAGTGCGGAACACGGCGGTTACCGGCGTTCGGAGAAAATCCTGCGTTCCATCGCGGCCAATGACGCGCCGGTGCGCATCACCAATACTCCCTATATCCGTAACAAACACGATGAGCTTCCGGCAAAATTGGTCAAGGGAAACGACAAGGTGGGCAGTCTCAGTAATTGCGCGGCATGCCATCTCAAAGCGGCACAGGGTTCATTCCGCGAAGGCGAAATCCGTATTCCGGGGCGGGGTGGTTGGGAGGATTGAAGATTAATGAGCAAATGGCCGTGGCGCTTTCTGCTGTTGATCATGATCGCCTCGATGGGCTGGGCAGTTGCCGATGACGACGACCATGATCATGATCATGAACGCGCGCGCCACTTGCAGGAAAGCGGCGTTATCGTACCGCTGGAAAAAGTGGTGGCTCAGGTGCAGGCCGCGTATCCCCACAGCAAAGTACTCGAAGCCAAACTCAAGGATAAAAAGCATCTGCTCACGTACGAAATAGAAATTGTCGACCAAGCCGGGGTGGTGCGCGAAATGTATTTCGACGCGCGCAGCGGCGAGCTCTACCGCAGCAAGCAAGAATAAAGCATGCGAATTCTTTTGGTTGAAGATGATGTTGATTTAAGCGTGCCGTTGAAACAGCAACTGGTGAAAGCGGGTTTTGCCGTCGATGTGGCCGACAACGGTGTGGATGGCGAATTCATGGGGAATGAAAATCCCTACGATGCGGTGGTGCTGGATTTAGGTTTGCCGCATCGCCCCGGACTCGAGGTTTTAAAAAACTGGCGTAATGCGGGTGTGAAAGTGCCGGTCATTATTCTCACGGCGCGCGATGCCTGGCATGAACGCGTCGACGGCTTCAAGGCCGGTGCGGATGATTATCTCGGTAAACCGTTTCATAACGAAGAATTGCTGGCGCGCATCACGGCGTTGATTCGCCGCGCGCATCAGCAAACCGGCGGGATGCTGGAGAACTCCGGATTGACGCTGGATGAACAGCGCCAGACCGTGACAATTGGGCAGGGCGAGACCATCGAATTGACCGGCACCGAATTCAGGCTGCTGCGGCTGTTCATGTTGCACCCCGGAAAAATCCTGACCAAATCCAGAATCACCGAACATGTTTATGATTTTGATTCCGACAAAGACAGCAATGTGATCGAAGTGTATGTAAAACGTCTGCGGCAAAAACTCGGCAAGGAATACATTCAGACACGCCGGGGTCAAGGTTACATGTTCACCGGAAACCCGTAATGTTCCGTTCGCTGCAGGCGCGCTTGGCGGCGGGGTTGATTGTCAGTCTGGTTGCGGCGCTGCTGTTGCAGTGGCTGGTGGCCAACAGCGCCGTCGAAGTTTTGCTTAAAAATACCGCCGCAACTCACCTGCAAGAAGATGTCGAACTGGTGCTCGCCGCATTGCGCATCACCGACGGGGTGCTAGACATCGACACCGCCAATATCGACCCCAACTACCAACGGCCCTTTTCCGGACATTATTTCCGTATCGAGTCCGGTACGCTGGTGATTCGTTCGCGTTCGTTGTGGGACACCGACCTGAAAACGCCAACACCCGCCCAAAATGAGCAGGGTTATATTCGCGGCGCCACTCGCGGCCCCACCCGGCAGAATTTGCTGTTAGTCATGCGCACATTTCATAAATTCGAGCGTGCCGTCACGATCACCGTGGCCGAAGATATCGAGCCTTTGTACGCCGATGTCCGCGCGTTCCAATGGCGTTATGCACTGCTCGCTGTGGGAATTCTGGTCACGCTGGTGGGTTTGCAAATGTGGTGGATCAGGCGCGGCTTAATGCCGCTGGACGAGATTCGCGCCGAACTGCGCGCGCTCGAACAAGGCGCGCTGCGCCACCTGACCGTGCTGCATGCGCCCAGCGAGGTGCAACCGCTCATGCAGCAGATCAATCGCTTGCTGGATCTGCTGCAAAAACGCCTGGAACGCTCGCGCAATGCGCTGGGGAATCTGGCGCACGGTTTGAAGACACCGCTCACCGCCTTGATGCAGCAATTCGATCAGCCGGAAATATCTCAACACCCGGAACTCCAGGCGCGGCTGCAACAGCACACACACGCCGTGCATCAACTGATCGAGCGCGAGCTACGGCGCGCGCGCATCGTGGGCGCGGCCTTGCCTACCGGCCAATACGATTTGGCGGCGGAGACCGAAACGCTGGTGCAGACTTTGCGCATGGTGTATCGCGACAAGCCGTTGGATATCGAAACCCGGGTTAGCGGCCACGGCGGCTGCCGCCTGGATCGCGAGGATTTATTCGAACTGCTCGGCAATCTGCTCGACAATGCCTGCAAATGGTCCAGAGCGCGCGTGCGTTTGACGATCACCGACCGGCCGCAATGGATCTTCACCGTTGAAGATGACGGGCCAGGTGTTGAACAGCATGAGCTTGACAGGCTTGCGCAGCGGGGCGTGCGTATCGACGAGTCCACCGCCGGGCACGGTCTGGGCCTGTCCATCGTCAAGGATCTGGTCGAACATTACGGCGGCGAGCTGATTCTGGGGCGCTCCGAGGAATTAGGCGGATTTCGCTGCAGCGCGGTGGTTCCAAGTTCATGACGCATGTCTTGACTTTATTTATTTAAGCCGGAATCCATGGTTCCCCTAAGATTCATCCGCAAATAATTCCCTCCGCAGTATTTTTATCCTCCGATAATAATTCGCAATCCCAGCGTGAAAAAGTCCTGCGACTAAACGCCCGGATATGGGTAACGTGCTTGCAAGCCGGGGGTGCTTCAAGTGCGTTGTTGATGGCGCGCTAAGAACTCGGCGTTTCACAAGTTAGTGCGGTGTATCAATCGCGTAGAGATTACCCGGCGTTTCATCCTTGCTTGTCGAATGCGGAGACCTCATGTTCACGCCCGAAATTGTGTATTTGTATCAGCTTTGCCGCTTGGGGATTCCCGCAACTTCGCTGGCGTCGATTTTGTTCCAGGAACTCAAGCGGGTGGTTGCTTGTGACGCAATGACCTTGCTGTGGCGCGAATTCACGGCCACCTCGGCGCGGCTCTTTCATGAATCGGAATCCGCAGTGAATTGCGCATTTGCCGACCCTCAATGTTTCAGTCAAATGTGTTTCGCCGCGCGCACAGAGTTATATGCGGTGCTTGCGCCTGAACATCCGATGCTGCAACAAATCGCATTGCTGCTGCCGGGCGTGGCCCACGTGGTGGAGCAACAGTTTCAGACCCTGGCCGTGTGTTTTAGCGATGACGAAAAGTGCAGCGGGGCGATTCTGTTGCATCGGGGGGATACCAAGCCGTTTTCCACCACGGAAAAAGCGGCGCTGATTCGCCTGGCCGCGGCGTTGTCCTCCTCGCTTAATGTCAATACAGAACACGTATCATTGATCACGAGTGAAAAAAACTCAGGTATTTTGTTGTTGGATCGCAGCATGAAAATCCAATATGCATGCAGCCGTGGACGTAAATTGATTCAGCTTGCACAAGCACCGGCCGGCCTGATGCGGCCGGCGCTGGGCGAGAATGACTTGACGCAGCGGCTGAGGACTCATTTTGGCGCGGAAGATAATGCGCGCACAGCGAATTTTGTGTTCCACAACTCCTGGGGAAGTTTTGAATTTTTCCTGCATCGGCTGTCGGATTCCGAAGTCCACTCCGGCCCGTTGACGGCGCTCGCCGTGCATCGTCAGGAACCGCTGGCGTTGAACGTATTTCGCGGTTGTAAAAAACTCGCGCTGACGGAAAAACAGACCGAAATCGCTTTGCTGTTGATTAAAGGGCTTTCTTACGACGTGGTGGCGGAGAAACTTTGCATTCGGGCCACCACCGTGGCCGATCACGTGCGGAAAATATATGAGAAGGCGGGCGTAACCAATCGCAGCGAATTGGTCACCACGCTCATGCTGGGAGAAAAAAACACCGCCCGCGTGCTGCCCTTGCATGACGTGACTTCGGACAGCATCCGCTTATCCCCGGCTTCTCGTGAAAATGTCAAGATCAAGGGAATGGCGCGTGGCCACGCCCTTTAGCCATACGTTGCAGGCGTTACTCGCCGAGAGCCGCCAACGCCATTATTTCGTTTGGGCCGGCATGGCCATTATTTTGACTATTTGGCTGCTTTGGTTTTGGTGCGCGGAAGTGGGTATCTACAAAATCGCACCGGCCCATCTGCAGGCGCAGCTCGATGTGCATACGGTGGAAGCGGTCAGCGAAGGCCGCGTGCTGGCGATTCACATGGCGGTGGGACGCGAGGTGCGTGAAGGTGACATTTTAGTCGAGCTAGAAGACACGGCATTGCGCCTCAAACTTGCCGAGCATAATGCAAAATTGAATTCCGCGCGCGCCCAGTTGCGCACCATCAACGCGGAGCTTGCGGCGCAGGAACAAGCCTTGGCCGACATGCGCCAGGCGGCGCCCATGCAGCGGGCGGAAACCCAGTTGCGCTATGAACAGGCGCAACCGGCCGCACAGCTTGCCGAGGAGGAATTGTCACGCTGGCGTACCTTGCGAGAACGCGGCGTGGTCACCGACTTACAGCTCATTGATCGCGAGGCCAACGCGCGCCGCCGCCGCAGCGAAGCCGAAGAATTGCGGCTGGCCGTTGCGCGTCAGGGGCTGGACCGCCGCGCCGGTGAGGCGGACCGGCAAGCCAGTATCGAACGCTTGCGGCGCGATGCGGCTGAATTGAGCGGACTCATTGCGCAGACCGCGCAAGTTGTGCAGCAGACGGAATTCGAAACCCGCAACTTCCAGTTGCGTGCTCCGGCAAATGGTCCGCTTGCCGATGTCGCGGAGTTGCGCCCGGGGATGATCGTGCATCCCGGCGAGCGGCTCGCGAGCATCGTGCCCAGCGGTGGGTTGACCATCATGGCGGATTTTCCACCGTCCGCGATGGGCCATATTCGTCCCGGCCAGTCCGCCAGTTTGCGGCTCGACGGGTTTCCCGCCGAGCAGTACGGCCGCATCGCCGCTGCCGTGTTGCACGCCGGTAAGGAGCCGCGTGTTGGCAAAATTCGCGTCGAACTTGCGCTGTTGTCGCGCCCGGTCTCGATTCCTCTGCAACATGGCCTGCTGGGCAGCGTCGAGGTCGAGGTCGAGCGTGCCTCGCCCGCGGTACTGATGTTGCGCGCCGCCGGTGCGTTGTTGCGCACGGCCCAAGCGCGGGAGGGCGAATGAGCATCGCAACACCGCGCTGGCTGGTTCCTGAAGTGGTGCAGAGTTCGGCCATGGACTGCGGTCCCGCCGCGCTCAAATGCCTGTGCGAGGGTTTCGGCATCCAGGTGGGTTACGGACGCTTGCGCGAAGCCTGTCAGACTGATGTGGATGGAACTTCGATCGACGCGCTGGAAGCCGTGGCTGTCAAGCTCGGGCTCGATGCCGCGCAGATGATGCTGCCGCACGACACGTTGTTCATGCCCGAGGCGCATGCCTGGCCTGCACTGGTCATCGTTAAACAGCCCGACGGCAACACTCACTTCGTGGTGGTGTGGCGCCGTCATGGCGCGTGGTTGCAAGTGATGGACCCGGCCGTGGGACGGCGCTGGATGACGTGGCGGCAGTTTATCCATGATCTCTATACCCATGTCATCGCGGTCGATGCGCATGATTACCTTGCGTGGGCAGCCTCGCCCGAGGCGCTGCCGGTTTTACGCGCGCGGCTGGCGCGCTTGGGTCTGACGGACGCACAGTGCGAGCCGCTTATTGACACTTATTCGCAAGCCTCTGACGCGCAGGCCTGCGCACAACTGGATGCGGCGGCGCGCATGGTCACAGCATTGTGCGAGACCGGCGCGTTGCGTGCAGGCGTGGAAGCGGCCGGCGCACTGCAAACCCTTATCCAGGGCGAGAAAACCGCGATTCCTGAAACGTATTGGAGCGCCTGGCCGCAAGCCAACGGTGGGCCGGGGCAGATGTGGTTCAGAGGTGCCGTGTTGTTACGTGTGCGCGGAAGGATTCCTGCAAGCACGCCCGAGGAATTACCGCCCGGGCTCCAGGCCGCGCTTAGTGAACCGAAACCGGCGGTGTATCGCACCGTGCTGAATTTATTGCTGGAGGGTGCGCGCCGCGCGCCGCTGCTGCTGGGCCTGGGTATTGCGCTGCTGGCGAGTGGGTTGGTACTGGAAGCGCTGTTGCTGCGCGCGCTGTTGAACATTGGCGACACTCTGGTGTTGACCAGTCAGCGGCTCACGTTGCTGGCCGCGGTGGTGATGTTCGCCGGTGCATTGCTGGCTCTGGAATTTTTTATCGCGCAAGGCGCATGGCAGCTCGGCCGCCGTCTGGAAGTGCGTTTGCGGATTGCGGTGCTGCACAAAATTCCGCGCTTGCACGATCGTTATTTTCAAAGCCGGCTGAGTTCGGACATGGCTGAGCGCAGCCACAATACCCATGTGCTGCGCAGTTTGCCGATGCTGGTGAGCCAGGGTATGCGGGCGCTGCTGGTGATCGTACTGACAGTGGCCGGAATTATCTGGCTTGATCCGCACAGCGCGCTGCCCGCGTTACTGTTGTTGCTCGCCATTGTCGGCCTGCCATTCGCGACTCAATCCATGCTCACCGAGCGTGAACTGTGTGAGCGCACGCATGCCGGCGGCCTGGCGCGTTTTTATCTAGATGCGCTGCTGGGTTTGGTAGCGGTGCGCGCGCACAGTGCGGAACACACGCTGGCGCGCCAGCATGAAGCGCGTGTGACGCAGTGGGGGCGTGCCGCGCTGGCGTTCGGGCGCGCCGCCGTGTGGGCCGAAAGCGCGTCGCTGCTGTGCGGCTTGTTGCTGGCGGCCTTTTTGCTGTACGCGCATATCGACCGCGCGCAGGAACTGTCGGCGGTGCTGCTGCTGGCGTACTGGGCTTTACAATTACCGGCGCTGGGTCAGGAGCTCGCATTGAGCGCACGGCAGCTTGCCGCGCAACAAAATATCATCCTGCGCCTGATCGAACCGCTCACTGCACCGGAAGAATCGGTCAGCGCGCCGGCCGGTTTAATAAATGTCAATACCGACGCAGAAACCCCGGTTGCGATCGCTTTCAATGACGTCGGCGTGCGCGTTGCGGGCCACCGCGTGCTGGAAGCCTGCTCGCTGCAGGTGGCGTCCGGCGAACACATCGCGATCGTCGGCGTATCCGGCGCCGGCAAATCCACGCTGGTGGGTTTATTGCTGGGCTGGTATCAGGCGGAATGCGGCGAGCTGCGCATTGACGGCGAGCCGCTGTGCGCCGCCACGCTGGCTGAACTGCGCGCGCACACCGCGTGGGTCGACCCCGCCGTACAGCTTTGGAATCGCAGTTTCCTGGGCAATATCGACTATGGCCTGGATGCCCATGACGATTTTGATTTGCCCGAAGTCCTGGCCAAGTCGACTCTGCAAGAAGTGCTCGCGCGCTTGCCGGAAGGTCTGCAAACCTTGCTCGGCGAAGGCGGGGCGTTGATCTCCGGCGGGGAAGGGCAACGCTTGCGGCTGGCGCGCGCGTTGGCGCGGCGCGATGTGCGTCTGGCGATTCTGGATGAACCCTTCCGGGGTCTGGACCGCGAGCATCGCCGCAGCTTGCTCGCCGCCGTGCGTGAACATTGGCGGCATCAGACGTTGCTGTGCGTGACACATGATCTGGCGGAGACGCAGGACTTCGCGCGCGTGGTGGTGATCGAACAGGGCCGCATCATCGAAGATGGCCCGCCGCAGATGTTGCACGCGCGCGCCGACTCACGCTATCGCGCGCTGCTGGAAGCCGACGAACACGTCCGCCAACGCACCTGGCAAGGCGAGATGTGGCGCCGCTTGAGTTTGCGCGATGGCCGGTTGCATGCGCAGCGTCCGCACGCGTCGCGTAAAGTGGTGGGACTCAAGTGACGCTCGCCGCGAACCTGTGGCCCGACATCGTCTGGCCGCAAGCCCGCGCGCATGACGCCGTGGCGGCACTGGCGCGCGCACAACGGCTGAATCCAGCCGCCGCGGAGGATCAAACGCAGGCGGACATCGGTGCGCTGGCCGCCACCATGGGCGTGGCGGCGGAACCTGTCGAAACCTGCTACGGCGAGATCGAAACTTTCCTCGCGCGCGCGGATGGCGTTCTCCTGAACATCACTGTGGACGGCATGACAGGTTATCTTCTTATTGTCGACAGCGGGCGCTATCGTGTACGGGTGCTGACGCCCGCGCTGCAACACCGGATGGTCAAAACACAGGTGATCGGCGCAGCCTTGGGCGCGCCGCTCGAACACAAGCTGGCGCAAGATTTGACCCGCATGCTGACGGTATTGCCCGCTCAACGCCGGTCCGGCGCGCGCCGCGCGCTGTTGCGTGCGCATCTCGCCGCAGCCGCCATTCCCGCCGGCTGGTTGTTGCGCAGCGCGCCGTCCGCGCATTTTTTTTCCCAGTTGCGTCACTCCGGATTGTGGCACCGCGCGTTGTGGCTGACGGCGGCACATGCGCTTGCTTACGGCTTGTGGATCGCCGCGTGGTGGTTGATCGGCAGTGCCGCGCTCAACGGCCGCTACGATGCGGGGTGGTGGCAGGCGTGGATATTACTGCTGATCAGCTTGACCGGGTTGCAGGCCCTGGGCGGCATGTGGCAAACCCAGTTTCTCACCGGTGCCGCGGCTTTACTTAAGCGCCGTTTGCTGCATGGCGCGCTGCGCCTCGATCAGGATCAGGTGCGGCGCGAAGGCGCGGGACAAGTGCTCGGGCGCGTGCTGGAAGCCGAGGCGATCGAAACCCTGGCGCTCAACGGCGGATTGTCCGCCGTCTTCGCCGGGTTTGAAATTGCGGCGAGTCTCATCGTGCTGGCATACGGCGCGGGCGGCGGTCTGCATGCGGGGTTGCTGGTGGCATGGCTGGGTCTGGCCTGTGTTATGACCTGGCACTATGTACGGCGGCGCCGCGCCTGGACCGGGGCGCGCATGGGCCTCACGCACTATCTGACCGAGCAAATGCTCGGTCATCGCACCCGTTTGGTACAGCAACCGGCCGCGCATTGGCATACCGGCGAAGATGCGGCGCTGACGGGCTATAACGGCATTTCCAAAAGCATGGACCGGTGGGCCATGGCGGTCACCACGCTGGTGCCGCGCGGCTGGCTGATCATCAGTCTGATGACATTGGCGCCGGCTTTATTCGCGGCCGATTCGGCCAATGCCCTGGCGGTAGGCGTCGGTGGTTGTCTTTTAGCCTATGCCGCTTTGCAGAAAAGCACGCGCGGCCTGCTCCAGCTTGCCGGCGCCGCGATAGCCTGGGACCAGGTGGCGCCGGTGTTTCGCGCCGGCGCGATAAAGTCACGACCCGCACTGCGCTGCAGCGCGGGCGCGCGCAGCGGCGTGGTGCTGACGGCGCAAGATCTGGTTTTCAGTTATCGCCGCCAGGCGCAGGCGGTATTACGCGGCATCGACCTGCAAGTCTGTCAGGGCGAACGGATTCTGCTCGAAGGCGCTTCGGGCGGCGGCAAGTCGACGCTGGCCAATCTCATTACGGGTCAACGCATGCCGGAATCCGGTCTGCTGCTGCTGAATGGCCTGGATCACCAAACCCTGGGCGACACTTGGCGCCGGCACGCGGTAAATGTGCCGCAATTTCACGATAATTATCTCTTGAGCGAAAGCCTCGCCTTCAACCTGTTGATGGGGCGCGACTGGCCGCCGCCGCCCGCGGATCTGGAGGAGGCCGAAGCGTTGTGTCACACGCTGGGTTTGGGTGAACTGCTGGAACGCATGCCCGGCGGGTTATGGCAGATGATCGGCGAAAACGGCTGGCGTCTTTCGCACGGCGAACGCAGCCGCGTTTATCTTGCCCGCGCATTGTTGCAACCTGCCTCCTTGATGGTGTTCGACGAAAGCTTCGCCGCGCTGGATCCCGAAAACCTGGCGCGTGCGATCGACTGCGTGCTCGCACGCGCGCCCAGTCTCATCGTGATCGCGCATCCTTAAATGTAAAGTCCCGCTGCTAAGGCTTCTCCCAGCCATGCCGCACAAAGATCGCCTGGCCTTCCGGCGATTGCAGAAAATCGGCAAACTGTTTTGCCAGTTCTTTCTGCGCAGAGCGCGCGCCGATGCCGATCCCGCAAGAACGATAAATGGTGGATTCGGGTTCGGTCGCGATCAAGTCGGCCGCGGCGGGACTTTCCTTTTGCCAAATAGTCCAGATCAGCCAGGCATCGAAGCTCGTATCTTCGCCCCAGCGCTTTTTCGCGTCGCCACTGTTAGGCGCATAGAAACCGATGTTGCGGCGTATCGCGTCAACTTGCTGCACATTTCCGGTGCGGCCAGCAACGTCCTCCCACATGCCGATTTGTCCCGCGCCTTGCACCACCAGAATCTTGATCCCGGGATTGCCAAGATCCTTGACGCCTTTAATGCCTTTGGGATTGCCTGGACGCACCAGAATCGCCGAAGGGCGCAAGTACAGCGTGCGCACGGTTGCGGTGTCGATCACACCCGGCAGATCCTTTTGTATGAAGTCCGTCATCATGTATTCGGAGCCGCTGAAGATTAGATCGGCATTCTTCAGCGCCTGATGTTTCCATTTCGCTGTCGGTCCCGCCGTGATCTCGACCTTCACATTGTGCATTGCGCTGAATGTCTCGGCGGCTTCTTTCATTGCCGGTGCGGGTCCGCCCGGCCCGTAGGCATGCAATACCGTCGGCGGCTTATCGGCGCGCGCGCTTTCCTGAGCATGCGCGGTTAATGCAAAGAATGATGCAACCCAGGCGAGAACGGTAACGCCCGTCCTGAATGCGAGTCGTATTGAATTCATGACAGCTCCTCGTAGGTAACCACGCAGTTTGCCGATGCCGCACATTGAAATTGAATTAATGATGCGTGTATCGGGCAGCGGCATCAGTGCGCTGGCCCACTTGCGGCAACGGCATTAAAAGCTTTGCGACACGTGTTTCTTCGAAATTGGGCGGGCGGGGTAATTGCGTGATTTTTTCACATCTGCATTGTACTCGGACCCTCTGGTCAGAGGGTTTCGCCGCGATCGCAACCAGTACATATTTACGCCAGAGTTAATGGCGGCATTCAAGAGCCATGTGTAGACAAATAATGCGGATTGCTGTTTGAGACAGAAATCATATTTTGACCGGAGAAATGACATGAACAGGTGCAGTGCCCTCATCGTGAATTATCGGGCCATCGCTCCCCTGGCTTTGCGCCGGACGCTGCGCCGGTATAAATGGCGCGCATCCCGCAGCCAATGGCTGGCGGTGATACTGGGTGCCGTGGTGACAGGCGCCATGATTTTACCAAATCGCGCTAGTGCCCGGGACGCTCTGCAAATTGAAACTCCCCGCCAGGCGCGGCTTGTTGGTCTGGAGTCTTTACGGCGCGCGGTGCAGCAGGACGGCGGCGTGCCATTGCCCGGCAATCTGGATATTTATGTCAAGAACCGTGAGGCCGCCCTGCAATTGGGCAAGGCGTTGTTCTGGGATATGCAGACCGGCAGCGACGGCGTGCAAGCCTGCGCCACGTGCCATTTCCATGCGGGAGCGGACCACCGCTCCAGCAATCAGCTTAATCCGGATCTGCTCACGTTCGCCGATAAACATACGGATAACGTGCGGGGTTACTTTAATGCGGCAAGAATTTCCGATCTGCGTTTCGAGATCAAATTACCCAATGAGAGCCTGACGCGGCTCGACTTTCCATTCGTCAAAACCATTCAAGCGTTCACGCGCAACTCGAACGGCACGCTCAGCCCCGCCGCGAACAACAGCAATGACATTGCTTCCTCGATGGGTGTGTTTTTTACCCAGTTCGATGGCACCCGCGCCGGGAGTGCAGCGGATTTAGGTACGCCGCTATTCGACACGGTGTGGAACAGCGCTGGAACGACGGTGCGCCGCGTCGAGCCGCGCAATACGCCCAGCGTGATCAATGCGGTTTTTAATTTCACCAATTTCTGGGACGGCCGCGCGAATGCGCATTTTAATGGTCAAAACGCGTTCGGCGACCAAGATCCATACGCGGCGATTTTAATTAATGAACCGGGTACCGGGCTGGCTTTCGCGAGTATTTCGCTGGACAACGCCAGCCTGGCTTCGCAAGCCGTCACTCCGTTGACCAGTTTTTTTGAAATGTCGTTCGGCGATCCGGCGCATGGTAATGGCCGCAGCCTGCCTGAAATCGGCCAGAAATTATTGGGCGTGTCGGCACTCACGGGCACGCCGCTGGTTCCGCTCGGTTTGCAAAAAGTCCATCCGCGCGATTCGCTGCTGGGAGAGCTCGCCAATGTCGGTTCCCCCGGGCTGTCGATGTCGTACGCCGCAATGATCCAGCGCGCGTTCGCGGAACCGTACTGGAATTCCTCCGAACTGCTGGACGGCGGCAATGGCTTGACCTTCACCCAGATGGAAGCCAACTTCGGCCTGTTCTTTGGTCTTGCTGTGGCACTTTACGAATCAACGCTGGTTTCGGATCGGACCCCGTTCGATCAATGGATGGAAACCGGCCGCTTCAACGCGGGCTTCGGACACACCGAACTTGCCGGATTAAATTTGTTCGCCGGACCCGGCCGTTGCATCCAGTGCCATGGCGGCCCGGAACTGACCAATGCTTCGGTACGCAGCGCAAAGGGCGGAGCTCGACTTATTCGGGCGATGGCCATGCCGCAGGGCAGCGCGTTTTACGACAACGGTTTTTACAATATTTCGGTGACCCCCACGACCGACGACATCGGACGCGGCGATCGCGATCCGTTCGGACAGCCGCTCGCGTTCACCCGCCAGGCGCTGTTCGACCGGCTGGAGATCATGCCGCTCCCGTTTCCGATCCTGGGCAATCACAGCTTGCCGGCGGCGGGCGAAGATAATCCCAACCGCACGTGTGATGACAGTAACCTGAATGGCGTTTGCGATGCGGGCGAAAGCATTTATCCCGCGTTCCAGCGCGCGGCCGTGGATGGCGCGTTCAAGACGCCGGGCCTGCGCAATGTCGAACTCACCGGACCGTACTTTCACAACGGCGGCATGGCGACATTGCGGCAGGTGGTGCAGTTCTACAATCGCGGCGGCAATTTCTGCGATTTCAATCTGCGCGATTTAAATCCCAATATCCGGCCCCTGGGTTTGAGCGCGCAACAGGAAAACCAGCTGGTCGCGTTTCTGGTGTCGCTGACCGATGCGCGGGTGCGTTACCAGCTCGCGCCGTTCGATC
This sequence comes from uncultured Gammaproteobacteria bacterium, assembly GCA_964532385.1. Lineage (GTDB taxonomy): Bacteria > Pseudomonadota > Gammaproteobacteria > SG8-11 > SG8-11 > UBA6921. The sequence goes on along the minus strand of CAZHHW010000002.1, from coordinate 58,135 downwards.
ACCCGGAATTGCGGATTCCCGAGGACGGTTTGGACGCGGCAGGAACGCGCAAGATCGAAGCCGTCGGCGCACAGGGGTCGCATCATGCGCTGGACACTTTCCTGGATTTGAATCCCCGCGATGCGATTTTTACTCCGGCGGAAATCTGCGTACCGGATCTGTCCCGGCTGCGCTAATAACAGGATCGAGCGGAGAGACGAGACATGAATGAAATGTTTACCCCGGATATGGAAGCGGGCATGCCGATGAATTCCCCATCAGCATCTGGGTGTCCGGTATTGTCATCGATGCAGGCAGCGTCGCTTGACGAAGGCGATGAACTGGTCCTGCCCAAACACAAGCGCGTGGTGGCTCAATATTCGACCGATGCGGCCGGGACGACCGAACTGCACCTTTATTACGGCGACAAAGAAATTTCATTCGACCGGCCCGAGTTGTTCGCCTTCGGCGAAACCCTGGCCAAGCAATCACGTTTCATGGCGGGTGCGGCCACCCGCTGGGGCACGGGATATGACTGGTTGCAAGTGCGGGAGCTGCTGGAAACGCTGGTGAATGAGGGCGTTTTACAACGCGCCGACACGCTCCCCGCCGAGCCGGTGCCGCATCTCGACACGTTGTATGCTTCGCCACTGCCGCCCGCGGCCGGCACGTTGCCGCGCACCTGGTTCGAATGCGACTCAATCATGCGCGAATTGACCGGCCAGCCTTTGGAAATGGGCTATCTCGAACTGATCGTGCCGGTGTTTCGCATCGCGCACATCGCTCTGGATGCCGACGGGCGCCAGGTCGGCGAAGCCAATGTGTTTCCTAAACCGCTGCGTCTGGAAGTGCCGACCGAGTGGCGCGCCTGTCCCTATGCGGGTAGCCGTTTTCAAATGGACCGGCCGATGAATTCCACCGCGCTGAAGGCCATGGCGAAGCATTGGCCCCAAATCATGGCGCTGTTGTTGCGCCTGCGTGCGGCGTTTCTCGAGCGCTTTCCACACGCGCGCAACGGCTGGACGGTCGGCGATCTCGAACGCTTGTCCTCGCTGGTGCTGGCGCTGCCGGCTTACCTGTTGATGCGCGCGCCGGGCGGAGTGCAAAACGGACAATTGCATCCGGTGTTGTCATCCCTGTTCCGCGTCACCGACGGCTTGCGCATGACCATGCATCAAATGTTGTTCCTGCCGCTGGGCGAAGCCACACGTCCGCCGCAAACGCCGATGACCGGCGCGCAGATTTATGAATACGCGGAACGCAATTATGTTTTCTTTTCCGACCATGGGGTATGCGCGGGACCCAAGACCATGATCGAGGAGTTTTTAAACGTGGTGGTGGAGGGCCGGCAGGTGAAGGGAAGCGCCGAGGCGAGCTTCGATGCAGAGGTCCAGTCTGCTTTGGACACTGTGGTTTCCGCTTTTGATTATGGCCTGACGAGTTTGCAAGCCTACGCTGTCGTGTTCACACGCTGGCCGATGATGGCTCGCGCTTATGAACAGGTGTGGGCAACGCTGGAATCCTGGTCCACGAATTTTCCGGCGGGACTGCGCGAGGTGCGGGAACGTTTTCAGAGCAACATTGAATTTTTGCGCGCCAAAAGCCTGCTGGGTACGGAAGCGTTGCGCCTAAGCCGTGAACAGGCCTACGCGGACATGTACGCGCATTGCGCCGTGGGTCTTGGCTTGACAGATTCAGCGGAGATGACTTTGTCTGAGTGCATCGCCCCCTCCGCACACCCCCAGCATGCGCAGGCCGCCCAGCAATTGCGTGCGGTGTTGCGGCGACGCGGCGATGTGCCGGCCGCGGTGGATTGTCCGCAAATCGACGCGCTCGTCGGCGCCTTGATCGAATATTTCCGGCGCGAGCAGGCCATCGTGCGCGCGGCGGTCGAGATTCAACAGCGCATCAATCGTTTGCTGGGCCGGGCGCAGCCGATGCAGCCGCTGAGCGCAGCGTCGCTCGATCTTTATAACAAGTTGCAAGGCCAGGTCGCGCGCCTGCCCGATTTGAGCGAGGAACTCGGCGCACTGCTGGGAATACGCATCGTCGTGACTGAAGCTGCGCTGCAAATTTTCGAGAATACCGATTCAACGAATCCGGCCAACATGGGGTTGGCCAAATCTACGTGCGATGGGCACGGGTAGTGATACGAGGAGAAAAACCATGAAGGTTAAATCCAATGTTCGCGCGGGTCTGGCACTGCGTGTCGGCGGCCCGGTGATTAGCAGCCGTTGCACTGGCGTTATCGTCATTGCGTAAAAAATGCTATGCATCGCATAGCATGAGTTGACCAAGGAGGGGGTGCGCGTGCTCCCTCCTTTTTTGCGTCCCTGATTATCGCGACGCAACGAAACACAAGCTGCGCAGTCATCAATTACGTTGCCATATTTTGACATTAATCGTATTCGAACCCTCTGTCCGGAGGGTTTCGCCGCCACGGCAAGCAGTACATATTTAATCCCTCGAAGAAGCGCTAAAAATTTTGCGATGCGGAGGATTACATATGAGAGTGCTCGTGTCTCGACAATTAGTTTTTGCGATATCTATCGGCGCCATGGGCATGAGCGCCATGTCGTTACCTATGTATGCCTGGGCGCGCAATCCGAGTTCCGAAATCGAAACTCCGGCGGATGCGCGCAGGCTGGGTCTGGAGTCGTTACAGCGGGCGGTGCAGCGCGACGGCGGCGTGCCATTACCGCCGAATCTGCGCGATTTTATTAAAGATCGCCGCGCCGCGCTGCAATTAGGCAAAGCCTTGTTTTGGGATATGCAGGTGGGTAGCGATGGTGTGCAGGCGTGTGCGAGCTGCCATTTCCACGCGGGTGCGGATGATCGCGCCAGGAATGCGCTCAATCCGGCGCTGCGGATTATCTTCGATGATTATGCGGACCCGGTGGTCGGTTATTTCAATGCGGAGTTCGCGAATGCGGCTTTCCGTTATGAAACGCGGCAGCCCAACGAGAACGTGACGCGCGCAGATTTTCCATTCATTAAATCGATTCAGGAAATCCATCGTACCGCCGACGGCATCGTCGAGCCCGCAGCTAACAACAGTAACGACATCGTCGGCTCGATGGGCATGTTCTTTACACAATTCGCCGGCGTGCGTCCGGGCTTCCCGGTGGACGCGGGCACGCCGCAATTCGATCCGGTGTTCAACATGCATGAGCGGATCAGCGTGCGCCGCGTCGAACCCAGAAACACGCCCTCGGTGATCAACGCGATATTTAATTTGACTAATTTCTGGGATGGACGCGCTTCGCCGGTGTTCAACGGGCGGGGCGCGTTCGGCCATCATGATCGCGAGGCTAATATTCTGGTCAACCGGCCCGGCGCCGGATTAGTCAAGCAACGGATTGTCATCGATATCGCCAGTCTTGCGTCGCAAGCGATGCAGCCGCCCTCGAGCCCGCAGGAAATGTCTTTCGATCTGTCCGCCGCAGGCAATTTGCGCACCATGCCCGAGATCGGTTTGAAATTATTGCGACGTTCGCCGCAATCCGGGCGCGCGTTAACGCCGCTGGGGCTGCAAAAGGTTCATCGCCAGGATTCGGTGCTCGGCGCCTTGGCTGGCGCGAAGTCGCGCGGACTTGACATATCGTATGAAGCGCTCATCAAGAAAGCATTTATCGACCAGTATTGGAACTCGACCGACCTCGTGACCCTGCCGGGCACGTCGAGCGATACGCAATTTACCCAGATGGAAGTGAACTTCAGTCTGTTTTTCGGGCTTGCCGTACTGGTATATCAGTCCACCCTGGTGGCGGACCGCACTCCCTTCGATCAATGGATGGAGTCGGGCCGTTTCAACCGCGAGTTCGATAAAGACGCGCTGGCCGGGTTGAATTTATTCGTGAATCAGGGCAAATGCATCCGCTGTCATTCCGGGCCGGAACTCACGGCCGCCTCGGTGCGAAATACCCAAGGCGGCAAAAACATGATTCGCGCGATGCCGATGGCGCAAGGCGCCGCGTTGTACGACAACGGTTTTTACAACACCTCGGTCACGCCCAGCACCGATGATGCCGGGCGCGGCGATCTGAATATCAATGACCAGCCGCTGGCGTCGGCGCGCCAGGCGCTCTTCGATCGGTTGGGTATTGACACAATCGAATTCCCCATTCTGGGTAACGACAGCATCCCCGCGCGCGACGAGGACACGGGGATGCCGGTATGCGCGGACCGCAACGCCAACGGCATATGCGAGCCGGACGAAACCATTCTTCCCGCCTTCCAGCGCGTGGCGGTGGACGGCACATTCAAAACACCCGGACTGCGCAACAGCGAACTGACTGGACCTTACTTTCATAACGGCGGCATGGCCACCTTGCGGCAGGTGGTGCAGTTCTACAACCGGGGCGGAAATTTCTGCCGGTTTAATTTACGAGACCTGGATCCTGCGATTGCGCCGCTAGGTTTGAGTCCCGCCCAGGAGGAGGAATTGGTCGCGTTCCTGGTCGCCCTGACGGACCCGCGAGTGAAGTATCAACGTGCGCCTTTTGATCATCCTGAACTGCGTGTTCCCGAGGATGGCCTGGCCGCCCAGGGCACGCGCACGCTCAAGGCGGTGGGTGCAAACGGTGCCGGGCGGGCATTGGAGCCCTTTCTGCGATTGGATCCGCAAGATGCCATTTATACCCCGGAGGGAGTGTGCGAAAAGGAAACCCCTTGAGGCTGTTGCGCCGCTAAATTCGGCCGGCGCGGGGCTGGCCAATCCACGTGCGATGGGCACGGACATTAAGGAGAAGACATCATGAAAGTAGCAACCAAACTTCATGCTGGGCGCAAGTACAATCCGTATCCTGCGCTAACATTAAGTAGTTAAAATGAAGGGTAGGAGGGTTTTCCCTCCTACCCTCTAACCTCCCCGGCATGGTTTGAACCCACTCTCCTCCACCTTCCGGGTGATCCGCCAGCTTTTTGACATTCCTGTGCTTCAGTGCTTAACTTATCCTTATGTCCGTTCTTTGACGTTGGTTGCGCGCGACACACTGAGCGGGCGCACATAGCAATAATAACCACGGCGCACTTAAGCACTTTGGGATCTTAACCCTCGATCGAAGGAGTCCGGAATGCCTGAAGCGGCAATGGTTTGTGTCATCGAAAGTAATCCGCAATATCGCCAGAAAATCGCGGCGATCCTGGAATTTATCGATTTCACTTCATTGTTATTTCTGGATTCGCAGCAGTGGCGCCAGCAAATCGCGACGGAGAAACGGCCCATCGATGTAGTGCTGGTGGATCTGCGCGACGGCGATCCCGAACAAATCAAATTGCTGCACGAATTACAGGCCTGGGATGCCAAGGTGCCGGTGCTTGCGCTAGCCGAAGAAAAAACCCGCGAACGGCTCACGCCTGAAACCATTGCCGCGTGCTTTCGCATTCTGGACATGCCGTTAAAATACGGCCAAGTCACCGATGCGTTACATCAAGCGCAAATTTTCCGGATTTCGAAACAGAAACCGGGCGGATCGCGCAATATCGAATTGTTTCGCAGCTTGGTCGGCAACAGCCGCGCGGTGCGGCGGGTACGCCATTTAATGGAGCAGGTGGCGAATTCGGATGCCACCGTGTTAATTCTGGGCGAGTCCGGCACCGGCAAGGAAGTGGTTGCACGCAATCTGCATTATCACTCCAACCGCCGTAACAAGCCGTTTGTACCGGTGAATTGCGGTGCGATACCGGGCGAATTGCTGGAAAGCGAATTGTTCGGCCACGAGAAAGGCGCTTTTACTGGCGCCATCAGCGCCCGCCAGGGCCGCTTTGAACTGGCCGACGGCGGTACCTTGTTTCTCGATGAAATCGGCGATATGAGCATGCCGATGCAAGTGAAATTGCTGCGTGTGTTGCAAGAGCGCACCTTCGAACGCGTGGGCAGCAACAAGACCATCAGCGCGGACGTGCGCGTCATCGCCGCCACCCACCGCAATCTCGAACAGTTCATCAAGGAGGGTAAATTCCGCGAAGATTTATTCTACCGGTTGAATGTTTTTCCGATCGAAATGCCGCCGCTACGCGAACGCGCCGAGGATATTCCGTTGTTGGTGAATGAGCTCATCACCCGCATGGAAAACGAGAAACAGGGCAGTGTGCGATTTACTCCGTCGGCCATCATGGGGTTATGCCAGTACCGCTGGCCTGGCAATGTGCGGGAGTTGTCCAATCTGATTGAACGCCTGATCATCATGTTTCCGTACGGCGTTATCGACATGAAGGACATGCCCGAGAAATTTCAAGTGGGTGTGGAAGCCGGTATGGAAATGCAAATCCCGGTGGATAACTCAGACGAAGCGCCGATGGCGGCACGCAATAGGGAACTCAATGATGAGCCACGCTTGCCGCGCGAAGGCATTGATCTTAAAGAGCACCTTAATAATCTGGAAATTTCACTGATCAAACAGGCGCTGGACGAGGCCGGGGGGGTGGTGGCGCATGCCGCCAAGCGTCTGAACATGCGGCGTACCACGCTGGTCGAAAAACTGCGTAAACATGGCATTCACCGCTACGATGGTCTGACGGGAATTTGACCACGCGCTTCCACTTTAACCCAAGCCTTTGTTTTTAAAAAACTTCCAATACCCGGCACAGACTTTGCTCTGAGTTCGATGCGTGTCACGCGCATGACGAATTTCCAGGAGTATTAACCGGTCTATGCCGCTGCCCAGAGTTCAAAATACTCGCGAACTGCAACAAGCGTTTGCCTCGTTCAATCAGTTGTCGCAGCAACTGATCGACAGCTACCAGACACTGGAAAATCGTGTCGCGCGGCTGGGCGACACCTTAAGTCACGAACAGGCCCCAGGCATCAGCACTCGGCATCGTGTGGCACTCAACGCGCTTCCGGCGGGTGTCGTCGTGCTGGATGGCGCGGGTCTGGTGCAGGAATGCAATCCGGCCGCCGCCGAACTGTTGGGCGAACCGCTGCTCGGACAACATTGGCGCGACATTATTGCGCGCGCCTTCGCGCCGCAAGCCGACGATGGCCACGATATTTCGTTACGCGACGGACGCCGCGTTAATCTCGCCACCACGCCGCTGGGTAATGAGCCGGGGCAGGTCGTGTCATTAACCGATGTGACCCGCGCCCGCAGCTTGCAGGACAAATTAAGCCAGTTCGAACGCTTGTCGGCGTTGGGCGAAATGGCGGCCGGGTTGGCGCATCAACTGCGCACGCCGTTGTCCGCCGCCGTTTTGTATTTGGGCATGCTTAAACGTCCCGGCTTGAATCACGATGAGCGTATCCCGCTGGCCGAGAAAGCGCTCGGACGCTTGCGCCACCTCGAAACGCTGGTGCGCGACATGCTGTTGCTGGTGCGCGCCGACCACGACGGCGGCGAACCCATCGCTGTCGCCAGTTTATTGCACAGCGTTGAGGAATCCGCCCGGCCGCATGTGCCCGTCCCGCGCATCGAGTTTTCGATCGTCGATGAGACTGAAAATATCATGCTGCGCGCCCAGCGCGACGTGCTGGTCAGCGCGCTGCAGAACCTGATCAGCAATGGCATCCAAAGCATTGAAAGCGAGGGCAAAGTCACCGTGCGTGCGCTGGTATTGGAAGCCGGCTGGGTCGATATCCAGGTGATTGACTCCGGGTGCGGCATGTCCCCGGACACCCAGGCGCGTCTGGGGGAATTATTTTTCACCACGCGCGAGCACGGCAATGGCCTGGGCGTGGCGGTGGTCGAGGCCATCGCCAAAGCCCACCATGGAATCTTGACATTTACGTCGCAGCCCGGGACCGGCAGCACGTTCACGTTGCGTTTACCTACATTTGTTAACCCGGTTGTTGAGTCTGCGAGGCCGTTATGAGTCATGCCGCGATACTGGTTGTTGAAGACGATAGCGACCTGCGCGACGCGCTGTGCGCCACGCTTAATATCGCCGGTTATACCACCGACGGCGCGCGCGATGCGCTCAGCGCGCTGGAGCACCTGGAGCGCAATCCGTATTCGCTGGTGCTCAGCGACGTACAGATGCGGGCAATGGACGGCCACGCTCTGCTGAAAAATATCAAGCTCAAGCACCCGGATTTGCCGGTCTTGCTAATGACCGCTTACGGCACCGTGCAAAAAGCCGTACAGGCGATGCGTGACGGCGCCGTGGACTACCTGGTCAAACCGATCGAAGCGGAAGCCTTGATCAGTCTGGTGCAGAAAATTGTCACCGAACAATGTGCGGCCAGTGCCGATTTCATCGCCGCCGATCCGCGCAGCCGCGAAGTGCAAGCGTTGGCGGCGCGGGTTGCCGACAGCGAAGCCACCGTGATGATTACCGGTGAAAGCGGCGTCGGTAAAGAAGTGCTGGCGCGCTACATCCACAATCAATCGCGCCGCGCCGCACGGCCGTTTGTCGCGATCAATTGCGCGGCGATTCCCGAAAACATGCTGGAAGCGACCTTGTTCGGTTACGAAAAAGGCGCCTTCACCGGCGCCTATAAAACCTGTCCGGGAAAATTCGAACAAGCCGAAGGCGGCACCATTTTGCTGGATGAAATCAGCGAAATGGATTTATCGCTGCAAGCCAAGTTGTTGCGCGTAATCCAGGAACGCGAGGTGGAACGCCTCGGCGGCAGCAAGACCATTCCACTCGATGTGCGGGTGCTGGCCACGTCCAACCGCAATATGCGCGAGCAAGTGTCGGTCGGGCGCTTTCGCGAAGATCTGTATTACCGGTTAAACGTATTTCCGATTGAATTACCGGCGCTGCGCGAACGCGCGCTCGATATCATTCCCATCGCGCAGAAACTGCTCGAACGTAGCGCGCGCGCCTATCAGCGTCAGGTTCCCGCACTGGCGCCCGGCGCCTGCGACAAACTGCTCACGCATTCGTGGCCGGGAAATGTGCGCGAGCTTGACAATGTGATGCAACGCGCCTTGATCTTTCAGGCCGGTACCACCATCGAAGCCCAGCATATCCGTTTTGAGGCCGTGGCGGCGCCAGTGCCGGTGCCGGTGCCTGCCGCCGGGACTCCGCCCGCAAGCATTGAAAACAACCCCGATAAGGTGTCGTTGATTTCCGATGTGCGTCAACACGAGGCACAAGTGATCACGGATGCGTTGCGTGAAAGTTTCGGAAATCGGAAAGAGGCGGCGCATAAGCTCGGTGTCAGCGAGCGCACGCTGCGCTACAAAATGGCGCGTATGCGCGAACAAGGTCTGTTTAACGCTTAAATATCAATACCTGGCAAGGTTGATGCCTGTCAGGTCATATAAAATGAGGTGACGCTATGAACCCGGTGAATTCAGTCGATATGACCCAGTTGCTCAACCGCCTGCGCGCCACGGCCGCGGTGGCCGAAGGACGCGCACCCGAAGCGGCGGGGGGCGCGGGGCACGTGGATTTCGCGGCCATGCTCAAGCAGACGCTGGATGCGGTGAACGAAACGCAGCAAAGCTCGAGCGAGATGGCGGCGCGTATCGACAGCGGCGATCCGCAGGTCAGTCTGGAAGAAGTCATGATGGCGCGCCAGAAAGCCTCGATCTCGTTTCAGGCCATGGTGCAGGTGCGCAACAAGTTGGTGAGCGCGTACCAGGAAGTCATGGCGATGCAGATTTAACCCGTGTCCGAACCAAGTTGATCCAGGAGTAAACAGTCGATGGCCAGTGCACTACAAAATGCGGGGACTAACATCGACGGCATTAGCCGGATGCCGATCTTGCGGCAAGTGGGTTTTATGGTGGGTCTGGCCGCGGCCATCGCGGCCGCGGTGGCGGTGGTGTTGTGGGCGCAGCAACCTAATTTTTCGCTGCTTTACAGCGGCTTGTCCGAAAAAGATTCGGCCGGCGTGATCGACGCCTTGGATAAAGCGCACGTACCCTATCAATTGGGCGGGCAGGGTATGGTCATGGTGCCGACCGAGAAGATTCATGACATGCGCATCAAGCTCGCGGCGCAGGGTTTGCCCAAGGGCAGCGCGGTGGGCTTCGAAAGCCTGAACGACAGCCAGGGTTTCGGCGTCAGCCAGTTCATGGAGACGGCGCGTTACCAGCGTTCGCTGGAAGTGGAACTGTCGCGTTCGATCTCGACATTAACCAATGTGGAAAGCGCGCGCGTGCATCTGGCGATTCCGAAACGCTCGGTGTTCCTGCGCGACAAACAAAAACCCAGCGCCTCGGTGATCCTGAATCTGTCCGCGGGCCGCAGCCTGGAAGAAGAGCAGGTGTCGGCCATCATGCACCTGGTGTCGGCGAGCATTCCGGATCTCGACACCAGCCAGGTGACCATCGTCGATCAGCGCGGCCGCTTGCTCTCGTCCAAACAAACCGGCGGCGATTTTGCCGCCAGCGCGGCGCAGTTCGAATACACCCAAAAGCTGGAAAAATCCTACGCAATGCGGGTCGAGGATTTGCTGGCACCGATCGTCGGCAAGGATGCGGTGCATGCGCAAGTTTCGACCGAGCTTGACTTCACCAGCAACGAGACCACCGAGGAGACCTTCAATCCTGAAACGCCGGTGGTACGCAGCGAGCAAATCGTGCAGGAACGCATGACCAATGGCACCGAAAGCGGTATTCCCGGCGCGCTGTCGAATCAGCCGCCGGGGGTTGGACAAGCCCCGGAAAAAGCGCCGAAGACGGCCAGCGCGGCGGAGAAAAACGCAGCGAATAAAGCCAGTGCCGAAAAAGATCAGCAGGCGCAGGCCGCTGCCGTGAATTTAAAACAGCGCACCGTGAAAAATTATGAGCTGGATCGCACCATCAGTCATACCCGCATGGGTCCGGGTGTCATCAAGCGTCTGACCGTCGCGGTGGTGCTCGACGATAAACTAATACCGGGCAACGGCGGTTCCTCGGTGCGCATCCCGCATTCGCCGGAGGACATCGAACGCTTTACCTCGCTGGTCAAGGAAGCGGTTGGCTACAACGCAAAACGCGGCGACAGTGTGCGCGTGATCAGCACCTCCTTCTCGGTGCCCGCGCCGGCGGAAGCGTTACCGGAAGTGGCATTTTGGAAACGTCCGGATTTCTGGGATAAGGCAAAACAAGGCTTCGGCGCGCTGCTGGTGTTGATCCTGGTGGTCGGCGTGCTGCGCATTCTGGGCAAGATCGCCAATGGCATTCGCGATAATCGCGGGGTGCAGCCGGTGCCACAGGCTTCCACGGAGCAGGGCACTCTTGCCCAGCAGCAAGCGGCGCAACTGTCATCGCCTGCCGCGGTGAACATGACGCATGTGAAAGACATGGCCAAGCAGGACCCGAAGCTGGTCGCGCAAGTGGTCAAGGGCTGGGTCGCCGCCGATGGCTAATCCACCCCCCCGTGTCACAGGTTCGGATCGCGCGGCAATTTTGATGCTGGCGCTGGGTGAGGAATCTGCGGCGCAGATTCTGAAACACATGGATCCAAAAGAGGTGCAAAAAATCGGCGTGGCGATGACCGAGCTGAAAAACGTAACCAAGGACCAGGTCGATGCCGTCATTCTGGAATTCGGTGCCACCGTCGAAAAACACACCAACATCGGTCTGGGCACGGACGAATACATACGCAAAATGCTCACCTCGGCGCTGGGTGAAGACAAGGCGCGCACTATCATCGATCGCATTCTATTGGGCGGTAATTCGAAAGGTTTGGAAACACTGAAGTGGATGGACCCGCGCGCGGTCGCCGAGCTGGTGCGCCTGGAGCATCCGCAAATTATTTCCATCATTCTGGCCTACCTTGATGCGGAACAGGCGGCCGAAGTGTTGTCGATTTTGCCGGAGCGGCTGCGCATCGACGTGACCATGCGCATTGCGTCGCTGGACGGCATTCCACCGGCGGCATTGCAGGAACTGAACATGATTATGGAGAAACAGTTCACCGGCCAGAATAATGTCAAGTCGTCGAGTGTCGGCGGTCTGAAATCGGCGGCGAACATTCTCAACTTCGTCGATACCTCGGTGGAGTCGAACATCATGGACAACATCAAGGAAGTCGATGCGGAACTGGGACAGAAGATCCAGGACTTGATGTTTGTATTCGACAACCTGGCCAATGTCGACGACCGCAGCATTCAAACCTTGTTGCGCGAAGTATCTTCGGAATCCTTGATTATCGCGCTTAAAGGCGCCGACGACGTGCTGAAGGAAAAATTCTTCGGCAATATGTCGAAACGCGCAGGCGAAATGCTGCGCGAAGACCTGGAGGCCAAAGGCCCAGTGCGCCTGAGCGAAGTGCAAGCCGCGCAAAAAGAAATTCTGGCCATCGCGCGCCGCATGGCCGAGGCGGGCGATCTGACGCTGTCCGGTAAAGGCGGCGATGACTTCGTATAAGCCGGCATTCAAGCAGGGGATGGGTTGTGACAACTAAAGTCATTCCGGAAGGAACTGAAGCCTATCAGCGCTGGGAGATGCCGCGTGTCGACGAACGATTGTCCGGCGAGGCCAAACATAAGCTGACGCATGGGCGTGTGACCGCGGATCAGTTATCGAACATCCAGGAAGAGGCGCACAAAGAGGCGTTCGAGCAGGGGTTTGCGCAAGGTTATAAAGACGGTATCGACAAAGCGCAGAAGGAAACCGCGCAAAAAAATCACGACCTGCAATTAAAAATCCAGCACATGGAGCAGTTGCTGCGCACGCTCAGTACGCCGTTTGAGCAACTGGATGAGCAGGTCGAATCCGAACTCGCCACCCTGGCCGTGTCGCTGGCGCGGCAGATTATCCGGCGCGAACTGAAATTTAATCCGGGTGAAATCGTTGCCGTGGTGCGGGAAGCGGTGGCTGCCTTGCCGGTTGCGACGCGCCGCCCGCAGATTTTTTTACATCCGGAAGACGCGGCGTTTATTCGCCATGCTTTTTCGCTGTCGGGTGAGCATGAGCATTGGAAACTGATCGACGATCCTGCCTTGGCGCGCGGTGATTGCCGCGTGGTTACCGAAAATTCGCGCATCGACGCAACCGTGGAAAACCGGCTCTCGGCAATTATTACGCAGGCATTGGGAGGCGAGCGTGAAGAAGACCGTCAGCATTCCTGAGTCACAGCGCACCACGTTATGGGCTCAACGCCTGCGCAAATGCCAGGAGCAATTATCGCCAGCCCGTCTGACGGTTGAAGGCCGCTTGACGCGCATGGTGGGTTTGACGCTGGAAGCTTCGGGCTGCCAGGCCGCCATCGGCGAATTATGCAACATCGTGGCACCTAATACCGATGCCCATCGCGCGGGCTCCGCGCACGGGCCGGGTGTCAACATTGAAGCCGAAGTCGTGGGATTCTCGGGTGACCGGCTGTATCTGATGCCCACCGGCGAGATTCGCGGACTGGTGCCGAACGCCCGCGTCATTCCCACCGGGCGCGCTTACGAAGCGAGGGTCGGCGGCGATCTGCTGGGGCGGATTATCGACGGCTCCGGCCGGCCGCTGGACGGCAAAGGCCGCATCCATGCCGAGGCGCGCCTGCCTTTGGCGGGGCGCTCGGTCAATCCATTGGAACGTGACCCGATCCGCATGCCGTTGGATGTCGGGGTGCGCTCGATTAACAGTTTGCTGTCGGTCGGGCGCGGTCAGCGTCTGGGATTATTTGCCGGCAGCGGCGTAGGTAAAAGCGTATTGCTGGGCATGATGACCAAATTCACCAATGCCGACGTGGTGGTGGTGGGTTTGATCGGCGAGCGCGGCCGTGAAGTTAAAGAATTCATCGATAATATTCTGGGGTCCAAAGGCATGGCGCGCGCCGTTGTGGTTGCCGCGCCCGCCGATAGCACGCCGGTCATGCGCCTGCATGGCGCCGCCATGGCAACAACCATCGCGGAGTATTATCGGGACCAGGGCAAACATGTGCTGCTGCTGATGGATTCGCTGACGCGCTTTGCGCAAGCGCAGCGCGAAATCGCATTGGCCATCGGCGAACCTCCGGCCACCAAAGGTTATCCACCATCGGTGTTTGCAAAAATACCGCAGTTGGTCGAACGCGCCGGCAATGGCGCCGCCGGTAAAGGTTCCATCACCGCGTTTTACACCGTGTTGGTGGAAGGCGACGACCAACAAGACCCGATCGCCGATGCCGCGCGTGCGATTCTGGACGGGCACATTGTGTTGTCGCGAGCGCTGGCCGAAAGCGGGGTATATCCCGCCGTTGACATCGAGTCTTCAATCAGCCGTGTGATGACGGAGGTCGTCGATGAAACTCACTTGCGCGCCGCGCGTTTGTTCAAGGCGCAATATTCGTTGTATCAGCAAAATCGCGACTTGATCAACGTCGGCGCCTATACACGCGGATCGAATCCGGAGCTCGACGCCGCGATTGCCGCGCAACCCCGACTGGTTAAATTCCTGCAACAAAATATGAATCAAGCGGTAACGCTTATAGACAGCAAGAAATCCTTGCTTAATCTCTACAGCACCCCTGCCAAACCTGTAGCGGAAACCAAGAAGGCAATGTCCCCACCGCCGCTGCGTCTTAGCTAGACACACTCTAGCGTTGATTAACGGAAACTTAACCCGGCATAATCCGTGGCTGTTGTTACTGAGGGTACCGGTTACCGGGCGCAGTCCTTGGGTCGCATTCATCACTTCCGATTCTCGGAAAAAAATCCCGGTAAATTCATCATCGTTGTAACGCTATTTTCCTGCCAAGTTTTGATGGGGAAAGAGCGCATGTGATTTAAAAAATAATGAGGAGAGATCACGATGAAGGCTATTAAACGATTGCTTCCTGCCGTATGCGCGACGCTGCTGGCCGCTCCGCAAGTTCAGGCAGGTAACGGAGATGTCACGTTAATTCATATGGGAGACATACACGGTCACATGGTGCCGCGCGCGAACGTGCGCAGCGATACCACCGGGCGAATGGAGGGCGGCCTGGCGCGTATGTACACCAAGGTTAAACAACTACGCAAGGAAGCGACCTATAACAACCTTAATCATTCATTGCTGATCAATACCGGCGATACGTTGCAAGGTTCGGGTGAGGCTCTATTTTCGCGCGGTCAGGTGATGATCGACGTGCTCAACATGTTCGGAATCGATGCCTATACGCCGGGGAACTGGGATTTTCTGTATGGCACGGCGCGTTTTGAAGAAACCATTAAAGGCAGCGACACCAAGGCGCCTCTCATCAACTGGCATGGATTATCCTCGAATCTTTATTACACCGCCCAGTTTGATCCGGCCGCCGTATGCGGAGTGACTGATGCCAGCGGCAATAAACTCAAACGCGTATTGCCGCCTTACATGATCAAGCAGGTGGGTAATGTCAAGGTTGGGATTTTGGGCATGACCACAGCGCGCGCGATAGCCGCCATCGGACCTAAAGTCACCGCGGGTTTCAGATTCACCGAAGGCGTCACGGAATACCCCTGCTATATCGATGTGCTGCGTAATCAGGAAAAAGTCGACCTTCTCGTCATGATTTCAGAACTTGAAATGTCGCGCGATATTAAACTCGCTGAAACGTTTGCGGGCGTCGATATCATTCTG
Organism: uncultured Gammaproteobacteria bacterium; assembly: GCA_964532385.1. Lineage (GTDB taxonomy): Bacteria > Pseudomonadota > Gammaproteobacteria > SG8-11 > SG8-11 > UBA6921. The sequence continues at coordinate 42,761 of CAZHHW010000002.1, read as the reverse complement.
AATTCCGACATGCACGAACGCACCACCACGCCGATTCTCACCTCGAAAGGCACGCGCATTGTCGAGGAAGGGCAGGATGGGACCGTGGTCGGCGAGATCAAAATGACCGTGTACAACGGCGCGATCACCAAGTTTGATTGGCGCCAGCACGTGATTACCGATCGCTTCGATGAAGACAAAACCATCGCATTCAAAGTTGCCTCGGTTCGTAAGCCCTATCTGAGAGGCTCATTTGTCGCAGGACAAAAAGTGACGGTCGGCGGCAACACCACGACCTTGCTGCGTCCGGTGGATGAAATCATTGCGTTCACGCAAATTCCGCTGCATCGCTCGAACTTCATGAATGAAGATATGCCGGGTGTGGTGGAAGGCTCGTCGCATGACTTGATCGTGGATGCGATGCGCTGGGGTTCCAAATCCAGCGGCGCGGCGCTGCGTGGATTCCGCTACGGTACGCATGTCCGCGCGGGCGGTCCGATCACCATGGAAGATATCTATCACTACATTCCGGTGGCGGCGAAACTGGGCCGTTCACCCACGGCGTGTGGTTTCGACATGAAAATGCAGGTTGAGCAATCCACCGACGGCACGTTCAATCCGGACCCGAACAAGTGGACAGGCGGCTGGATGTTCGCGTACAGCAATGCAAGCTTCGATCTGGATGCCTGTGCCGGATATTTGAACGACGGAGCCACCGAACGCGGCACCAATATTAAAGTCGGTGGTGTGCTGGTCGATCCGCTGGACAAATTCGATCCGGCTACCAATCGCTGCGTGAGTGGTATTCCGAGTTTCACGGTGTCCGGTTATTGGTACGCGGATGACCCGAATACGCTCAACAACTGCGCGCAGTGCCGCGGCCGATTGATTGAAACCGTCAAGAGCGACGGCACCATCATCACGGCCTACGATCCGGCGCTGGGTACCGGAAATGTTCCGCTCGATTCCAGCACCTTGCTCGATGTCACCGAAGCCGTGGTTCAGTACCTGCGGGCTCCCTCCAGCAGCGGTGGAATTGGCGGTGTCGTCACCAGCAGCAATTTACAGTTGCATCGTATTAACGTGAAACGCTTGCCGAACATTAACCCGTTTGCGTTCAATGTGGTGCAACCTTTGCTGGGTGCAACGCTGGCAACTTGCCCGCCGAAGCCCTGATAAATTTTCAATCCTGATTAATTTTAGCCCGGTGTTTACCGGGCTTTTTTTTGCCAAAAATTAATTTAAAGCCAAGGATTGCAAATCATCATTTTTTTAGAAAAAACATGGCCCCTTTTAAAATACAAGCGTCCAGCCTTCCCGGATTTGTGTTTTGGTATAAGCCACACCGTCGATCTTCAGGCCTTCGCGATTCAACAGCGTAATGATGCCGCCCTGATTTCCCAGGGATACTGTTTTGGGCAGGGTAACCATTCTTACTTCACCGGCAGGCACGCTCCCGTTGAGCGGATGTTTTTGTTTCGCTTGGTTTGCTAGCGACCAGCCCGTGAGATCAATTGGATGGGGAGACGTGTTGAGCAGTGTGACGGTTTCTTTTCCGGGCTCCGCTCCAATGGGATTCACCAGCGCGGCTACGATACGCATCAGACCTTGAGGCTGCACCGGCGGGGGTGTTGGCCCCGGCGGGCTGGGATCGGAGCCGATGCGGTGGCCGGTCACGTCATCGCTATGCCAACCTTGCGACTGGAATTTGAGAAACACGGCAACCCACTGTTTTCGAGCCGGAAAGTGCATGAGCAGCGCTCCGTCCTGCCACACGCCGTCGTCACCGCGAAACTGTGCTGAGTTTGCCTGGTTCATGTGAATATTATGGATGCCATTGCCGGGTTTGAAGCCGAAGATCTTATCCTTGAAGTCCTCCGGTCCCCAGCGCGTACCGAACGCATAAACCAGTGCGCTTTCATCCGCCATCACACCTTGGATGTAGTGATTGATGACTTCGTTCAAGTCATTGTCCGGACCTGGCACATTGAAAGGTAACGGACGCATCCGGCGGGGGTCGAATAGATTGCCGCGAATAAAGTCCAGAGCCAGGCCATTGGATTTGTGCTCCAGCATCGTGAAACCCAGCGGTAAGTCGAGCAGGCGCGTGACAACGGGATGCTGAAATGTTTCATCCACGAGATACTCGATCTCGGACGGGCTTTGTTGTGATTTGACGTTGATCGCAATCCGATAGTCGGTTTCCTCATCCACAATGCGTACTTGATAATGCGGACTTTGGCCCTCGCCGAGCCGCCGATCAACCGCGCGCCCTTTTAAAACTCCATAGTTAGTCAACGCCATGCGGTATTCCTCCTGAAT
>CAZHHW010000002.1:0-40360 GCA_964532385.1 uncultured Gammaproteobacteria bacterium | reverse complement strand
GCCGGCATGGTTTTGGGAGGCTCCTCGGCCTATGCCGCGACGAAGGAAATCACACTGATTCATATGGGCGATGTGCACGGTCACTTGTTACCGCGGCCGAATGTACGCAGCGACAATGTGGGTCGCATGGAAGGCGGTTTGGCTCGCATGAAGACCAAGATCGATTCGATTCGCAGTAATAACAGATACAACTTATTGATTAACACCGGTGATACCACCCAGGGTTCGGGCGAAGCGTTGTACACGCGCGGCCAGGCGATGGTCGACGTTATTGACCTTTTCAAGGTTGATGTATTCGCGCCAGGTAATTGGGATTTCGTCTACGGCAAAGATCGCTTTGTGCAGCTCTTCTCCGCCACCACGTACCCGGCAACCACCACCACTGCCAAACGCTGGGGCGCAGTGGCGGCCAACGTGTATCACGCAGGCGTCACACCGGCGGCGACTATTTTGCCGCCGACCAGTTTCAAAATGCTGAATGGTTTAAAAATCGGCATCATCGGCTGCACTACGAATCGCGGTCCGCAAGCCGTGGGCCTGTGGGTTTCGGATGGCTTAACATTTACCGATTGCGCCGCCGAAGTGAAAACGCATGCAGCGGCGTTTCGTAGTCCAACGCGGCCGTCGACCGGCACCAGCGACCCGGGTGGCGCGGTTGACCTGGTGATTTTGGCGTCTGAAATCGAAATCGGCCGCAACATACAACTGCTACGGGAACTGACGGCCGAGCAGCATGTTGACCTCGTATTTAATTCCGACATGCATGAAGAAATCAAAGTGCCGATCCGGGTGCAAACGGCGGCCGGTTTTACCGGCTTGATCATGGAACAGGGCATGGATGGTACGCAGCTGGGCGAGATTGAAATTGAAGTCAACACCGCCTTGCCGGTGGGACAGAAAATTGCCGACTGGGAATACAAGCAGCACAACATCAACGACAGCCTAAGTGAAAATTCGACCGTCAAAAGCAAAGTCGATGCGGTGCGCAAACCGTATACCAAGGCGGGTTACGTGAAGCCCGCCACCTGTACCAGCACCAGCATTTATTGGAATATGTTCAGCGAAACTTGCTTGCATGGGGCATTGGACGTTGTGGTGGGGACTGCCCGCGAGGCGCTGCATCGCAGCAACTTCAGTGATGAAACAGCTCCAGCGGTGTTGGAAGGTTCGTCGCATAACTGGATCGCGGACGGTATTCGTTGGTGGGCGGGTTCCGACGCGGCCACCATACGCGGATTCCGCTATGGCACGACCATCAAGGCAAATGCAAATATCACGCGTAATGATTTATTCCATTACATGCCGATCGGACCGCGTGTGGCCAAAGTGTCACGTATCACCGCTACGCAATTACGCAATCAGATCGACAACTCCTCGCGCTCGGTATTCGGTCAAGATCCCGCGATCGACTGGCGCGGCGGTTGGATGTTCGGCTACAGCGCGGAAGGCTTTAGCCTGAAATTCGATCCGTACTCGGTCAGCCCGGTGGACAACAATACGACCAATGGTAATCCGCTCTATGCACCATTAACTCCCGCCGAAATCTCCGCGGGCAAGGTCGACAAGTTTGCCGCTTACCGCAAACCCTCGCGCGCGCGCGATTTGACCGTCAAGATGCCATGCGCGTCGTTACCGGCCGATGAGCAGGGTGCCTGCGTGGGTTCCGCGTTGACTCATGTCACCAACAACACCGACGGCAACTGGACGCCAAGCTGGGCGACCGCGTTTCCCGCCAAGACGGTTTACAATCTTGCGCCGGGTAACGGCACAACCGACGCTCCCTGGAAGCTCACCGCGGTTAATGTCACGACCCCGTTCGCATCGCCTGCCATGACGGCGGCGGGCTACTGGTATCGCCGCACACCGCAAACGATAAATAATTGCGAGAACTGCTTTCCGTCGGGGAGTTCCAACGACAAAACGCTGTCCGCCGATACGCCGTACCTGTTACCGGTGAATGCGGATGCAAGCGGTAATGCGTTGCTGGATGCGAACGGCATTCCAGTGGTCAAGGTCTATACCCAGGCGGATGCGGATGCCGCGATCATCCCGGCAGGTTTTAAGGTAGGTGATTGGATTCCGGGTGCCGATGGCAAACCGCAGTCCGAAGGGCGCGTGATCGATCTGGTCGAGATCATGGAAAAATACCTCAAGGTTGCGAGCAACAATGCTTTAACCGGCCGCGTAACCTTGTGGAACGGTGTGGCGCTACCGAATCGAAGCAAGTTCGGTTTCCCCGTCATGCAGCCGCTGTGCGGCACGATTGGCTTGGACCTTGGTGCATATGTCTGTCCATAACCGCTACGACATAGCGTAAGGACAGGGCGTGATATTTAAACCGCCCGGCACTGAGCCGGGCGGTTTTTTTATTTACTAAATGTCAACACGGAGAGCTTTAAAATTTTTGAAGAGTATTTGTAGCAAACTATAGCGGTTCAATTATTTTATGCGCCCAGTCGAGGATCGGCTGAACGCGCACTGAAACGAGGCTGCGTGCCTGCGTATAGTCCAGCCAGCGGAATTCATCGTGTTCGGGTTTACCCAGTTCCGGATTAACCGGCAGATAAACTTCGCCGTGCGGAGCAGTAGCAAGATAATAACGCGCAATTTTATTGGCCGCGTACGGAGGTGTTTCGCGAAATTCCATTCCCCAGCGGAAATCCAGACCGGTCAGCCCGGACTCTTCCGCCACCTCGCGTTGCGCGGCCGCAAACGGATCTTCGCCGGCTTCAACCATGCCTTTCGGAAAGTCCCAGAAATTAAACGCGCGCAATAATAAATAATGCCAGGTATCACCTTGCTTGCGAACGACAATGACTCCGGCAGAAAGTAGATGTGGGCGGTGCATTGCTCGCGAGCATAGCACAGGAAAAATGCGTGAGGGTTTGTCACAACCGCAGGCGGCGGCTACCATGATATCCATGCCCGCCGAATCCAATAGCCCATCCGCAGAAGGTCCCGTGTTGAGCGGCACCTTTCCGTTGAGCTGGGAGCAAGTCAATCCAGAGCAATTGGAACACCAGGCCGATTCAATACACGACAGCAACGAAATCACGCTGCGCAACTATTACCTGCTCGATGATCGTGCGCACGAGCCGCTTGACGAACACGACGAGGCGTCGCCCGAGCTGCTGCGGATTGAGCAACGTTTGAATTTGGTGATCGAATTGCTGGCGCAGGTTTTATCGCACTCGCTGACCTTGCCCCCGGCCATGCCCTGTATGCTCACACGCAACAGCCTGGAGTGGTCATCTTCGACTACCGCTGTGCCTATATCCGGTGAATGTCTACGTCTGACGTTGTATCTGCATTCGCATTATCCCAAACCTCTGCTGCTCTTTGGGCGCGTCGTTCAGGTGGATCAGAGTGCGGGCGCGACTCATGTGACGGTCCAGCTTGCTCCACTGAATGTAGCCGTGGGGGACTGGCTGGACCGTTTGATTTTTCGTGCGCACCGCCGCCGCGTGGCACTGACACGGCGTCATAAATCATCCTGATTTTGTTCGCTGCACCCGCGATTGCGCTTGACATCGCGGCGCTTTCCGCGTGTTGCTGAGCGGGTTTTTATACACATACTGGAATGATCCTCATTCCGGCGAGACGATAGCTCATCCGCTGCATGTTAAATTACATAAAGCACGGGTATCTAGTTGTTAAATAAAGAATTGATAGTTTTGGATAATTTCTATCCAATCTGAAGCAAAGCTTACTGTAATAGGGTTGTCATATCGCTTTACCGGATTCATCCACACAGTTATCCACAGGTTTTGGGGATAACTTTTAAAGCTCCCGCACATGTCGGCGTGCGTGACGCGCGTGCTAGAGTGCGCGCCATGTCCGCGCCCCTGATTCTTCGTATCGCCGTGCCTTCACCGTTGCGCCAGTGCTTTGATTATTTCCCGCCTCAGCATAACGAACGCGCGCTGTTCCCAGGCGTGCGCGTGCGCGTACCGTTCGGCCGTCGCACGCTGGTCGGGGTGTTGGTGGAGGTGGTGGAAGAAAGTGCCGTCGCGCAACCGCGCATGCGGCGGGCATTGGAAATACTCGACGCTGCGCCGCTCATCCCGGCCGAATTATTCCGCGTGTTGAATTGGGCGGCTGCTTATTATCGGCATGCACCGGGCGAGGTGTTGCCCAATGCATTTCCTGTCAGTTTGCGGCGCGAACAAACACCTGCCACGCGCCTCCGGGCGGCACGCTGGCGGGTCACCGCCGCCGGTGCGCAGATCGATTTAACACATTTGGCGCGCGCGCCGCGTCAAGTGGCCCTGCTGGAGCGCTTGCGCCGCTATCCGCACGGTGCCGCCGCCGTCGATCTGGACGCCGCGATTAAAGTATGGCGGCCGACCCTCGCGGTGTTGATTGAGCGCGGCTGGGTCGAAGCCCTGCCGGCCGATGCGATTACTGCGGCGCCACTTGCACTCCAGAGCGCACCCCCGTTGAATGCGGCGCAGGCTGATGCCGTGGCGCAGGTGCTGGCGGCGCTCGGGCAGTTTCAAACTTTTTTGCTGGATGGCGTTACTGGCAGCGGCAAAACCGAAGTCTATTTGCAGCTCACCCAGCGTGTCCTCGAACGCGGCCAGCAGATTCTGGTGCTGGTCCCCGAGATTGGCTTAACCCCGCAATTGGTCGAGCGTTTCCGGCAGCGTTTTAATTTGCCGATCGCCTTATTGCATTCGGGTTTAAATGATCGCGAACGCGCACACGCATGGCGGCAGGCACAGCAGGGCGTGGCGATGATCGTCGTGGGCACGCGCTCCGCCGTATTTACACCGCTGCCCAAGCTCGGATTGATCGTGGTCGACGAAGAACATGATCTGTCGTTCAAGCAGCAAGACGGCTTTCGTTATTTAGCGCGCGATGTGGCGGTGATCCGCGCGCGCGAGGAACGCATTCCCATCGTGCTGGGGTCGGCAACGCCGTCGCTGGAATGTCTTTACAATGTACAACAGGGCCGTTATCGACATTTAATTTTACCGGTGCGCGCCGGCGTGGCCACGGCGCCCGCGTTACAAGTGATCGATGTCCGCCGTCAACCCATGCGCGGCCCGATTTCACGCGCCTTGCTCGATGCGATGACGCAGCATCTGGCGGCCGGACATCAAGTGCTGTTGTTTCTGAACCGGCGCGGCTTCGCACCGACACTGCTGTGCCATGCCTGCGGCTGGATCGCGCGCTGTAGCCGTTGCGATTCGCACCTGACCTTGCATCAGCATTCACGGCAAATGCGTTGCCATCACTGCGGCGCCGAACGGCCGCTTGTTGAGACCTGCCCCGCATGTGCCGGCACCGAGTTGCGCGCGGTGGGTGCGGGCACCGAGCGCGTCGAAGAAATTCTGACCGAGTTATTTCCGGGCGTCGGCATTGCACGCGTCGACCGCGACAGCACGCGGCGCGTGGGCGCGCTGGAAACGCTGTTCGACGGCATTCACGCGCTGCGTTATCGCATCCTGATCGGTACGCAGATGCTGGCCAAGGGGCATCACTTCCCGGGGGTTACCCTGGTGGGCGTGTTGAACACCGACCAGGGTCTGGTCAGTGCCGACTTTCGCGCCGGCGAGCGCATGGCACAGTTGATTGTGCAAGTGGCCGGGCGGGCCGGGCGCGACACACGTCCCGGCGAGGTATTGATCCAAACGCATTTTCCCGATCATCCCTTGCTGCGGACGTTATTGGAAAAAGGCTATCCGGCATTCGCGCAGGCCGCATTGCATGAGCGGCAGGAAGCAGGTTTGCCGCCGTACAGTTATTTGACCTTGATGCGCGCCGAAGCCCCGCAACAAGAAGCGCCCCTGCGTTTTCTCAATGCGGCTCGAGAGGCTGCCGGTGCGATGCGCGGCGTGCAATTACTCGGGCCGGTGCCCGCGCCGATGGAAAAACGTGCCGGACGTTATCGGGCTCAGTTGCTGGTGCAATGCAACACGCGGAAAACCCTGCATCGTTTTCTCGACGAATGGCTGCCGCGCGTCGAAGCTCTGAAAGTATCGCGTCAGGTGCGCTGGTCGCTGGATGTCGATCCGCAGGAGCTTTACTAATAAAGCGGGGATTTTTACAGCACTTCGCTCCACAGCGGGCTGACCGCAAACGCCGCGTTGATCTGGCCGACATGCGAGTAGGCTTGTGGAAAATTACCGAGTTGCGTTGCTTGGCCGGGCGCGTAGTGTTCGGACAGCAAGCCGAGTGGATTGGCGGCACGCGCCGTTTCATTCATGACCGCCGTAGCCTCGATCAGCCGCCCGGTTTTCGCCAGCGCCTGCACCAGCCAGAAGGAGCACACCAGGAATGCCGAGTCGGGTTGGCCGAAGTCGTCGCGGCGCAGATAGCGATATAGAAACGCCTGGCCTGCGGGCGTGTCGTTAAGTCTTAGTTCTTTCCAGATCATGGTCACCGTAGTTTCGCATAGCGCCCCGTCGGGAAAGCGTACCAGCGCGAGTTGCAGCAGTGAGGCGTCAAAACTGTCATCACCTGGTCCATTACGCAGGGCACCGCCGCTCACGGCTTGGCGCAGCGCATTTTCAGCGTTCAATTTGGCGCTGTGCAGATCGAGGGTGAAATTTTTGAGATACCCCGCGTCACGAATGCGAATCAATCGTTCGATTCCGGCCCAGCTCATGAGATTTGAGAATGAATGTTCGCGCCAACCGTTGCGTATTTCCCACAAGCCGGCATCCGGCTGGCCGATATTGCGCATGCACAGCCGTCCCAGATACCCCAGCAGTTCCTCATGCTCTTTGCTGCGCAGATGTTGAAAGCGCTCATCGAAGAAAATCGGTGCGAGGGTGAGGATCATTTCCCCATACACGTCGTTCTGTACGTGCTCCGCGGCTTGATTGAAACTGCGCACCGGCGTATTGCCGCCGAATCCCTGCCAATTCGGATGTTCTGTTTCGGGAAGCGGGAGGGACTGGTCAAGACAATAAACCGGACGCAGTCGCTCGCGCGAGTGCTCATGGTGCTGCGCAATGCCCAGCAGATACTTGATGAAACCTTCCATTTCTTCAAAGTGGCCGAGATTATTAAAGGCCGAGACCACGAAGTATGCATCGCGCAACCAGCAGTAACGGTAGTCCCAGTTTCTCCCCTGGCGGTTTTCTTCCGGCAAGCTGGTGGTGAGCGCGGCGAGGATGGCGCCGGTATCTTCGAAGCAATGCAATTTCAGCGCGAGCGCGGAGCGGATGGTTTCGCGCTGATAGAAGCTGGGTATCGAGCAATGTTTGACCCAGGTGCGCCAATAATGGGTGGTGTGCTGGAGAAAGCGCCGCGCGATTTCAATCAGATTTTCCTCAAGGCTCTCGCTCCAGGTCAACGCGAAATAGAGCGGTTGCTGCAATGCGAAAGGTAATTCTTCGCACAGATAAGTCAGCGGCATGGTGGTGGTGAGACGCACATGATCTGCGCCGATTTCGAAACGCAGATGGCTGTTGCCGCGCACGGGCTGGACAGCCTGCTTGCTCCAGCCGTTCACCACCCGGCACACGGCTTTAATTACCGGAATGCCCTGCAAGGGCTCGACGATACGAAACACCGCGATGGGGCGATACATTCTTCCGTATTGTTCGAAGCGCGGACAGAAGTCGGTGATCTGATAGGCACTGCCGTCCGGGCAGGTGATGCGGGTGAGGAGTATATTCGTGTTGGATAAATATTCAGAGTGATTGCTTCCGCCGGCCACGGGCTCAATGCTGAAATGGCCGCCGTCCGCATCGAGCAAGCGGCCGAATATCGGTGCGCTATCGGGGCGGGGCATGCAGCACCAGTCGAGACTGCCGCGCGCGCTGATTAACGCCGCCGCCTGGCAATTACCGATAAGACCATAACCGTACATGCATGAACCTCCTGCGCGTGCTGCGGTGTTTCGCCGCAGTCATTATGCAGTGGGTTCATTGTAGTTGACGCAGAAAATTATTTTGCCGGGAACAGATAAAGCACACCTCGCCGCCGGGGATTTATGTCACGGCGGCGAGATCTGAGGACTTAATCAAGACGCCAAACATCTCTTTTAGTTTTGCTGGGTCCGATAATAAGACTGACGAGTAACGCGGCGAGCAGAATAAAAAACAGAACGCGTGCGATTTCTGCGGCGCCCAGTGCAATCCCGCCAAATCCGAAAATTCCGGCGATGATCGCTATCACGATAAATACCCCGGTGGATACAGTAGTGTAGTAGAGCATGACGGCCTCCTTATCCTTATCAAGTTTTGTGCAGAGCAAGAACTCATGCTCACAAACACAAGGCACTTGCTATTAATGTGTCTAGGATGAATGGATGATGGGTCTCGACAAATTTATTCCTTAACATTGGCGATTCTTGGGCGATTCTTGATTCAGCATTCGGTTATTTCAGCGAGTCAGCGATACTCGTGACTCACGATTAAAAGATATAGCATTCAGCAATGGCTATTCTGTATGTTATCGAACACTGTAAAGCCGAATTTGCTTTATCCTCCGGATGAGGATTGAAGGCTGAAATAACGACGAGAGAGCAAGCCTGTGCGTTATTCCTTACGCTTTGTTATTCCGTTGGTGATGGTTCTGGCCGCCGTCGCATACGGCGTTGTTCCTCTTGTTGATAAATTAACCTTGAAGTGGTTCAGCCGCGACGTCGATATCCGCGCACAACTGATCGCAACGACCATCGAGGATCCGCTTGCCACCCTGATGCGTGCAAAAGATAAAACTAAAATCGCGGCATTGTTCGCGCGCGTTACGCAAGACGAACGTTTATTTGCGTTAGGCCTGTGTGATCTCTCCGGTGCCTTGATATACAAAACACAAACCTTCGCCAGTTCCGTCGGGTGCCAGTTTCTGGAATACGGCAATACCATTTTGGATTTGCCGGAAGGCGCTTTGCATGTGACGGCCTCCACCATTCGCGACGATGATGGCGTGCTGGGCAAACTCGTATTGGTTCACGATATGAGTTTCGTGCAACGGCGCAGCGAAGATACCAAACGTTATGTGTTTTATCTTTTTGCCGGGTTAGGCGTGGTGATTTCATTTATCACCGTATTGATCGCGCAAGTCAGTTGGCGCGGCTGGGTGTCGGGGCTGCGCGCATTAAGCAAGGGTGAAGGTCTGATCCGTCCGTTATCCCATTTCGCCACATCGCCGGAACTCAAACCCATCGTCAAGGATTTGCGCGAATTGATTCGCGACATCGAAACGGATCGCCGCGCGCGCGACGAAGATCGCATTGGCTGGACCGCCGAAGCATTGAAAGAAATCCTGCATCGCGAACTGGCCGGCGAGGAAGTTCTGGTTGTGTCAAATCGTGAGCCCTATATTCACGTGCGGCGCGCCGGCGCGATCGAAGTTCAATTGCCCGCGAGCGGTGTGGTGACCGCGCTGGAACCGGTCATGCGCGCCTGCTCAGGTACCTGGATCGCGCACGGCGGCGGCGATGCCGACCGCGTGATGGTGGACAAGCATGACAGAATTCAGGTGCCGCCCGACGATCCTGCATACAGTCTGCGGCGCGTCTGGCTTAGCCAGGAAGAAGAGGAAGGTTACTACTATGGTTTTTCCAATGAGGGCCTCTGGCCGTTGTGCCACATCGCGCACGTGCGCCCGGTGTTCCGTTCCGCCGATTGGCTGCGATATGTGGCGGTAAATAAACGATTCGCCGACGCCGTGGTGCAAGAGGCTAAATCCGACGATCCGGTGGTATTGGTGCAGGATTATCATTTTGCGTTGTTGCCGAAAATGATTCGTGAGCGCCTGCCCCAGGCGACCATCATCGCCTTCTGGCATATTCCGTGGCCCAACCCGGAAGCGTTCGGCATTTGCCCATGGCGCGAGGAATTGCTGGCCGGTTTGCTGGGCAGCAGTATCATCGGTTTTCATACGCGCTTTCACTGCAATAATTTCGTGGATACGGTAGATCGTTTTCTGGAGTGTCGTGTTGACCGCGAAACCTCCACATTGTCATATCATGGCGCCTTGACCTCGGTGAATCACTATCCCATCTCGATTGAATGGCCCAGCCGCTGGCTGGCGCAACAGAAGCCCGTGCCGGAGTGCCGGGTTGCGATACATCAATTGCACGCCATGCCGCATGAACGCAGGATCGGTATCGGGGTGGACCGCCTGGATTACACCAAGGGCATTCTGGAGCGTTTGCTCGCGGTGGAGCGCTTGCTGGAAATGGAATCGCGCTGGGTGGGGAAGTTCACATTCGTACAAATCGGCGCGCCGACGCGTTCGTCCATTGATCAATACCAGCGTTTTGAAGCGGAAGTGCGCGCGCTGGTGCTGCGTATCAATCAGCGCTTTGGTCACGAAGGCTACGAACCGATCCGGCTGTTGCTGCAACATCACGATCCGGCGCAAATTTATGAATATTATCGCGGCGCGGATTTTTGCTGTGTGACAAGCCTGCATGACGGCATGAATTTAGTCGCCAAGGAATTTGTCTCCGCGCGCGACGACGAGCGCGGCGTATTGATTCTGAGTCAGTTTACCGGTGCCGCGCGCGAGTTGCCCGAAGCGTTGATCGTGAATCCTTACAATGTGGATCAATGCGCGGCAGCCATGAATCTGGCTCTGGATATGGATGAAATGGAGCAGCGCGATCGCATGCGCAGCATGCGTGGGCTACTGCGGGAATTCAATATTTACCGCTGGGCCGGACGCATGCTCATCGACGCCGCGCGCATGCGTCAACGCATCCGCTTGACGCAACGTCTGCATGACAGTGCGCCGACCGGGTCCAACGGCAGACTATGAAATATCTCAATACCCGCCACATGCTCGAGGTATTGAAGCCGTTGTGCGCACGCCGCACTTTATTTGTCTTCGATTTCGACGGGACCCTCGCACCGATCGTCATGCAACGCGCGCGCGCGCGCATGCCGCGCAGCACGCATGATCTGTTCACGCGCCTTGCGTCGCATGTGACTACCGCCGTGATCTCGGGGCGCAGTCTGCTCGATCTACGCAAGCGCTTGAAAGTTCATCCGGATTATCTGGTGGGCAACCACGGTCTGGAAGGATTGCTGGGTAATGCCGTGCGGTTACAGCGCGCGCAACGCTTATGCGCGGCGTGGCGACAACAACTGAATAAGGCCAAAATAGACCGGCCAGGAACCGGTATTGATATCGAAGATAAGCAATATTCTCTGGCCATACATTATCGGCTTGCTCCAGAACCACGTCGCGCGCGCCGGTCGGTCGCACAGGCTTTGGCGCAATTGCAGCCCGCGCCGCAAGTGATCGGCGGCAAAAAAGTAATCAACTTGCTGCCGCGTGGTGCCCCGGACAAAGGCGTCGTGTTGTTACATTTGTTACGCCATATGCGAGCCGAGCAGGCGCTATTCATCGGCGACGACGACACCGACGAAGCCATATTCGCGATCAATCATCCGCACATCGTCACAGTACGTGTTGGTCATAAGCGCAGCTCGCGCGCGCAGTATTATTTGCGTGGTCAGACTGAAATCGACAGGGTGCTGCGTTTTTTAATCACTTGCTTTCAGTAATAGAATACTGCCCCGCGCAGTTAAAGAGAGCAACGCATTCTCCAATGGGCACTGATAATTCGTGTTGCAATTTCAGATCATAAAGCCGGTAAAATGGATAACGTTGAGTACGTGCGGATCTTATGGACGAGTCCGGAGTGCGCGAGGCATGTTTATCAACCGGGACAAACTTAAGGGGGTCTTGAATAGACTATTTTAAGATATTCAGGCTTTCCTAAAAAACTGTGACGGTTGCCGCGAAGCGCTCTTTTGATTCAGTGTTTACTGTCTTATTTCACGCCGCAGCCGGGGCAACTCTTTCGCGCACAGCGTTAGTTGCACCGGAACATACGGACGTGACACAACCGGGAGGAATATCCCATGACGACGGGTGATCTCATCATGATTTGGGCGGACAACCGCACCTTTTCAATTTTCATTTGGCTGGTACTGATTATCACGATTTTGTACTTCGCACGTCCCGCCGCGCATGGGGTGATTCGCAGCCTGACACGCATGTTGCGTAACAATGCGCGTTTGGCCACACGCTCGCTTTATGCGTTGGAAGAGCGCGCCAAACAGCGCAATCGCGCCGTGATATTAGGAGATGGCCGCGACATCACCGAGCGCAATATCGAGCGTGAATTTCATCGTGTGTCGACCATCGTCGGCCGGGATCTCGCCGGTTTTCCCGCATTGGAGCGTGAGTTGCGTCAGCAAATCACCTGTATTGAGGAAGATTACCGCGACGCGATCGAAATTCCGCCGTTGCCGCCCGAGTGGCACACCGCAATTGAGGCAGTTGCGAAAATTCCATCGAATGGCGATCCCGGATATGCCCGCGTGCTCACCGAGATCACCCGGGTGTTCAAGAAATCCAGCGAACATGCGCTGAACGAATTTCGCAGCGCAGCTACCGATCGCCACAATACCTTGCTGCGCATGATTCCATTCTGGCGGGGTGTTGACAGCGCGCTGGAACGTGTTGAGAAGAAAATTGAATCGCTTGAAGAGCGTTCAAAAACCATCGACAAACAATTCGAGACCTATCAACAAATCGTCGCACGCACCGATCGCGCGGAGCGCCTGTTGTCGACATCATCAGTCACGCAGTTTTTTATTTCGGGCCTGGTGATGGTGATTGCAGTGCTGGGCGGGTTCATTAATTTCCAGCTCATCGCGTTGCCGATGTCGGAAATGGTCGGCGGTAACAGCTACCTGTTTTTCAGCAAGGGTGGATTTGCGCTGAAAACCGCTGATATTGCCGCTTTGGTCATCATCTCCGTGGAACTTGCGATGGGATTATTTTTCATGGAAGCCCTGGGTATCACGCGCCTGTTTCCGGTGATTCGCGGTATGGATGACAAGTTACGCCGCCGGATGTTGTGGGTCACATTCAGTATTTTGTTCACGCTCGCCTGCGTCGAGTCGGCGTTGGCGTACATGCGTGATTTGCTTGCTGCGGATCGCGCTGCGCTTGCGCAACAACTCTCGGGTTTGGAAATCGCCACACCGGCATTTCGCTGGATCCCGTCCGTCGGTCAAATGGTGTTGGGATTCATTCTTCCGTTTGCCCTGGTGTTCGTTGCGATTCCGCTTGAATCTTTCATTCATGCATCGCGTTCGGTTTTCGGTGCCGGATATGAGTCCTTGTTACGCCTGATGATTTTCGTAATGCGCGTCTACGGCAACGTAGCGACTCAACTGGGGTCAATTCTGACGCATCTGTATGACGCTATTATTTTTGTGCCATTGCGCATTGAGCTGATGTTCCACAACCGTGCGGAGCGCCAGTACGATATCCAGGAAGTTAGTCCGGTCACGGTGACTGAAACTGTTCCAATAGATATTCCGGAACCCGCCACCGTGGTTAAGAGCTCGACTAAATCCGCGAAATCCCGCCGTCCGATTCTGGATAATCAGCCAACCGATCTTGAATATCAGTTCGATGTAGGCGAGGAGCCCAAAAAATGAAAATTTCCTGGCATTGGATTGCCGCAATCGCGGTATTGAATATCGCCGCCTGTACCACGGGGAATCCCAATAGCAAAGCCGTGGTGTTGCTATTGGATACATCGGGCACCTATACAAGGGAGCTTGGGAATGCTCAGCGGGTTGTGAATTATCTACTGGGTACACTCGGAGCGGGCGACTCGTTTGCACTTGCGCGAATCAATAGCGAGAGCTTTACAGAGAAAAATATTATCGTGCGTGCAACGTTCGATAGCCGTCCCTCGACTACTAATGCGCAGAAACGTACTGTGCTTGATACAACGCAGAGGTTTATCGACGAGACCACGACAGGCAGTGCGCATACCGATATTACGGGCGGCATGCTGCAGGCGCTCGAATATGTACGCGAAGCCAATGCAGCACAGAAAATCGTACTGCTCTTCACTGACTTGCAGGAAGACTTAGAGAAGCGCCAAATCCGTGAATTCCCGATTGATTTCAACGGGGTGCGCGTTATTGCAGTGAATGTGACCAAGCTGAGCAGTGACAACATCGACCCGCGTAATTTCCAGGAGCGTCAGGAATATTGGAAGCAACGTGTGGAATCCGGCGGCGGCCAGTGGCAAGTTGTCAATGACCTGGAACGATTGCAATCTGCATTGCTGTAGCTAAATGAAGGGCAAAGCGCGCGCAGGCGAGGCGCGTGGCTTGCATGTTGGCGATACTTACGTGTGACTATAATCACGTATAATCCCGCCAACTTCATCGTCACTCCGGCCCGCAATGAAACGACATCTCCTCGAACTGCTGCAATCCGCCATCACCGCATTACAAAATGACAATACCCTGCCTATCGCGGGTGCTCCTGCCGTGCAACTGGAGCGCACCCGCGATATTCAACACGGAGATTTTTCCAGCAATCTTGCCATGCTGTGGGCCAAGGCGGCACGCCGCAAACCACGCGAAGTGGCGGAGCTCATCGTGGCGCGGTTGCCGAAAATTTCGGACAAAATCGCCAAGGTCGAGATTGCCGGCCCCGGCTTTATAAATTTCCATCTCACCGCCAAAGCTTATCGCGATGTCATTGGCGACATATTTGACGCGGGCGAAGCCTACGGTCATTCGGGTATCGGCGACAGCCGGCATGTCATGGTCGAATTTGTGTCGGCCAACCCCAACGGACCCTTGCACGTCGGTCACGGGCGCGGTGCGGCGTATGGGGCAGTGGTTGCTGATTTACTCGCCGCCATCGGCTTCAAAGTTCATCGCGAGTACTACATCAACGACGCCGGGCGGCAAATGGATATTTTGTGCGCCAGCGTATGGCTGCGTTACCTTGAACTGGGCGGCGAGATTTTTAATTTTCCACGTAACGGTTATAAGGGGGATTACGTCTACGATATTGCCGCGAGCCTGCGGCGCACGCAGGGTGCCAAGTTCCAGCATCCTGCGGCAGTGGTGTTCAAGGACCAACCCCTGGATGAACAGGAGGATGGCAGTGGCGACAAAGATGCGCACGTCGACGGCTTGATCGCGCGCGCTAAACAATTGCTCGGCAAACAGGATTACCGCATCGTGTTCGACGCCGGCCTGAATGCGATGTTGACCGATATCCGCGGCGATCTGGAAGAATTCGGCGTGGTGTACCAAAACTGGTTTTCAGAACGCACCTTGTTCGAAAACGGCGCAGTCAAAAAAACCATCTCGCGCCTGCGCGAGCGTAATTACGTGTATGAAAAAAACGGCGCCCTCTGGTTTCGCTCGATGGATTTCGGCGATGAAAAAGACCGCGTGCTGGTGCGTGAAAACGGACAGGAAACTTATTTCGCCTCCGACATCGCCTACCACGCGGACAAACTGGAGCGCGGCTTCGCGCGCGTCGTCGATGTGTGGGGTGCGGATCACCATGGTTACGTGCCTCGTATCAAGGCGGCGATGCAGGCGCTGGGTGATGACCCCGGCAAGCTCGATGTATTGCTGGTGCAGTTTGCTATTTTGTACCGCGGCGGCGAGAAGGCGCAGATGTCGACAAGGGCCGGCCAGTTTGTGACTTTGCGCGAATTACGCAAGGAAGTCGGTAACGATGCCGCCCGCTTCTTCTACGTGATGCGAAAATCCGAACAACATTTGGATTTCGATCTGGACCTGGCCAAGTCGCAGAGTGCCGATAATCCGGTGTACTACATTCAATATGCGCATGCGCGCGTGTGCAGCGTGCTGCGCCAATTGGCGGAAAAAGGCTGGACTTATAACCGCGCGCACGGCATGCAAAATCTGCATTTACTGACGGAAGAACACGAACAAACCTTGCTGCGGAATTTGGGGCGTTTCGCCGAGGTGGTTGAAACGGCGGCGCTGCAATATGAACCGCATCAATTGGCGCATTACCTGCGCGATCTGGCCAACGATTTCCACGCCTATTACAACTCACACCAGTTTTTGGTGCCGGATGCCGCTCTGCGGGATGCGCGTCTTTCGTTGACACTGGCGGTACAACGTGTCGTATATAACGGCTTGCATTTATTGGGCGTGTCCGCCCCTGAGGTTATGTAGCTTGGCACACGACTATAAACGCAACGCGGCATACAAGCCCAAGACCAAAATACCCGGCTGGCTGACGTTTATGGCTGGACTGGCCATTGGTTTAGTGGCGGCGTTATTGCTGTATTTAAGGCAACAAAGCGAAAACGTGCATCAGGTTATTGCCCCGAGCACCGCTTCAGCTCCGGCGGCGGATGCCAAGGATACTGCCGTACAGCCGCCACGTTTTGACTTTTATACGATTCTTCCCGAGCAGGAAGTCGTTATTCAGGACCAGGAGATTAAAGACACTAAATCAGTGAAGTCAAAGCCTGAGCCGGCCAAACAGCGTGTGCCCGCGAATGTGGTATCTCCCGCAGTTAGTGCAAATACGTCCGCGAGTGCAAATACATCCCCAGCAAACAAAAAAGGTAATTACATTGTCCAGGTGGGCGCATTTAAAAAAGCCGAAGAAGCGGATCGTTTACGCGCCGCTTTGGCATTATTGGGGATAGAGTCTTCAGTCCAGGTGGTGCGCATTGGCGATAGCGATAGTTTTCACCGTGTGCGCGTTGGGCCGTTCGAGGATCTTGACCGCGCCAATCGTACTCGCAGCAAGCTTAAGCAAAATAATTACAATTCAATCCTGCTACAACTCAAAAGCTAAACGCGCGAACTTTCTTGCTCAAGATGTCTAAAACCTATAGTCGAGATCCGTCACCAGGTCTCGCCAGAGCCTGTTAATAGCCATGATTTTGTGAGGTGATTGTGACGATGATCTGGAATAAAAAAAGCCCGCTCGAAAGCGGGCTCAATTGGGTCAACAGCGACTGCGCGATACAACTTTCAGCTGGGGGGCCGTTGGAAGGGTCGTACCGCGCAGCCAGCCTTGCGGCTGTTGAAAATATAGTCGGCTGAAAGACAATTTGCAAAAAATGCTATGTGAACAATTGTTACTGCGTATGCACTGGTAATTTCATAAGGGTTAGTTACAGTTAAACAAGGCACCATCCTCTTTACCTATAGGCACAGGGTGAAAGATGCGCAAATTCATTCGCCATCCCTCCGACATTCCCATTGAATTTGATGTGGGAGAAGTGCTGGTTGAACAACGCGAGCGTCTTAATAACGTGAGCCTGGGCGGTCTGTCGTTTCAATCCAAGACATCTTTGCCGTTGAGAAGCGCAGTTACCATTCGGGTGCCGTCGATTAGTCAGGGTTTCGAGGCGCATGGTCAAGTCGCATGGTGCAGGCGCAGCGGCATGGGCTACGACATCGGCGTGCAATTAATCGACCACGAACAGTTTTTCCTCACGCGCATGGTCGAGCAGGTCTGTCATATCGAGCATTACAAGCGGGAGGTGCTCAAAACCGAAGGGCGGCGTCTGAATGGCGAAGAGGCTGCTTTGGAATGGATCGCAAAATACGCACATCTGTTTCCGGACCTGTCCGCCTGATCGGAGCGGAGCGCTAAAAACTTTGTAATTGCTGATCGGTAGGCTCGGCAC
Organism: uncultured Gammaproteobacteria bacterium; assembly: GCA_964532385.1. Taxonomy (GTDB): domain Bacteria; phylum Pseudomonadota; class Gammaproteobacteria; order SG8-11; family SG8-11; genus UBA6921. The sequence continues at coordinate 22,923 of CAZHHW010000002.1, read as the reverse complement.
AACAATACCAGGGTTCCGATAAACGCGGCCCCCGGGGCAGCGAATGACCGGCCATTAAAGGCGGCGCAGCGCGTTCCGCAGCTGCATGGGTCAGATTCCAGATATGGGAAAAAATTTCGCCGCGCGGCGTATTGTTACTCTCCGCCTCCATTACCCAGGCCTGAATCGCCTTATGCAATGCGTCGACGCGCGCATCCGCATGACGCCATGGATAACCCAGCAAGGCGGGATCGAAAGCATCCAGATGCTCGATGAATCCGGGCAATTTAAGTAACTCGGAACCTTGCGGCACCAACAGGCGGATCGAAAGCTGAACCGGCGGCACACTCTCGATTAATTCCAGTTCGACCAGGCGTGTCAGCAGCGCGATGTAGCCTTCCAATGTGGTCCAGGGCGTAAACGGCACGAAGGTCGGCGCCAGCGCGATACCCGCGGCGCGCACCAGCTGCACGGCGCGGCCGAAGTCGGCATTGGTGTGGTTTTTGTCGAGGTATTCCAGGATTTGATCATCCACGGCCTCGACCGCCGCCGTGATGAACAGACAGCCGGTTTCTTTCAGGAGCGGCAACAATTCAGCATGGGCGAGCAGGTGCTGGATTTTAATGGTGGCGTCGTAAGTCACCTCTGGAAATTCGGCATGCAAGGCGCGCATCAACTTTTGCGCATGCGTCGGTCCATTCAGAAAATCCGGATCGCCGAATGAAATGTGCCGGGCGCCAAGAGCCACTTGTTGACGGATATCCTGCATGACCACGTCCACGGGCAGAATGCGGAATTTTCCCTGATACACCGGCACCACCGGGCAGTGACGGCACATGTGTTTGCAGCCGCGCGAGCCTTCGGCGAAACCTACCACCCGGGTTTCGTTTTCCCCAATCAGCAGATGCGCATAACGTGCGAGCTCGGGCAGGCCGGAGCGGTCGGGCATGATGAAATCGATTTTTGCCAGACTGACGACAGGTTCGGTTTGGACATTTTTGGATTGCACCAGACCGTGTGAATCCCGTGCGTTATTCCGCAGACGCTGCACTAATGACAGCAAGGCCGGTTCCACCTCGCCGCCCAGGACGGTTTCGACATCCAGGCCGCGCAACATGGCTTCATTCATCGGGGCATACAGTCCGTACACGCACAGATGCGCGTGCGGCGCGAGCTGCTTAATGCGTGGCAACGCGGCGACTGCGATACGCGTGGCCGTATGCATGGCGACGTAGATCGCGACCAGATCCGCGCCCGCCAGCACTTCGGCCTCGAGCATTTGCAGCGAGAGGTCAAGACAGTGCACCTCACAGCCGGCGCGTTTCAGCCACGCGGAGGGTTCGGCCAGGCCGAACGGTTGGCGGCCAAGTTCATAGGGATTGATCAGGACGACTTTCATGCATACGCCTCTAAGTTCTTTGGTCCACGCCATGCCACACCGGCGCAGTAATGATATTCAAACACGCATGCGCGGCGCGCAGCGCGGTTTCGGCTTGATCCGGCGTGGGTGCGCGCGCAAAAATAAAGCCGAGATAACTTGACCCCTCCGGCCACGGTACCAATTCGTGGCCTTCGCGCATCTGGATGGTGACTTCTTCGATAAACTCGATTTTTTGCGCGGCCAACACGCCTTCGACGCGCCGTAAAATGCCGCCCTGGCGCACCGGGATCATTAACACCCCGCCCGCGCCACCACTCATTTGCATGTCGATGGGTTGACCCAATGCGTGCGCGATGACGATTTCTTCCAGACTGAAGCCGGTGCCAAAACGCAGCAGGCGGCCGCACAGGCCGCCAATGGTGCGCGATGCCACTTCCAGAATCCACACGCCGTGCACGTTGACGCGACACTCGGCATGCACCGGCCCTTCGCGCAAGCCATACGCGGCGCAGGCCGCTTGCACACAATTTAAAATATTCCGTTGCACTTCCGGGGGCAGACGGGAGGGCGTGATGTAATACGTTTCTTCAAAGAACGGACCGTCGAGCGGATCGGGTTTGTCGAAGAGCGCCAGCAGTTGCAAGGCGCCGTGAGTCAACAAGCCTTCCATGGCAACTTCCACACCGGGAATAAAATCCTCCGCCAGCAGCGTAGTGCGTTCGTCTTCATTTTCGGTTTCGCGTACCAGTGCGGCGCTACGCCGGCAGGCACGCATGAATTCATCCGCAGTGTCGGCGCGAATCACTCCCCGGCTGGCGGACAACGCCAAGGGCTTTATCACACAGGGGTAATGAACCTCCGCCGCTTGTGCTTCCAAAGGTTGGGTCAGATCAATGCGGCGGTGGTTAGGTACCTGCACGCCAGCCCGATACAAGCAGGCACGCGCCAGGTCTTTGCGCCTGGAAATGCGCGCGGCGGACGGATCGTTGTGCGCAAGCCCCAGGGTTTGCGCAACCCGGGATGCAAGTTCGATGGTGGCATCGTCGGTACCCAGCACGGCGCGAAACGCATGCTGTCGATGTTCGTGAAGAATCGCCGCAAGCGCCGCGTCGAGCTGGTCGAAATCCACGTGCAGGCCCTGGGCGCAGGCGCCGGTCAAAGCGTATTTGCCGTGAGACACGATAAATGCCTCGGCATTAACCCGCTGGGCGGCAGCAACAAACGGCGCGGTGCGGTAACTGCCATGGGGAGCAATCACCAGTACACGGGCCTTTTGAGGCTCAACGGCTGGGGCAGCCAACGTCGCCACTGTGGATGGATTCAAAGACTTCACGGGACGGGCATCCTATCATGCGGTTATGCGGCAGAAATATTTATCGCCAGGTCTGAAGTGCGTAATGGCCTAAACAGAGGTGTGTGGTTATGAGTGTAATCAAAACCATTGCATGCGGAATGCTTATATATTGCGAATTTGCCAGCGCTATTGAAACGCAAGATTCGGTACCCGCCCCCCCTCCCTACGAAGTGCAACGCCAACAGGCGCAAGAAGGCAATCTCGACGCTCAATATGCGCTGGCAATGAAATACATCAACGGCGAATACGTGGCGAGAGACTTGGGGGTGGCGCTCAAATGGCTGCGGAAAGCGGTCGACGGCGGACATCTGCGGGCCGAGTATCAACTGGGTTTAATGTACCGTGACGGCACCGGTGTGCCCAAGAACCTGGACCTGGCGCTACGCTGGCTACGTGTGGCAGCGGGGTCGGGTCTTGCGGAAGCGCAAACCGCTTACGATGAGCTCAATCACGCGCAACAGGTGCGCGAGTTCGATCGCTTAAATGCGTCGGCCAAAGGCGGCGATGCCGCGGCACAGTACCAACTAGGTAAGCAGTATCTCACCGGCAAGGTACCGCAGGCAGTCAATCCGGCACAGGCCCTGGTGTGGCTTACACGTGCCGCGGAACAACAGCATGCCGAGGCACAGTACGAAGTCGGGATTTTTTATAAAGAGGGAAGCCACGTGCCGCGCGATCCGCTGCGCGCCAAACAGTGGCTGGGTAAAGCCGCGGCTCAAGGCCACATCAAGGCCAAGGTGGCTCTGCAAGACATTATTCGCGGCGAAGCCGGTGCAACCTCCAATGTTGAAAAAACCTTTAAATCATCGGAGACCTTGCCGGTCTATCGGGCCGCCGTAAATGGCGATCTGGATGCGCAATTTGAATTAGGCTTGCTGTTTATTCGCGGTGAGGCGGTGCGCAAAGACTTTACGCGCGGCATTGAATGGCTGCAGCGCGCCGCCGAGCAAGATCACATCGGAGCGCAACTTGAGTTAGCCGATATGAATTTGCGCGGTGTGGAGTTGCAACAGGATGCGGCCGCGGCCTTTCAGTGGTATCTACGCGCCGCCCGGCGAGGCAACGCGCAGGCGCAATACATGCTGGGAAATCTTTATCGCACCGGCAGCGGCGTGCGCAACAATTCAGCCGAGGCGCGCCGCTGGTACAGTGCGGCCGCGCAGCAAGGGCATCCCAAAGCGAAGGAGTATTTGGCGGCCGATGCGCATTAACGCACGGTGATTTTTACCGTTTGCGACGGCTTACCGAACGTGCCGATGCCGTCCTGGAACATTTGCCATTCAAAGTCATAAATACCCGGTTGAGAAGGGGCCACGGCATTAAATGAAAATGTTTTAAACTCACCCGGTTTCACTTCTTCTTTCGGATTGAGTTCGACGCGGTCAAGCAGCCAGGTGAGATTGTTGGCCGGTTTTTGCGAAGTCAGCCGGTACTGGCCCGGCTTCCACACGATGGTGCCAGTGTTCTTGAACATGACTTTCACCGGGAAACTGCGGCCGGCCGTTAATACCGCGTATGGGGTAGGTTCATTGACCAGACCGGGCATTTCCTGAAGTACGAATTCCGCATCGTTACCACGGCCCGCACCGCCCACGATCACGCGTTGATTTGGCGTGCGCTCACCGAAAAAGCCTAATTTGTCCTGATAAAGCTGCCATTGAAAGTCGTATTCTCCGGCCTTCAACGGGGCGGTGATTTTAAAACGGATAGTTGCGACTTCGCCCGGCGGCACGGCACTGTCGAGCTTGACGCGGTCGGTGCCCCAGCTGCGATTATTAGGTGGAGTTTGCGACACCAGCATGAAGCCGTTGGCGTTCGACCAAGTGGTTTTACCCAGATTTTTGAATTGCACCATCACGGTATATTCGCCGCCAATATTCATGGCCGACGGCACCACTTGCGAGATGAATTTAACCCGGTTCGATCCGCCTTCGACCACCACCCGGTGCTCCGGCGTGGGCGGGCCGAAAAAACGATCGTCATGCTGCATTTGCCATTGAAAATCGTGGGAGCCGGATTGCTGCGGCGCGGTCACGCGAAATTTGAAAGTGGCAACATCGCCGGGTGCGATTTTCTCATTATTTTCCAGTTCCACGCGCTGTACCGACCAGTTGCGATGCCGTGCCGCCAGCGCATAACTCTGCGCACGCGTCCAAGTATTGCCGCCGGTGTTTTTGACTTTCACCGTGACAGTGTAGCTCTGACCCATTTCCATGGCTTCGGGTGTGTCGATGCTGATGATTTCAGCCCGGTCGGCCGCGCTGCCGGCATCGGGTTCGGCGGCCAGGGCGGAGGTGCCAACCAACAACGGCAACGCGCAGGCAAACCAGGTTGAATACAAGGTATGAGTCAAACGCATAGTTGAATCCATTTGTTTGTGTGTGAGTGATGACCGCAGCCCAGCATTATATGTAGCACAGACGGAAACTTCATGCCGGGGCACGGTCTCGATTATCCCCGGTGCTAAACATTATCGGCGGCTTGTCGATAAGTTGAACAAGAGCAGGACTTTGCTTGGGCGCATCGGCCTGTTCCCCGCCAATACCGAAAATTGAATCGAAAATTGCAATATTGAATGAGGTGCGCATTGAATCTGCACGATGTACTCGATCATGAATTAATCAACCGGCTCACGGTGCGGCAGAAGATTTGGGGCGGCTTCGGCTTTATGCTGGCGATTTTGGCCGTTGTGGCGTCGATTCCGCTGCTCACCTTTACCGACGTGCAAAGCAAGGTGTCGCATGTTACCAATGAAGTGCAACCGGCGCTGATCGCTTCGGAGGAGCTGGCCAAGCATATGAATGCAGCCTCGGCGCGGCTGGGATTTTATCTAACCAGCGAAGACGAACATCATCGCCAGGATTATGAAGTAATCGTCGACAAGATCGACGCCAATATTAAAACCCTGAAAGAAAATCTCACCATCGCCGACGACGAAGACTCGGTAAAAATGGTCCAGGATATCGCCGCCGATGTTGAACAATTTAAAGTCTATGGAACACAAGCGATCGATCTGGTCACGCATATCAACAAGAACTACGCCGCCATGGCGTACGCGCAACAAAGTCTCAATCCAATCACACAGGAGATGTTGCAGATCATGACAGCGATGCTGCAAACCGAAATGGACGAAAAGCCCTCGGCGCAGCGCAAAAAACTGCTCATCGATATCAATGATCTGCGCTACACCTGGTCCAACCTGATGGCGCAATTACGCAGCTATCTGGTTTTAGGATCAAATGACATCCTGAAAACTGTTTACGATTTTGGCGAAACCTCAGCGATCATCGTTAAACGGCTCAAAGCTCAAGAGAGCATCATGACGTTTGATCAGCTCGATGGGATGGAGCGCCTGATCACCTTGCGCAATGAATATATGAAAAATCTCGACGGACTGGTTGCCATTCAAAAGAGCGGCAAACGCCGCATGGATGCCTATCTGATTCGCACCGAAGTCAGTCCGTTGCTGGATCGTGTGTTCAAGAATTTAAATACTCTGGTGGAAAAACAAGTGACGACCACCAGCGACATCAGCAAGTCGCTGAATACCCGCCTGGATGCCGCCGTGGCCTTCATCCTGGTGTTGTTTTTGCTTGGGATCGCGGCGGCGGTAATGGTGGCGTGGATCATCAATGCATTAATTACGCTTCCGTTACAACGCGCCGCGGCGGCCATGCAGGATATTGCTCAAGGCGAAGGCGATCTGACGCAACGTTTGCAGGTGAAAGGCAACGACGAGATCGCGCAAATGTCGGCGGCGTTCAACCAGTTTGCGGCCAAGATCCAGAAAGTGGTCTCGCAGGTCACCGGCTTTACCGCGCAACTGGCTTCGGCGTCCACGCAAATGGCGGCCATTACCGAAACCACCAGCGCCGGTGCCAGGACTCAACATGAACAGACGGATCAAGTGGCCAGCGCCGTAACCCAAATGGGCTCCACGGTGCAGGAAGTTTCGCGCAATGCCAGCGAAGCGGCCAACGCGGCGCAGCATGCCGATACCGAAACCGCGAACGGCCGCGATGTGGTGGCGCAGACGATCAATTCCATTAACGACTTGGCGCGCGAAATCGACCGTGTTTCGCAGGCGATTCATCGCCTCGGCACCGACAGCGACAACATCGGCAAGGTGCTGGACGTGATTAAAAGTATTGCGGAGCAAACCAATCTGCTGGCATTGAACGCAGCGATCGAAGCCGCGCGCGCCGGTGAGCAGGGGCGCGGTTTTGCGGTGGTGGCGGATGAAGTGCGCACGCTGGCGTCGCGCACGGCACAGTCGACCCGTGAAATCCAGCAAATGATCGAGAGCCTGCAAAGTGGGTCGCGCGATGCCGTCAAGGCCATGGAGGGCGGCCGCACCATGGCGCAGACCACCGTAAAGCAGGCTGCTGTGGCAGGGGAGTCGCTGGACGTGATCGCGGGCGCGGTGAGCACCATCACCACCATGAACACACAAATCGCCACCGCCATGGAAGAACAAAATGCCGTGGTCGAAAACATCAACAAAAACATCATCAGCATCAGCATGGTGTCGGATCAGACGGCCGAGGGCGCGCAACAGACGGCCAAGGCCAGTGATGACTTGTCCCATCTGGCGGTCGAATTACAAACACTCTTGGCACAATTCAAAACTTGATGTAACGGGAAACCCCACCACTCTTCGTCTGGCGGATCGGCCTTGCGCCCGTGCGCAGGGCGCACGCTCCGGGTATCATTGCCCCTTCCATGACTGACCGAGGAAGTGATGCTGATACTGGGTGGTTCCGCGGCACTGTCCGCCTTCCGTATTGAAAAATTACTTGATCTGGCCCGGCGTGCATGTCCCGGGGTTGCGGGATTGCGTGCTATGCAGATCTATTTCATTGCTGTGGAAAGTACCTTGTCCGGCGGCGAACAGCGCCGCCTCGAACAATTGCTCGGCTCCGCTGCGCAGGCGCCGGAGCATCAGGCCGATGAACACTTGTTGCTGGTGGTGCCGCGTATCGGCACGATTTCATCGTGGTCGAGCAAGGCCACCGATATCGCGCATAACTGCGGGCTGGCCAATGTGCAGCGTATCGAGCGCGGGATTGCGTATTACGTGCGGATGGCAGACCACGCGCCCTTGAGCGACGCGCACAGCGCGGCATTGGGTACGGTATTGCATGACCGCATGCTCGAATCGGTATTGTCTTCGCTGGATGATGCGGAAGATTTATTCAGCGACGCGCAGCCGCGTCCATTGACACGTATCGACATTATCAGCGGCGGACGCGAAGCGCTGGAACGTGCCAATCTTGACATGGGGCTGGCGTTGTCGGCCGATGAAATCGATTACTTGCTGGAAAATTTCCTGCTGCTGGAACGCAACCCCAGCGACGTTGAGTTGATGATGTTCGCGCAGGCGAATTCGGAACATTGCCGCCACAAAATTTTCAACGCCGATTGGGTGCTCGACGGCAAAGCGCAGGAACGTTCGCTGTTTGCGATGATCAAGAACACGCATCACGCCCATCCCGGCGGCGTGTTGTCGGCATACAGCGACAATGCGGCGGTGCTGCAGGGGCAACGCGCCGCGCGCTTTTTCCCCGACCCGGCCACACGCGAATATCGTACGCACCATGAAGACGCGCACATACTGATCAAGGTGGAAACTCATAATCATCCGACCGCGATTTCACCGTTTCCCGGTGCAGCGACCGGATCGGGCGGCGAGATTCGCGACGAAGGCGCGACCGGTCGCGGCTCCAAACCCAAGGCGGGGCTCACAGGGTATTCGGTTTCGAATTTGCGTATTCCCGGGGCCGAACAAGTCTGGGAAAAAGATTATGGCAAGCCCGGGCACATCGCGTCGGCGTTGCAGATCATGCTCGAGGCGCCGCTGGGCGCCTGCGCGTTCAACAATGAATTCGGCCGGCCCGGTATCGCCGGATATTTCCGCACCTACGAGCAGGAAGTCGATACCCCGCACGGTAAACAACTGCGCGGTTATCACAAACCGGTCATGATTGCGGGCGGGCTGGGCAATATTCGTACGGCCGATGTGCACAAGCATGACATTCCGGGGGGCGCGCAATTGGTGGTGCTGGGCGGCCCGGCCATGCTGATCGGTTTGGGCGGCGGCGCGGCCTCGTCGATGGCCAGCGGGCAAAGCGCCGAGCATCTGGATTTCGCGTCGGTGCAGCGCGGCAATCCGGAAATGCAGCGGCGTTGTCAGGAAGTTATCGACCAGTGCTGGCAATTAGGCGCTGCCAATCCGATTCTGTCGATCCATGATGTCGGCGCGGGCGGCTTATCGAATGCCTTGCCCGAGCTGGTGCACGGCAGCAGCCGCGGCGCGCGCATCGAATTGCGCATGGTGCAAAGCGATGATCCCGGTCTGTCGCCGCTGGAAATCTGGTGTAACGAAGCGCAGGAGCGCTATGTGCTGGCGATTGCGCAGCAGCATATCGATGCCTTTACCCGCCTGTGCGAACGCGAGCGTTGTCCGTGCGCCGTGGTCGGCGAGGCGATTGCGGAACATGAGCCGCAATTAATTGTCGGGGACGGACACTTCGATAACGATCCGGTTTCGATGCCGCTCGACGTTTTGCTGGGCAAGCCCCCCAAGATGCTGCGCGATGTGCATCATCTGAGCATGCATCGCAGCGAGCTGGACACGCGGCGCATCGACGTGCAAGAAGCCGCACTGCGTGTGCTGAGGTTACCCGCGGTGGCGAGCAAAAAATTTCTCATCACCATCGGTGACCGCAGCGTCACCGGCTTGATTGCGCGCGATCAAATGGTGGGGCCATGGCAGGTTCCGGTGGCCGATGCCGGTGTGACCCTGGCGGATTATCACGGCTATGCGGGCGAAGCCATGGCAATGGGCGAGCGCAGCCCGATTGCGGTATTAAACGCGGCGGCCTCGGCGCGTATGGCCGTCGGTGAAGCATTGACCAACATCGCGGCCGTGGCCATTAATGCGCTGGGCGATGTAAAACTTTCCGCGAACTGGATGGCGGCGGCCGGTTTTCCGGGCGAAGACGCCGGTTTGTTCGATGCGGTGAAAGCCGTGGGTATGGAGTTGTGTCCGGCCTTGGGCATCGCAATACCGGTCGGCAAAGATTCCATGTCGATGAAAACGGTGTGGATGCAGGATGGTAAAAAAGTCATGACGGCACCCTTGTCCGTGGTGATTTCCGCGTTTGCGCCGGTCAGCGATGTGCGTAAGACGTGCACACCGCAATTGCGCACGGATTGCGGCGCGACCGATTTGATTCTGATCGATCTGGGCAAGGGTCAAAATCGTGTGGGCGGGTCGGCACTGGCGCAAGTTTACGGAGTCACCGGTCAGCATGTGCCGGATGTCGACAATCCCCAGACGCTCAAGGCTTTTTTCGAAGTCATCCAGAAATTGCATCAACGCGGCTTGATGCTGGCCTACCACGACCGTTCCGACGGCGGACTGTTTGCGTGCGTGTGTGAAATGGCGTTTGCGGGCCACACCGGGGTGAACATCGCACTGGATGGTTTGGGCGAGGATAGCGTGGCCGCATTGTTTAACGAAGAGCTGGGCGCGTTGGTGCAGGTGCGGCGGCAGGACACCGACACCGTGATGCATTGGCTGCGCGAGGCGGGCTTGGCGAAACACAGTTACGTGCTTGGGACCCTCAGCAGCGATGATCAAATCAGTTTTACGCACGCGCAACGCGAAATTTTCGCCGGCAGCCGTGTGAATCTACAACGCGTGTGGGCTGAAACTTCCTGGCGCATGCAAGCTCTGCGCGACCATCCGGGATGTGCGCAGCAGGAATACGACGCGCTGCTCGATACGCATGATCCGGGTCTGAGCGCGCAGCTTACATTTGTTCCGGATGAAAACATCGCCGCACCCTTCATCGCCGAAGGCGTGCGTCCGCGCGTGGCGATTCTGCGCGAGCAGGGCGTCAATGGTCACGTGGAAATGGCGGCCGCGTTCGACCGCGCGGGTTTTACCGCCGTGGATGTGCACATGAGTGACATTTTAGACGGCAGCGTGAATTTGCGCGATTTCAAGGGCCTGGCCGCGTGCGGTGGTTTTTCCTACGGCGATGTATTAGGCGCAGGTACCGGTTGGGCGCGTTCAATTTTATTCAGCGCGCGTGCGCGCGATGAATTCCAGGTCTTCTTCCAGCGTGAAGATAGTTTTGGTTTGGGTGTGTGCAACGGCTGCCAGATGATGTCCTCGCTGCGCGAGCTGATCCCCGGAGCCACGCATTGGCCGCGCTTTGTGCGTAATACTTCGGATCAATTCGAAGCGCGCGTAGCGATGGTGGAAGTTCAAGCGTCGCCGTCGGTTTTTTTCCAGGGTATGGCCGGTTCGCGCATGCCCATCGCTATCGCGCATGGCGAGGGGCGCGCCCAATTTAACCAGGAGCATGCAATGCCGCCGGGTTTGGTGGCGCTGCGGTTTATCGATAATTATGGAAAAACTACGGAAACTTATCCGGCCAATCCGAATGGATCGCCGCAAGGTATTACTGCGCTTACCACCACCGACGGACGTTTTACTATCATGATGCCGCACCCGGAACGGGTGTTCCGCGCGGTGCAAAATTCCTGGCATCCGCAAACTTGGGGTGAAGATGCTCCATGGTTACGAATGTTCCGCAACGCACGAGTATATGTCGGGTAATCAGGCCGCGATACAGGCGTCCGGGTTCTTGGATACGGCTTCCAAGGTTTTGTCGTACAACCGTTCTTTACCCCGGCGTTGACATTCAGAGTACACAATATCCAGGATTTCATTGGCATCCGATGCCGTGTTACTGGCCTCGTTGAGCGACCTGCAAATGGATTGTTTCAGAAATCTGAACAGGTCTTTTTCCGACATCTGTTCCACTGTTTCTTTCAATTGTTCAAGTTTCATTCTGCTCTCTCCGCTCGGCACCAAGGACCAACGAGATCTTGCCCTAACACAGGGCGGTTCTCGCAATGTGCATTGACTACGCAATAGATGTCGTCCTTCCATTTTGAATCTGTAGGGATCGTTTTTCTATTTTTTTGGTCTATATACCTGAGTTGCTGCCAGGTTTACCCAATGGGTGTGACCTTACCAGCAAAATAATTGACGCTCGCTTGTATACAGCACAGACAGGTATTAAGTTAGAGCAGTTTTAATTTAACCCAAGACAGGAGATCGACACAGTGGCTAAGAACATACTGGCAGGAGCGGTAATGATGGCGGGGTTGCTGGCTATGCCGTTGGCAAGCTTGGCGTGCGATGGCGCAGGTCCTTCGACCCATATTGGCAAAGTGTCCTCGGTCGATACCGCTGCGAAAAAATTCACGATCACCGATGTGCAGACCAAAGGGCCGCTGACCTTCGCGGCCAATGATGAAATTCTCAAGGGTGTTAAAGATGCGAAGGGCATGGTCACCGTGAAATACGAGGAACAAGACGGCAAATTGACCGCTTTGGGCGTTACCTTCTAAAAGGTCTGCAAGCTGTTTTGATTAAAGCCGGGGCGGAGCAATCCGCCCTTTTTTATGGCGCAATTTACGAGTCGCAATTACTGACAGGTACCGATGGATGCCGGTTTGCAACGGCGCCGGTCAATCCAGGTGGTATTGGCGAGAATGGCTTCCTTGAACAGCGCGCCGGTGATTTGCGTTCCCGCAAGGTCCGCCTGAGTGAGATCGGCACCGCTTAGATCGGCACCGCTCAGATTCGCGGTATTCAGTTTTGACTTTTGCAGATTTGCGCCGGTAAAACGCGCTTTTTCCAGCAATGCATCGCTGAAACGCGCTTGCGTCAGTGTGGCTTTAGTGAAATCCGCACTGGTGAGACGCGCCTGTTCGAAATTCGCGTACGGCAAACTACTGTTATCCAGCCGCGTGAGCGCCATATTGGCGTCGTAAAAACTCGCTTTTTCCCCGCTGGCATTTTGCAGAGATGCTTCGCTTAGATCCGCGCGGTTAAAGTGTGTGCTATCCAGATTGGCGCCGGCAAAATTCGCTTTGTGCAAATGCGCGCTGATAAAACGCGCGCGGCCAAGTTGCGCATTGCGAAAGTCGGCCGCTTCGGCGCGGGCGCCGTCAAAATCGGCGCCGGTCAGAATTGCCTCCGTGAATATCGTCTGGTGCAGCAAGGTATTGCTGAAAATGGCTTCACGTAAATCGGCATGAGAAAAATCACGGCCGGATAATTCGCAGCCAAACCAGTTCACCTTGGGTGCGGGCGGATCATTGCAGGCGCCGAAGGCGACACCGGCACACAGCGGCAGGAGCGCGCCGAGGAAAATTTTCAACAGTTTATTCGCCGGCATGGGGCTCGCCGGGCGCCGCCGCTGGCTTCTTTGGCGTCAATAGGGCCAGGGTTTGTTCGCTGAACAGCAACATCGGGTCGATGCGCGTATCGTTGAGGCTGATGGTCCAATGCAGATGCGGGCCGGTGACACGCCCGGTCATGCCCACGGCGCCCAGCACCTCACCAAGCGCCACGTGTTGACCTTCTTTGACGTTAATGCGCTCCATGTGGCTGTACATCGAAACCAGGCCCTGGCCATGATCGAGCATCACGGTGTTGCCATTAAAAAAGAAATTACCCACGGCAACCACGGTGCCCGCCGCCGGTGCCTTGATGGGGGAGCCTTTCGCAGCGGCAAGATCAAGCCCGCTGTGTGGTTTGCGCGGCTCGTTGTTGAAGAAGCGGCGCAACCCGAACGGGCTGCTGAGCGGGCCTTGCGCCGGCACGGCGAAATCCAGCGGAACCACATCGGTCTCGCTGAAACGGCCGAAGGCCGCCTGGATAATTTTGGTTTCTTTCGCGATGCGCAGCAGATCTTTGGCGGAGGGATCGACCATGCGCTTGTTGGTAATGGTCAGGTGCTGAGATTCATATTCCTTGGCTTGAACCGAAAAACCGACATGTTGAGGCTCGGTGCCGGGCAGGGATATTTCCAGTATTTGCTCACCGGGTGCGGTCTCCAGAGGAATGCCGACAATGGCCTGCCAGCGGCCGGGCTCGCCTATCACCATCACGCGTTTGTTTTGATAGTGCGCCGCCGGGCGCTGCGGCGATGCAGGGGTATTGAAAGGAACCACGGCGATTCCGCCGGGTACCGGGCTGTGACGCGGCATCAAAACCGGTTCTGCCGCGATGCACGGCGCCACGGAAAACAGCGCGGCAATAAAAATCACGACATGGCGCATCGATGAACTCTTTGAGCTAGCTTTCATGGGTTTCTTCAATTGTACAGACCAGGCGCCCAATGCCCAGGCGTGCTTCGACGCGCGCGCCCGGCTGCACTTGAGCGTAACTTTGTACCACAGTTTCGGCCGGTAATTGGCGTACCAGCGCATAACCGCGACCCAGGGTCGCCAAGGGACTGACGGTCTCCAGTGCGCGCGCCGCATTGATCAGGCGTTGTTTATACAAACGCAATGCGTCGCGTTGCGCGCTGCATAACCGTTGTTCCAGCCGGCTGTACTGGTGTGAAAATTCTTGCAGTGTATGTTCGGGCGAATGACGCCACAGTTGTGCGCGTAATGTAAATAAATGCTGCCGGGTATGGCGCAATGAGCTGTGCAGAGCGCGTTGCAGGCGTAATTCCAGTTCATCCACGCGTTGCGCTTGGCGGGCTAGGCGTTGTGCCGGGTGTTGCAGGCGCGTCGACAACCAATGCAGCGTGCGTCGGCCATGGATAAGTTTTGCCGTCATGAAAGCGGCGCAACGCCGTTCAAGTTGGGTTAACCGGTGCTGCCACTCAGCGCGATCCGGGCTGACCAGTTCCGCGGCGGCCGAGGGGGTGGGCGCGCGTTGATCGGCAACGAAATCGGCAATGGAAAAATCGGTTTCGTGTCCCACGCCGGTGACCACTGGAATTGGGCTTTCATGAATGGCGCGCGCGACGACTTCATCGTTGAAAGCCCATAAATCTTCGAGCGAACCGCCGCCGCGCGCGACAATCAATACATCGCATTCGTCCCGCGCACCAGCCAGGCGCACGGCGGCGGCGATTTCCTGGGCGGCGCCGGCACCTTGCACCGCGGTTGGGTAAATTAATACCGGCAGGGCCGGATAACGGCGGCGCAACACGCTCAGGATATCGCGCAGTGCTGCTCCGTGCGGGGAAGTCACCACACCGATGCGGCGGGGCAAGAGGGGCAGAGGGCGTTTACGCGCGGCGTCGAATAAACCTTCTTTCGCCAGGCGTTGCTTAAGCACCTCGAACGCGCGGCGCAATGCGCCGTCTCCGGCTTCTTCGAGGTGTTCGACGATGAGTTGGTAATCCCCCCGGTTTTCGTACAAGCTGACCTGCGCGCGCAACAATACCTGCTGACCATTCTGCGGGATGACATTCATGTACATATTGCGATTGCGGAACATGGCGCAGCGCACTTGCGCCGCGGCGTCTTTCAGCGAGAAATACCAATGTCCGGAGCTGGGTCGCGACAAATTGGAAATTTCCCCCTCGATCCACACTAACGGGAAGCTGCCTTCGAGAAGCGCGCGTGCGGAACTGTTCAGACGCGATACCGTGTAAACATCGCGTTGCGGAACGGAATCATGGGCGGGCTTAGCGGGCGTCGGCATAGGCAACGGAGCAATGCTGTATTCAGTGGAGTGTTATGGGCGGGACGAAGTTCAAAAAAACAGGCTGCCCTTGTGCAGGGCAGCCTGTTTTACAGCAAATATTAAGACCGGAAAGTTAGAACAGCCAGGGCTTGGCGCCTTTGTTTTCCACCGCCTGGATTTCACTCAGCTTGGCTTCTTCCTCGGCGGTTTTTGCCAGCTTCGCGGCATTGTCGATCTCGCCTTTTTCTAAAGCGGTTTTTGCTTCTTTAAGAATTTTGTCGGTATCACGCCAGCCACCGCCTTGTGCATCCGCTTTTTTAATTGCGGCTTCTGCGGAGGCAATCGTGGCTGCAACGCTATCTTTGGTAGGCGTGCCGGTGGCGCCCGCCGATGCGGATGATGACGAAGACCAGGGCCAAGAGGAGCAACCGCCCAAGGCGAGCGTGGAAACTGTTAACAGGATGGCTAATTTTCTCATTGCGTACGTCCTCCTCGAATACATTGAATGTTTTTTAAAATCAGCAACGGGTCCGGCTTGACTACGCACACTCTTACAAAATCCGACTTGCGCTGGCAAGCCACCGCGCCTTCTTATGCTGTACAAGCTAAGCAGGTAAACATGTAATCGTCAAACCCGGTATCTTTCATTAGTAACCAGTCCATGGTTCCCGGTTCCAGTTTAAACGCCGGGGCAGCATGCAAACGCGGGATTTCAGGTTCATTTAGGCATCTGCTACACTGTCGCCCCTCCAATAGCACGGGTAATGACCATGCGGATCGTTCAGGAAGCTCTGACATTTGACGACGTTTCACTGGCTCCGGCCCATTCTTTAGTGTTGCCCAAGGATGTGAGCCTGGAAACGCGCCTGACCCGTGAAATCAAGCTTTATGTGCCGATAGTTTCAGCCGCCATGGATACCGTGACCGAAGCCCGCCTCGCAATTGGCCTGGCTCAGGAAGGCGGTATCGGCATTATTCATAAAAACATGCCTGCGGAAGAACAGGCGCGCGAAGTGCGCCAAGTTAAGAAATTTGAAAGCGGCGTGATTAAAGACCCCATCACGGTGGGTGCGAATACCAGTATTCGCGATGTGCTGGGCTTGACCGCAGCGCACAATATTTCCGGTGTGCCGGTGGTCGACGGCGACAAGCTGGTCGGGATTGTGACCAATCGCGATCTGCGTTTCGAAACCAACTACGATGCGCCGGTGTCGACCATCATGACCCCCAAGGAACGCCTGATCACGGTGCGCGAGGGTGCCAAGCACGGCGAAGTGCTGCATCTGCTGCATAAATACCGCATTGAAAAAGTGCTGGTGGTGAACGACAAATTCCAGTTGCGCGGCTTGATCACCGTGAAGGACATCCAGAAGGCGAAGGAATTTCCCAGCGCCTGTAAAGATGAACAAGGTCATTTGCGGGTGGGCGCCGCCATCGGCACCGGCGCGGGCACCGAGGAACGGGTCATCGCGCTGGTCGATGCGGGTGTTGACGTTATCGTCGTGGACACCGCGCATGGACATTCGCAAGGTGTGCTCGATCGCGTGAAATGGGTCAAGAAAAAATTCCCGGACATGCAGGTGATCGGCGGCAACATCGCGACCGCTTCAGGCGCGCGCGCGCTGGTCGACGCGGGTGCGGACGGCGTAAAAGTCGGCATCGGCCCCGGTTCGATTTGCACCACGCGCATTGTGGCAGGTGTTGGCATTCCGCAAGTCACGGCGATTTCCAATGCGGCGATTGAATTAAAAGGCACCGGCGTGCCGGTGATCGGCGACGGCGGCATTCGCTACTCGGGCGACATCGCCAAAGCCATCGCGGCGGGTGCCAATTGCGTGATGATCGGCGGCCTGTTCGCCGGCACCGAAGAGGCGCCGGGTGATGTCGAGCTGTTTCAGGGCCGCTCATACAAATCGTATCGCGGCATGGGTTCGATCGGCGCGATGGCCAAGCAACATGGCTCCAGCGACCGTTATTTTCAGGACGCGCGCGGCGCCGACAAACTGGTGCCCGAAGGCATCGAAGGGCGCGTGTCGTACAAAGGCAGCTTGACGGCGATCGTGCATCAACTGGTCGGCGGCCTGCGCGCCAGCATGGGTTACACCGGCTGCCAGACCATTGAAGAGATGCGCACCAAACCGCAGTTCGTGCGCATCACCAACGCTGGTGTGCGTGAAAGCCATGTGCACGACGTGACCATCACCAAAGAAGCGCCGAATTACCAAATTGATTGATTCGTAGGGGCGCGATTCAGCGCGCCTGTTCCAATCCGGGCGCAATGAATTGCGCCCCTACCGCTATTGAAAACATGACTGACATCCACGCCCATCGCATTTTAATTCTCGATTTCGGTTCTCAATACACCCAGCTCATCGCGCGCCGCGTGCGCGAGGCCGGCGTGTATTGCGAACTGCATCCCTATGACATGAACGACGCCGCGCTGCGCGCGTTTAAACCCAACGGCATTATCCTGTCCGGCGGCCCGGACTCGGTGTACGAAACGGAAGCCATGCGCGCGCCGCAAGCGGTATTCGAGCTGGGCGTGCCGGTGCTTGGCATTTGTTACGGCATGCAGACCATGGCCGCGCAGCTGGGCGGCGTGGTGCAAGCGGCGGCAGAGCGTGAATTCGGTTATGCGCAAGTGCGCGCACGCGGACATTCGGCGTTGCTTAAAGACATCGAAGATCACACTACGCCCGAAGGCTATGGCATTCTGGACGTGTGGATGAGCCACGGGGATCGGGTCGAGACATTACCCGCCGGATTTAAAGTCATCGCCAGCACCGGCAGCGCGCCGATCTCCGGCATGGCCGACGAAGCGCGTAAATTCTATGGCGTGCAATTCCATCCCGAAGTCACCCACACGCGCCAGGGCGCGCGCATTATCCAGCGCTTCGTGCATGAAATCTGCGGCTGCGCGGCGTTGTGGAACGCGGGCAATATCATCGACGAAAATGTGCGCAGCATTCGCGCGCAGGTCGGTACGGACGAGGTGTTGCTGGGTCTGTCCGGCGGCGTGGATTCTTCCGTGGTCGCCGCGCTGCTGCATCGCGCCATCGGCAAACAGCTCACCTGCGTATTTGTCGACAACGGTCTCCTGCGACTGAATGAAGGCGACCAGGTCATGGCGACTTTCGCGCAGCACATGGGCATCCGCGTAATTCGCATCAACGCCGAACAACGCTTTCTGTCGGCGCTTGCAGGCGTCGACGATCCGGAGCGCAAGCGCAAAATCATCGGTAATTTGTTCATCGAAGTGTTCGAAGAAGAGGCCGCCAAGCTCGCGAATGCCGCCTGGCTGGCGCAGGGCACGATTTATCCCGATGTGATCGAGTCGGCGGGTTCAAAAACCGGCAAGGCCAAAGTCATCAAGTCGCATCACAATGTCGGCGGCTTGCCCGAACACATGAAACTCAAATTACTCGAACCGCTGCGCGAGTTATTCAAAGACGAAGTGCGCAAGATCGGCGTCGAGCTGGGCTTGCCGTCCGACATGGTGTATCGCCATCCGTTCCCCGGCCCGGGTCTGGGTGTACGCATTCTGGGTGAAGTCAAAAAAGAGTATGCCGATATTCTGCGCGGCGCCGATGCCATCTTTATCGAAGAATTACGTGCGGCGGGCTGGTACAGCCAGACCAGTCAGGCGTTCGCCGTGTTTCTGCCGGTGAAATCCGTGGGCGTGATGGGCGACGGCCGCCGCTACGACTACGTGGTCGCGCTACGCGCGGTGCAAACCATCGACTTCATGACCGCGCAGTGGGCGCACCTCCCGTATGAGCTGCTCGGCAAAGTGTCCAATCGCATCATTAACGAAGTGCGTGGAATTTCACGCGTGACCTACGACATCTCCGGCAAGCCGCCCGCGACCATCGAGTGGGAGTGAGGGGCTTTTGGTCTAAAAAATTCGCCTTCAATTGAATACCCCGGCATTAATCGAGCAGAGTTTCAAAGGATTCGATATTGTCGAGAAACAAACTGTCATCGAACCATGTGCTGATAGTCAGCAACCAATATGCCCACCGCGTAATCAGCACAAGCTGGAGTCCGCTGCGACGGCAACGTGATAGTCGATGCTTCCATGCGTGTTCTTTGTGCAAAAAACGCTCTTGTGATCGAAGATTTGACGGAGATAGCTTGCGGCCCGCCATATATGTGGTAAGATTATCTTACCGACCGTAATGGTCGATTTGGAGAATCCTATGGAAACAAACGCGGTTAGGGCTGCCCTGGTGGAGGTCTTGCAGGATATTCAGACAGCGAGTGGCTTGGAATGCCCGGCAATCACCGGGACCACCAAGCCTATCGAAGAACTGCCCCAGTTCGACAGCAAGATTTGGCCGGTTGCGATCGGAATACTCGGTGTGAAGCTCGGCATCACGATTGCCAACGACGTAAACATATTTCGGCGTGAGAAGACCGCTATCGCGCTCACGGTCGATGAAGCTGTGGCAATCGTGGTCGCATTGGCTGAAACGCAACTATCGGCTCCAGCCCAAAAAGTGAATGTGCAATGACTGAAATACAAGAATCGATACGCGGAGCGATTGCGACGCGACTGCGTGAGGCGAGGAAGGCGGCCGGCCTGTCGCAGGGTCAGGTGGCCAAATTGCTAGCCATGCATCGGCCGACGATTTCGGAGATCGAGGCAGGCAATCGCCGTGTCTCAGCCGAAGAGCTGACGAAGTTCGCGGAAACCTATGATGTCACGGTGTCATGGATATTGGGCGAGTCAGCCGAACAACTCAACGCCGATGACCCACGACTGCAACTCGCCGCGCGCGAACTGGGCAAGCTCAAGCCGGATGACCTTGACCGGCTCTTGAGGTTGCTGGCGTCCATGCGCAACTCGGATGTGGATACGGACGATGACGGAGGCACGCGCAAATGAATGCCCGACTCACCGCATCCTCTTGGTTTGCTATGCAGAAGGCGCTTGTTATGCAAGGCATGCAGGCGTCGATTGCCACGCGTACCAAAGCCGGACTCGATCTTCGGAGCCCCACATGCATCTACGGTCTATGCGAGATAAACAACGTCAACGTGCGCTTCAACGACATCAATATGGAAGGTATGTATGACCGCCAGCCGAGACCGCGCATCCATGTCTCGGCTCTAAGACCGCTTGCCAGGCGCGCATTCACATGCGCGCACGAGTTGGGCCATCACGTTTTCGGTCATGGTTCGACGATCGATGAACTTCACAATGATCATGTCCAGCACGCCGATCGTCCTCCGAACGAAGTTCTAGCCGATTCATTTGCAGCCTTCGTACTGATGCCGACGCTGGGATTGCGCGAGGCATTTGTAAAGCGTGGCCTTGACCCTGACAAGGCGTCGGCACTCGACATGTATAGGATCGCCTGCAATTTCGGTGTGGGGCAGGCAACGCTGGTGAACCACTTGGCCTATGGAATCGGCATGATTTCTCCAGTCCAGAGGGCGCAGCTTGGACGGATCACTCCAAAGATGATCAGGACCGAGCTGCTAGGACAGGAGGTTTCCGAACCGCTAACGATTGCGGATCAACATTGGAACTCCCCGACCCTCGACATGGAGAAGGGCGCGTTGTTGATGCTTCCATCTGGCGTCGTTGTCGATACCGCGATATTGATGCCAGAGCGCGACCTCGCGAGCGGTCGACTATTTCGAGCCATGACGGTCGGTATTACAAGAGTAGTGATTCCAGGGTCGTCATGGGCGACCTACGTCAGGATTGCTCGCCGCCAGTATGTTGGCCTCGCGTGCTTCCGCCACCTTGAGGAGACCGCGGATGACTAAGAACGTCCAAACCACCAGTCCTGTTCTTGTGGATGAATCGGATCTGTCTCGCGCCTGGGCGAAGGCGGTGCTTCATGTGCTTGATCACTCTGGTCTGGAGATTTCGCCATTGATCTTGAGCGTGTCGGGCTTTGATGAAGACGGTGGAGTTATCGAGACGCCAAGCGTGCGTGTAGCGCTTGATACTTTGTTGTTGGCAAAACAGATGCGCAGTGTTGAGGATGTTGCGTTCACCATCTTCCCTCAACGCATTTGGCAGGTGGCACAGGGTGACCGCGCAGCCCTCTTCAAGTATTACCGCGATGCGTTCCCCCGGTATCAAGCGATAAACCCGAAAGACAACCGTCGAGGTCTTTACTTTGAGCGACTTGTTAGCTATGGCCGCGGACCGTGCGATGGCAATCAGCTTGAATGGATATTGTCGCAGTTCGAAGGACGCGAAGGTGTAAGGCGCTCGATGTTCCAGGCGAGCGTGTTTGATCCGGAACGGGATCACGTCGCCAATGCGCAATTGCAGTTCCCGTGCATGCAGCACGTAAGCTTCGAGCCCACCGAGGCTGGGCTCGTGGTCAATGCGTTCTACGCCACACAGCAATTGTTTGTGAAGGCGTACGGCAACTATCTGGGCATTGCCCAGTTGGGGGCCTTCATGGCACACGAAATGAAATTGAAGATGAGCAGAATGAATGTGATTGTCGGCGTCGCAAAATTTGAACGCATATCGAAATCTGATCAGGCCCTGGCACCCTTGGTGGCTGCCGTCAGGGCTTGCTTCGCTCAGCCAAGTAAGGCGACGAGCGCAAAGTCATCTCAGTCAATAGCGGAGGCGGCAACGTGAAGCGGCGATCCGTTAACACATTGCTGCCCGATACACAGAGTCAATCCACACTCGAGCATTTGGTTGAGGAGAGTGTCTCGCACCTACTACCGATCAAGGTGAGTTCAGTGTTTGACACCTACTGGCGTTTCGCTGCCGAGCGTCAAGATGTGTACTTCCGTCGTCTAGAAAAGCAAGCCGAGCCGTGGACGCATGATCCCATCATCTCTATTCACAAGTTTACGAACGCCTATCGCGCTGCTGACCGGGTCAGCCAATATTTGATCCGGCACGTGATCTATCGTGACGACTTGCCCAAGTCCGATGCGGAAGTTCTTTTTCGGACATTGTTATTCAAGTTGTTCAATAAAATCGAGACATGGGAATTGTTAGAACACGCCTTTGGAGCGGTCACGTTCAAGGGGTATAAGTTCGAGCACTATGATCGGCTGCTAGGGGAGGCCATGCGCGCGGGAGGCCGCATCTACTCCGCCGCGTACATCATGCCGCCAGGTGGATCGGCGTTCGGCCACGTAGCCAAATACCAGAACCACTTGCGATTGCTCGAAAAGATGATGGCCGATGATCTCGCGGGCAAGCTGTCGAAGATGAGAAAGATGCAGCCTGCCTTCGAGCTGTTGCGAAGCTATCCGACCATCGGTGACTTCCTTGCCTATCAGTTCGTGACCGACATCAACTACAGCGAGGTCACAGACTTCTCGGAGACGGAGTTTGTCATTCCGGGGCCTGGCGCGCGCGATGGCTTGCGGAAGTGTTTTACGGATAGCGCGGGCTTGAACGAAGCGGAACTGATTCGTCTTGTAGCTGACAACCAGGAGCGTGAGTTCGAAAGACTGGGTATTAAATTTCAGCCGCTTTGGGGGCGGCGCTTGCAGTTGATCGATTGCCAGAACCTCTTTTGTGAGGTGGACAAGTATGCGCGCGTCGCACATCCGGAGGTGTCGGGCATATCGGGGCGTACGCGCATCAAGCAGAAGTTCTCGCCGACTGGTCCGTTGGAGCGACCGTGGTATCCACCGAAATGGGGCATTAACGACAAGATCAGCGTGAACTCGTCTCCCACCATGGAGCGCCCT
>CAZHHW010000001.1:27115-101862 GCA_964532385.1 uncultured Gammaproteobacteria bacterium | reverse complement strand
AAGATCCGGACTTGCTCACATTATTGGCAAAACTGGAGCTCGGGGATGAAATTCCACGCACGCTATATGTCACGGTCGCGCACGTCATTGCGTGGGCCTATGTATTGACAGGAAAGCGTCCTGGTTAAAAGCGCCGTTACGTGACAAATTAACGGCGCAGTCAATCCAGCTCACATGGTTTTTTTGCGCTTTTCGGTTTGCTTTAAATCCGGGAACTCGACAATTAATTCGTGCGCGTTCGCGCATGCTTGCTTTATATCCCTGAGATAACCGGCCAGCTCTTCGTCCTTAGCTTGCGTAACCCCCTCCAGCGCCATTTCGGTATAACCCTGGATACTTGACAGAATATTACTGAAGTCATGCGCAAACTTGCCAAAAGGTTGGTTTTGAACCGGCGCGGATATTGTTTGCTGCGACATATATTCGCTAATACGGCTCAATACCACATGTAACAATCGCGTATTGTTGGCGTCCGGAGCGGCCCTAAAGGTCAGGCAGCTCCAGAAATGCATACCGTCTTTTTTTTGCATGCGTAATTCGCAAGTGTGTAAATCGTCCGTCTTGGCCAACTGTTTACGCAGCAAGTAGTAGACGTCCTGATCATCCTTGAATATGAAGTTACTGAGCGGCTGCGTGACCAACACGTCCCGAGCCACACCCAGCAGGGTCGCCGCCGTGAGATTCGCCTCGACTATTTGCCCCTGCTCATCGAGCGTGCAGTACCCAACAGGGGCCAGGTCGTAGAGATTAAAATAGCGCGTACGCGCCGCCTCGAGTTCCAGTTGAATCCGCCGTAATTCGTCGTTCTGCATCTCGAGTTCGATCTGATGCACGCGCAACTCATGCAATAGCTGGCGTGTTTTCTCAGGCGAGGGCGGCTCCAGACCGCTGAGCAATTTGGTTTTATTTCTCTGCGCTAGCGTCTCTGCCTTGAGACGCAACGTCTGTAAGGATCTTTCCGAACTAGAAACATCGTTCATTGGCCAACAGCACACGGATTCCGCGCGCCCTCACTCATGCTTGACATCATCGTCATACCAACCTCCTGAAAATTTTAGCGGCCATAATCGTTAACATTCAGGTGTAAGTACACCAACACTAAAAGCAGGCATCGACGTGCATTCGCAGCGCATCGACGCGCTGTTTGCGAAGTGTAGCCAATGGTAAGACAAACGAGTGTGCGCTAACAATCCGTGAAGCGAATAGCGCGGACGTGATGAGATTAGTACGTAGATTTACACAGAACGGAATTAGCGCGCCTTAGAGGATTCCGCGCGATATAGATTTTCCAGCAACTCCGCTTCGCCGCGCGTTACGCCACAGCGCTCCACCAAGGTGGGAATGTCGGCGCCGGAGTCGATCAACTGCATTGCTTGGCGATACGATTGCTGCAAGGGTTCGGACAAGTCACGCTGCTCGATGCGTTCGGTTTGGCGCCGCACTTTTTCTTCCAGCGCTTCCATTCTCTGCCCGACACCCAAGGCCGCCGAAATTATCGCCGCCAAATCGTCGCGGGCTTCGCGCAACGCTTGGCCGGTGCGGGTTTTCAATGCGCGCTGATGCCATATCAATGCCAGCGCCCCCGCCAACAGGACGACATTAATAGCAACGCTGGTCAAACTCATAATGGTCAAGGTTTCAACGCTCATCACCATGTCCTGCGGGCCGCTTAGATGCGCATGGCATTGGCCATGTCGCCCCATTCTTCGTCGAGCAGAAATTTATTCAGATCCACCACGATCAATAATTCGTTTTCACGGCTTGCGACGCCCTGGATATATTTCGAACTTTCGTCGGTGCCCACGTTGGGCGCGCCTTCGATTTCGGACTTGCGTAAATCCACCACGTCCGCAACGCTGTCGACCAGCATGCCGATCACGTTGTTGTTCACTTCAATGATTACGATGCGGCTCGAGTCATCGATCTCTTTGGGCATCAAGCCAAAACGCTTACGTGTGTCGACCACCGTCACCACATTGCCGCGCAAATTGATAATACCCAGCACATAGCCGGGAGCGCCGGGCACCGGGGCAATTTCGGAAATACGCAGAACCTCCTGCACCAGCATGACATTGACGCAATATTTTTCCTTGTCCAGACGGAACGTCACCCAGCGCAGGATGGGGTCGTCGGGTTGTTGCTGTGCGGCGGCGGTCGTTGTGCTCATGGGACTTTCCCTTGTAACGTTTGCGATCAATGTGATGGATTACTAAAACAGCCTCTATCCAGCGTTATCGGCACTTTCTTCGTAAACCTCATCCGCATCCAGCAACGCGCAGCGATACCGCAACAAAGTACCGGCCAGCCAGCGCCGTTTGGTGAGGGGCGTGCGCCAGCGGACCGCCTCATGTTCAATCTCCATATTGGGCTCGATCGAATCACACGCCAGCGCGTAACCGCCATGATCCACGATCACCAGCCATTGATAGTCCGTAACCGCATTGCTGCTGGGCAGAAAAATGCGTGCGCTATCAAGCACCGGCACGTGCTTGTTTTCATACAGCAGTTGCCCGAGCACGGAAGGCGGCGCAGGAAGGCCCGCGCACACGGAAAATTCCACAACCTCCGTCACCCGCGCCAGCGGCAATGCCAGCTTCAAACCGGCCACGGTAAATACAAAACATTTAAGACTCGCGCCGGACGATGACATGGGGCCGGCGGCGAACGGCAACGGCGCCGGCGCCGCCTCAGCCACGCTTGACAATTCTGGAGCGTCGCTCAACAGCGACTCCAGGTAGTTACTCAGCGCCTGGTGCTGATTTTCACAAATGGAATGCGTTTCCAGATTCATGATGACAACAACCGTTCGTTGTAGGGCGCGTTGAGCGGAATAACATTTTCCGTGGTGTTTTCACCCACGCCCCGCGCCGTGGCGGGCATGAGCTGATCGACCAACGCGATATAGGCCAGCACGCCGCGTTCACTCATGCTGCGCAGGGGCAGCGGCACGCCTTGACGGCTGGCATCGCGAAAGTGGGTATCGACCGGAATTACCGTGCTCGCCAGACGCAGCATGTACTTGCCGCGCATTTGATCGAGGCTGTCTTGCGATGCGCGCGTGCGGCGATCGAACATGGTGGGCAAGATGGTGTAGGGCAAATCGCGGCGCGTGGAGCGTTGTATCATGCTTAGCGTGTGCAGCATGCGCTCCAAGCCCTTCATGGCAAGAAACTCGGTCTGCACGGGAATAATCAGATGATCACAGGCGGCCAACGCGTTGACCAACAAAATTCCGAGGGTGGGCGGACAATCGATAACGACGAAATCGAACTGGCCCTGCAGCCGCCGCAGCGCGGCGCTGATCACCAAACCCTGACCCTGCTGGGTTCCCAATTGCCGGTCGAGCGTCGCCATGGCGGTGGACGCGGGCAACATGCAAAGCCGGTTAAAACGGGTCTCTGTCACGACCTGCGCCGGATCCAACCCTCGATCGTTAAATAAACGATACGCACTGCCGTCGACCGTGTCCGGATCCAGCCCGAAATACGCCGTGAGCGAACCGTGCGGATCCAGATCCACCATCAAAGTACGATAGCCGCGCGCGGCCATGATACCCGCTAAGGTGACCGCACTGGTGGTTTTGCCTACGCCGCCCTTTTGATTACCAATCGCCCAGATTTTCATCTGACTACCTCCTGCGCACGGCACGGATTCACCGGCGTTGATTTACAGATGCGCCGAAAAACCAGCGCCCCGCTGGGAGTTGCAAAAGCAGGGCCAGATCGTTATTCGGAAAAATTAAAATCCGGGGGTGTGATAGCGGGTTTCGACCCGGCAGGCTCGGATTGAGCCGGTGCCGCGCCAAACATGCGTACTTGCGATTGCGCATCGCGCGCCTCTTTGCCGGGCGGCAAAATCACCACCCGCACGCGGCGGTTCTTTTTTCGATTTTCTTCACTGCCGTTTTCCGCAATCGGACGGTGCTCGCCGAAACCGATAGCCACCAGTCGTTGCGGGGAGATACCGTCATCGGCGAATACGCGCACCACGCTTGCGGCACGCGCGGCGGATAATTCCCAGTTGGACGGGAAGGCCTCCGTCTTGATCGGAACATTGTCGGTGAAGCCTTCCACCTGGATATTGTATTTTTTCTCGTTCAGAATTTTTGCCAGGGTGCGCATTACCGGCATCGCCGCGGGCTGCAATCCGGCGCTGCCGCTGTTAAACAAAATGCTGGTGTTGATTTCCACTTCCACCCAGGCTTTGTCGCGCTTTACCGAAATTATATTCTGGTCAACCAGCTCTTTGAGACCAGAATCGAGTTCATCCGCAACGCCATTCAGTTCCCGCGCCTGCTGTTCATCGCCGGCATCGGGTAGCCCACCCGGCGGTGGCACCGGCCGCGCCGCGTTATCCGGCGGTGGACGATTGCTCACGGCCTTGATCGGCGCCTTGATGGGTTCGTCCATCTTGATTGGTTTAATCGGCGCCGCCTGGCCGGTGAAAGCGCTGGAAATAGAATCAGACAATACTCGATACTTTCCTTCGTTAATCGAAGAAATCGAATACATGACCACAAAAAAGGCGAACAGCAAGGTGACGAAGTCGGCGTAGGACACCATCCAACGCTCCAGATTTTCATGCTCTTCGTGTTTCTTTCTGCGCGACATATTCTCGTTATTGACATAGGGACGGAAGGGCATGGGAGTTTCGCTCTGGAATATTGATACCTGGCACCCGCGTCCCGCTAATTCAGATAACCCTGCAATTTGGTCTCGATATTGCGCGGGTTCTCGCCTTCGGCGATGGAGATCAATCCTTCGACCATCATGGCGCGGTTTTGCGTTTGCACATTGACCAGGGCCTTGAGCTTGTTGCCGATCGGGATCAGCAACAGATTCGCCAAACCCACGCCGTAAATGGTGGCCACGAAGGCCGTGGCGATACCCGACCCCAAGGCGGCCGGGTCGGCGAGATTTTGCATGACATGGATCAACCCTAACACCGCGCCGATGATGCCGACGGTGGGGCAATATCCGCCCATGCCTTCGTAAACCTTGGCGGCCTGGATGTCGTGATGCTCCTTGGTATCGAGCTCCACTTCCATAATGCCGCGAATCACTTCCGGTTCGCTGCCGTCCACCAGCAACTGAAGCCCTTTCTTGGCGAAAATGTCATCTTCGGCCTCGACCACCGCCTCAAGGCCGAGCAGGCCTTCTTTGCGAGCGATGTTGCTCCAGTTCACGACTTTTTCGATGGCTTCGGCGGCGCGCACTTGCGGCGGAAAAATAATCCAGCGCAACATGCGCAGACTGCGGAAAAAAACCGGCATGGGCGACTGCAACATGGACGCGCCCACCGATCCACCCACCACAATCAAAATAGCCGGACCATTGATCAGCGAACTGAGGTGCCCGCCTTCCAGTTGTTGTCCAACCAATACGGCGCCGAAGCTCAGCAGGATTCCGATAATGCTGAGCAAATCCATTTACATCACCTTAAGGAGGATGTTTTCGCCGATAGATCCCAGATCGTAGACACGATCGGCCAGGCCCGCATCGACAATCGCGGCCGGCATGCCGTAGACCACGCAGGATTTTTCGTCCTGCGCCCACACCTCGGCGCCCTTGGCCTTGAGCGCACGCACACCTTCGCGGCCGTCCGCGCCCATGCCGGTCATGATGATGGCCAGCACCGCCCCCGA
This sequence comes from uncultured Gammaproteobacteria bacterium, assembly GCA_964532385.1. Classification (GTDB taxonomy): domain Bacteria; phylum Pseudomonadota; class Gammaproteobacteria; order SG8-11; family SG8-11; genus UBA6921. The sequence continues at coordinate 96,218 of CAZHHW010000001.1, read as the reverse complement.
GAAGCTGGCGCTGACGGAGCTGAACGTGACATCCACGGAAGGTTTGTAGTTAAGACTTGGATCGCCGGCGCTAATCCGCAAGGTGGGCGCTAAGGCGCGCGCATCGAGAATCATCTGGCGCCCGCCGGGTGCGATATACACACTGCCCGGCATTAATACATCGCCATCCGCGGCCTCTTTGACGTGGACGTTGCAGACTTGGTCGAGACGTTGCGAAAACGCCGGGGTAAATGTTCCCGGCATATGCTGCACGACCAGCACCGGCACGGGAAAGTTTTTCGGCAATAGCGTTAATACTTTCTGCAAGGCGAGCGGCCCGCCGGTGGAGGTGCCGATCAACAACAATTTGATTGCGCTCTTCTTCGGCGAGAAATGTTTTTCCGCGGCAACCTCCGCATGCGGTTTTGGTTTTAACGAGGTTTGCACCACCGGCGCGGCGGCGGGTTTGAGAGGTGCGGGTGCAGGTAGCGCTGAGGCGCGGAAGGCGGGTTGCGTCAGGCCACGCTTACCCAGCGCGTGCACTTTTTCGCACAACAGGCGCTTGGCCTGATCTCTATCACGTGCGATATCTTCAAACCGTTTAGGCAAAAAATCCGCCGCGCCCGCTTCCAATGCATCCAGTGTCGCCTTGGCGCCTTCACTGGTGAGCGACGAGAACATCACCACCGGTGTGGGCCGCTGCGCCATGATGCGGCGCACCGCGCTGATCCCGTCCATCACCGGCATTTCAATATCCATGGTGATGACATCGGGCTTAAGTTCGAGAACTTTCTGGAGGGCCTGTTCGCCATTTTCCGCGACCCCGACGACTTCAAGATCGGGGCTGGCATTGATAATCTCGGTAACGCGGCGCCGGAAGAACTTGGAATCGTCGACCACCAGCACGCGCACTTTCATGTAAACACCCTTAGGCAGCGCGGGATGCGTAAGCACGCATCAACTCCGGAACATCCAAAATCAAGGCGATGCGGCCATCGCCGGTGATGGTCGCGCCGGACAATCCCTTGGTGCCCTGCAACATCGCACCCAGGGGCTTGATCACAACTTCTTCCTGGCCGACCAGATGATCGACGATGAAACCGACTTTCATCGCGCCGACCGTGACCACCACGACGTGTCCCATTTCCGGTAAATCATCGCCGCTGCCGCCGTGCGCGAGCCAATGGCGCAGATAAAACAGCGGCAAGGCGCGTTCACGCACCATGATGACCAATTGCCCGTCGACCACATTGGTCAAGCGCAGATCCAGATGCAGGATTTCACTGACATTGACCAGCGGCAAGGCGAAGGTTTGATCTTTGAGCTTCACCATTAGCGTAGGCATGATGGCGAGCGTCAACGGAACCTTGATCGAAAGCGTGGTGCCCTTGCCGCGCTGCGAAAATATCTCGACCACGCCGTTGAGCTGGGCGATGCGGGTCTTGACAACATCCATGCCGACGCCGCGGCCGGAAATATCGGAGATTTTTTCCTTGGTCGAAAAGCCCGGCAGGAAAATCAGATTGAAACATTCGTTGTCGGTGAGACGATCCGCCACATCCTGCGTCAATACGCCTTTTTCCACGGCTTTGTTCCGCAATACATTGGGGTCCATGCCGCCACCGTCATCCTCGATGGTCAATAAAATATGATCGCCTTCCTGGCGCGCCGCCAGGGAAATGGTCCCGGCGCGTGTTTTACCTTGGCGCGCGCGCTCGTCCGGCATTTCGATACCGTGATCCACCGCGTTGCGCACCAGATGCACAAGCGGGTCGGCCAGGGCTTCGACCAGATTTTTGTCAAGATCGGTTTCTTCGCCGTGCAATTCAAGATTCACTTCTTTGTTCAGGCTGCGGGCCAGATCGCGTACCACGCGCGGGAAGCGCCCGAATACTTTTTTGATGGGCTGCATGCGCGTTTTCATGACCGCCGCCTGCAAATCAGCCGTCACCACATCCAGATTGGAAATGACCTTGGCCATTTCCTCGTCGCGCCGCGATGCCTCCAGGGTTGACAGCCGGTTACGCACCAAAACCAGCTCCCCCACCAGATTCATGATCTGGTCGAGCCGTTTGGTATCGACCCGCACGGTGGTATCGGCGGCGGCCGCTTCTTTGGCTTTCGCGGTTTTGTCATCCCCGCCGCGCAGCGCTTCTGATTTGTCTTCATGTGGCTCTTCATGATAGATCGCCGCTGCCTGTTTGGGCGGTTCCACCAATTTCAGCTTCATGTCTTTGGGCGGCTCCGCCGGCTTGGGCGGCGGCACGGCGGCGGCTACCGGCGACGGCGTCTTGGGCGCGGCAAATGCGGGAGCGGCGGGCGAAATCGTTTTACTGTGGAATTGATCCAGTAAATTTTCGAATTCGTCGTCGGTGATTTCATCCGAGGCTTTAACGCTGTTGCCCGCCGCAGTTGCAGGAGGCGCAGGAGAGGGCGCAAGCGGCGGCGGACTGGTTTTTGCGCCGGACGGCGCGGCCGCGCCCGTATGTAATTTATCCAGCAGCGAGTCGAACTCAGCTTCGCTGATTTCATCGCTGCTGGGCGGCGCAGCGGCCAGCGGCGGTTTCGCGGACTGTGCGTTATCCAGCAACTGGTCGAACTCGGCGTCGGTAATGTCATCCGCCGCGACCGCCTGGACCGACGGCGCGGCCTCCGGCATAGCGAAGGTTTCAAGCTTTTCGAGCATGCTAAGCGGCGCGGCCGAGGGCTCTTCACGGGCGCGCAACTGCACGAACTGTCCGTTCAATATGTCAAGCACAGGCAAGATGGCGTCCATCAAGGCCGCATCGACGCGGCGCTGGCCGTTGCGCAAGGTATTGAAGACGTCTTCCGCCCGGTGGCAGATCGCGACAATTGCACTCAGATTAAGAAAGCTTCCGCCGCCCTTGATGGTATGAAAACCGCGAAATACGGTATTGAGCAAATCCTTGTCGGCGGGACGATTCTCCAGCTCCACCAGCTGGCCGTTAAGCTGCTCGAGTATCTCGCCTGCCTCGACCAGAAAGTCTTGCAGTATTTCTTCGTCAGCTTCGAATGCCATTGCCGCTACCTCAGAATCCCAGACTCAAAAGCAAATCATCGACCGCGTCCTGCCCGGCGACCGCACCCTGGGTTTTAACACCCGGCACGACGGGACCTTCCGCCTTGATCGCCTCGTGGTGATTTACCGGCACCACCTTAGGTACCACTTTTTGACTTGAAAGCTTGATCAGATTAACCAGATTGGCTTCGACATCTTCCACCAGCGTAATGACCCGCCGGATGATCTGGCCGGTCAAATCCTGGAAGTCCTGCGCCATCAGCACCTCGTTGAGTTTAGCTTTCAGGTCGGCCGACTTGGTTTCGGTGGTACCCAGAAACGTATCGATACTTTTGGCCAGCGCACGGAATTCCTGCGCATTCATTTCGCGTTTCTGGAAGCGTTGCCATTGCGCGCGCAAATCCGCCGCGACTTTGGCGATATCGTCGACCAGCGGAACCGAATGCTCGACCGCGCTCATGGTGCGGTCGGCCGCGTTTTGCGTCATCGTAATCACATGATTCAAGCGTTCGCGCGCATCGGGGATATCTTTTTCCGCCAGATCGGAAACGCGCGAATCGACGCGAAAGCTGGCCAGCGCGTCGTGAAATTCGCGCGTCAATTTACCCAATTCCTGAAACAGGCTGACCTCGCGCGCGCGCACCAGTTCGTCCAGTGCCTTGGCGGCCTGATCTTCGTTGCCGCAGCGCATCTCCACGATCAAGCGTTCGGCAGTTGCCAGCACCTGATCGTTGATTACCGTTTCCACCGTCATGAGTTTTTCCCTTCAGTGTTGTTATGCGCCGCCTTCTAAACGCTGGAAAATCTTGTCGATTTTCTCCTTGAGCGTCGCTGCGGTGAACGGCTTGACGATGTAACCGTTGACGCCCGCCTCGGCCGCGGCCACGATTTGCTCGCGTTTTTGCTCGGCGGTCACCATCAATACCGGCAGGGTCTTGATATTTTCTTCGGAACGCACCGCTTTCAGCAGGTCGATGCCTTGCATGCCGGGCATGTTCCAGTCGGTCACCAGAAACTGGAACTCGCCGGTCTTGAGCATCGGTAATGCGGTCTTGCCGTCGTCGGCTTCGGCCGTGTTATTGAAGCCGAGATCACGTAACAGATTTTTGATAATCCGGCGCATCGTGGAAAAGTCGTCCACGATCAGGATTTTCATGTTTTTGTCCAAGGTAAGCCTCCAATCAACCCCGCGACATTTCTCGCCTGGATTTTTTCGTACGGTGTTGCAATCCTGCGATTCGCGGTAATCAGGTAGTCCAGGGATTCAAGCGCGCTTGCAAACGAATAACAGCCTGACTGTGGATTTGACTGACGCGAGATTCGCTCACCCCTATTACGGCACCAATCTCGCGAAGGTTTAGTTCTTTGTCGTAATACAGCGACATGACCAGACGTTCACGCTCCGGCAAACCGGCAATGGCCTGCGACAAATTGCGCTTGAAGTCCTCGCGTTGCAGCCCTTCCAGCGGACCTGGCAGATGCTCGTTCATGCCCACCGACATACAGTCGTCGTCGACGCCCAGATCCTCGAAGCTGAAGATCTTGTGGCCGTTGGAATCCTGCAAAATCTGGTGATACTCCTCCAACGTCAGACCCATGGCTTCGGCGATTTCATGATCGCGCGCGTCGCGGCCGGTGCGATTTTCAATATCGCGCACGACTTCGGCCACCATGCGCGCCTTGCGATGCACGGAGCGCGGCGCCCAATCGTTCTTGCGTATTTCGTCAAGCATTGCCCCCCGAATGCGTATGCCGGCATAGGTTTCAAAACTGGCACCCTGATTGGCATTGTAATTTCTAGCCGCTTCCAGCAGGCCGATCATGCCGGCCTGGATGAGATCGTCCGGTTGCACGCTGGGCGGCAAACGGCTGATCAGGTGATAGGCGATACGTTTGACCAACGGCGCATACTTCTGCACGGTCAAAGTGTCTTTTTTACTTTTCTTGCTGATTTGAGTCTGGGTCTTTACATACTTCGCAGCGGCGCTCATCGAAGTTCACTCCCCACATGTTGACTGGCCATGATTAACCGTTCCACAAAAAACTCAAGATGTCCGCCCGCGCTGGATGGCAGTGGCCAGTGGTCTGTCTTTTGCGCGAGTTTCTTGAATGCTAAGGCCGCCTTGCTGCGCGGGTATGCGTCTACTACGGCACGCTGCTTCTGAACTGCTTTCTTCAGATAGTCGTCGTGCGGAATTGCCCCCATGAAATCCATGGCGAGATCCAGATAACGGTCGGTAACGGCCGTCAGTTTTTGAAACAGATTGCGGCCTTCCTGGGCGCTTAATACCATGTTCGCGAGAATGCGAAAGCGATTGATTCCATAATCGCGGTTGAGCAATTTGATCAGCGCGTAAGCATCGGTGATCGATGCGGGCTCGTCGCACACCACCACCACGACTTCCTGCGCGGCGCGCGCGTAGCTCACTACGCTTTCGGAAATTCCCGCCGCCGTATCGATGATCAGCACATCCAGCTCATGGCTCAGTTCGCTGAACGCGCGGATGACGCCGGCGTGCTGGGTGACGTCCAGCTCGGCCATCTTCTTGACTCCGGAAGACGCCGGTACTACGCGCAGACCGGAAGGGCCGGTGACAATCACCTCTTCGAGTGTACGCTCGCCATTGATTACATGCGAAAGGTTATAGGCGGGATGCAAGCCCAGCATGACATCGACGTTGGCCAAACCGAAGTCGGCGTCCATCAGCATGACTTCTTTGCCTTCCTGCGCAAGCGCAATCCCGAGGTTGACCGAGATATTGGTTTTGCCGACACCGCCTTTGCCGCTGGTGACCGCGATGACACGCACGGGCCGTGGCTTGACAATACGGCGCAAACCCGCCGCCTGATCGATAGTGACATCAGACATTAGCATTGACTACCGCCCCCCTAAACGCCGACTCCAAGGATTCTTCATTAATCACGGCCTGCCCGGCCTGACGCTGCAAGTTCACGGCGCGATAAACCAGATTCTTGGCGCGCGCCACATGCAGATCCTCCGGTACCCGTTGCCCGTCGCTTAAATACAGCAGCGGCAGACGCTGCGTAATGACGGCCGACAACGCACCGCCCAGTTGGGTGGTTTCGTCGAGCTTGGTCATTACACAGCCTTGTAAAGTCAGGCTCTTGAATACCTGCGCGATCTCGGTCAGCCCGCTGAATTGAGTGGTCGCGGCCAGCACCAGGTAGGTTTTGATGTTCGGCTGCGCGGCGGCCAGCAGCGAGAATTGATCCTGAATGCGCTTGTCGCGATGGCTCATGCCTGCGGTGTCGATCAACACCAGGTCCTTGTCGACCAAATCGTCGAGCGTGCCGCGCATCTCTTCCGCGCTTTTAACGGTGTAGACCGGCACATCCATGATGCGGCCATAAGTGCGTAATTGTTCATGTGCCCCGATGCGGTAGTTATCGATCGTTACCATCGCCACGCGCTTGCGGCCGTGGCGCAACGCATAGCGTGCCGCCAGCTTGGCGATGGTGGTGGTCTTGCCCACGCCGGTGGGACCGACCAGCGCGACGACCCCGCCACGCTCCAGAACGTCGTCATTCGCCACCGCCACATCGGCCACCAGGGTTTCAATCGCCTTGATCCAGCCATGTTGGGCGCTCAAATCGTCGGGCACACGGCTCGCAATCGAGCGGCTCAGAGTGGCGTCAATACCCAGCCCCATTAAATCGCGGATTATTTTCGCGCGGGTCGGATGCCGGCGCGCTTCATCCCCCCAGGCCAACCCGCTCATCTGATGTTCGAGCAGATTGCGCAAGCCCGCGAGCTCGCTGCGAATCTGGACCATAGACGGTTCCTGCGACCAGTAATTAGCATCGCGCGGTGGCGCCTGCGGTACAGGATTTTCCTTGCCGGGGGCGGCAACCACCGACTGCTGCTTGAGCTGCGGCAGAGCGGGAGCAACCTGGCCGCCGGACTCTTTAGACAACAACGCGCCCTCAACATCCATGGCCGCGACGATTTCTACACCGCCGGGAACTTTCTTGTTTGACAAGATGACCGCCTCAGGACCGAGTTCGCGCTCGACTTTACGGATGGCTTGACGCATGTCTTCAGCGAAAAATCGTTTTATTTGCATGGCACGCTACGTTGACGGGATTGCGCTGACTTCTGCAACTACCGTTCCAGTAACGGTTCTCGGAGTTTCATGGCTCTGCCCCCGCCAGTTCATTGATGAATTACTCAGTTGAACTAAAAATTAGCGTAGGAATACGCCGGGGTCCTGACTGCGGAGCGCCTGTTCCGCCAAAGTTTCGGCTATAAAGCGCAGGCTGCCCGTCTGCGGGGGCGGTTCAGAGGGCCGCTTCTCAAAAAGGGCGAATTAACATCACTGGACTGGCCGCGCCGGCAATCCAAGCGAAGGCTTTAAGCGCCGGTACATAGAAAAAGCGCGTGAAATGGCGGGCTCCGGACTGTTGAGCGGCGGCTTGGATATCCGGCAAGGGAGCCCCGGCCACCGTAAACTGCGTGATGACCCAGGTGCCGGTCAGCGCATTCCCGGCGGGCGGCGTCAGCTTCCACAACACATTTCCGGTATTACTCTTGTTATAGAAGCTGCCGTCGGGCGGGTAGTATTCCCAGCGATTTCCCGGCGGCGGCAAAGAACCGCTGAAGTTGAGTAACCGCGGCCCGGCGTTCAGGCGGTTAAGATCCAGCGCGATCAGGCGCGCCTGAGTTTGCATGAGGATGAGGCGCCGGGTGTCATCAAGCCATGCGGAGGTGGTTGCATCCCAGCTGGGCGGCCAAGCCCAGGAAGCGCTCAGCCGCCACTTCGGCCGGGTTTCAGTGAGATCGATGTAGCCGAGGTTCTGCCGCGCATGAATCTGGTTCGGCAGTTGCCAGATGCGCCGCGCGCCCGGATCGTAAACCGACGGCGCATCGAACGAGAAACTGGTACCGCCCAGGTCATTGAGGTGGTTCGAGGTGTAACGCGACCAGGTGCGCGACGCCAGATCAAAGCGGTGCGCGCGCGTGCTGGTCACCGACTCCGCGCACTGCGCGGACTGGATCGCATACACCACCGAGCCGCGCGGCCCTCCGCCCAGCTCGGTGGGCAGCGGCATCAGATTCATGTAGGGATGCGCAGGCGCAGGCACCGCGTTGGGGAGTGTCGGACTTAAGGCGATTTCGTATTCCGGCGCACCATTGGTTTCGTCCTTTCCATACACCTGCGAGCGCGCCGGTGTGCCCGAGGCGTCCGGCAGCAATTGCCAGGTGCCGGTTGTGAAATCGAACGCGACACCGCCGCTGTGTTCGGGAGCTCCATGCCCACCCGTGCCTGCAATCACATACGCACCGGCCTGCGAATACGAGGATACAAACACGCCGCCGCCGTAAGCGTCGAACAAAGAGTACTGCCAGGAAGCGGCATCAAATTGCGCGGGACGAACTTCCTGGGCGGTGTGCTTGCCCAGCGCCACAGCTTGACCGGCTGCAGGTAGCGGGTATGCCGGCACGAAGGTGCCGGTGGTGGTGGAAGCCATGTTGTGGCCAGTGAAAACTCCAAGCGCAACAAAGCAGATGATTGCAACCAGCGTGCGATATCTCCTGGGAATCAGCCAGCCTGAAACATCCATTAACGTCGACTCCGTTTTAATGAATACACCCGCGTTTACGGTGTGTTACGTCAGGTAATGACAACAACATGCCCAGACACAATTATTGACTCCATAGCCTGAGACCGGATTCACAGTTTGGCAATTCATGTGTGATGTATTCCCGTGGAATAGACGCAACCACTAGGTGATTTTGCCCCCCGGTGTACCGCTGCGTGAATATTAAAATATTACAATTAAGCAGTCTGCGCGGGCGTTATTCGTTGCTTTCGGCCCTGCTCATCGCCTTCATTTTGCTCGCAATGATCGTGGCAAATAGCTACGTGACGCAGTTGCGGCATCTCACAACCTCTCACATCGGCGATCGCAAACAATTGCTGATGAACAGCCGCCAGATTCGCGATTCAGCGTGGCAAACACGTCAATTGCTGGCTTCGTTTCTACTTGATCCTTACCGTGGCGAATACCGTAATCCGGTGCATGTGGAAATGGAGCGCACGCGCCGCAACCTCGAACAATTGCAGGAACTTGCCCACGACATCATCCCTAACCAGTTGCCTGTCATCAGCGATATCCGCGCGACCATGGAAACACTCGACGTCGCAATAGAAAAAATCATCACCACCCGGCTAAACGCGCTGACTCAGTATCCATCCATGGCGCTGGCACAGGAAAACATGCAGCCTTTGAACCAGACGTTCTTCACCGCTGTGACGCTGGCCCTGGATGAAACCGACACGCAAGACGCACGCCGCCCGAAATCGGAAGCCTACATGACACTCCTGCGCGCCCGCCATTTGTGGACGCAAATGATTTCGAACTTCCGCATCTATCTGGCGAACCGCATGGGATCGTTTCGTGAAGATACCTTGCTAACGCAGGAACAGGACGTCACCGCGTTGCATGCCCAATTGATGGTTGAAATTGATCATTTGCAGGAGCTACAGCGTCAGCATCAGCTCGGTATTCAAACTGAAGACTCCATTGCAATTCTGCAAAGTGCATCGGAGCAGTGGCTCGACAATTTCCGTCGCGTACTTTGGCTGCATTCCTCCGATGCCTGGCGCGCGGACGCGAAACAATTGAAAGAGTCCATTGAACCGCTATTTGCGAACATCTGGAATGGATTGATTACCATCGACGCGTCGATTGAGGCAGGTTCCGACAGCGATATCGCCACGCTAACGGTGGCGACCAACACCCAAGAAAATATTTTCTGGTCTGTAACTGCGCTGTGCATCCTTTTCATCGTCGGTGCTTATGTTGCACTGGACCGTGCCGTGTTGACCCCGCTATCGCGGGTCTCACGCGCGTTAAATGCCGAGGCCAACGGTGAAATACTGGAGCCACTTGCCGTAAGCGGAGTATCGGAAACCCAAGAATTGCTGAACGCATTCGACAGCATGCGGGTGCAAGTCCACACCCGCCGTTCTGAGCTTGAATATCAAACGTTGCATGACCAGCTGACCGGGCTTCCCAACCGCGCGATGCTGGAAAATATGCTTTCACATAACATTGCTGCGGCTCAAGCATCAACACAATCCTTTGCCCTGCTGATGATCGATCTGGATCGCTTTAAGGAAGTAAACGATACGCTCGGCCATTCCATCGGCGACAAATTATTGCAGACTATCGCGCAGCGCCTGTCGGCCATGTCGCGGCACGAGGAAAATGTCGCGCGTTTTGGCGGCGACGAATTCTGCATGGTCATTCCCAATACCACGGAGCTCGCGGCCGGCGAAGTGGCGGATCTTGTCATCAAGCAACTCGACCGTGTTATCGAAGTCGACCATCACCAACTGCTTGTCGGGGCCAGCGTGGGCATCGCGCTCTATCCGCAGAACGGAGAGGATGTTCAGACGCTAATGCAGCACGCCGATGTGGCCATGTATGAGGCGAAAAGAAATCGGGCCGGCCATGCCTTCTACAACCCTGTCAGCGACCAACACAGCGTACGGCAACTTTCACTTGTGGGTGAATTGCGGGAGGCCATCGAAAGCGGCAGTCTCGAGCTGCACTATCAACCCAAACTTGCGATCGCAACGTCGCAATTCGTGGGCGTGGAGGCGCTATTGCGCTGGACCCATCCAACCCATGGCCGGATTTCGCCCGACCAAATTATTCCCATGGCGGAGCAAACCGGCCTGATTCGTCCGCTCACTCGCTGGGTTCTGGACACCGCGCTGCGGCAGTGCGAAATGTGGCGGCAAAATGGCATGAACATCAGCGTGGCGGTGAATCTATCCGCGAACTGCATTCTGGATCAACAGCTGATGGACTGGATTAATCAGTGGTTTACCCGTAACGCTCTCCCGCCGTCACGCTTGGTTCTTGAAGTCACTGAAAGCGCCATGATGGCGGACCCGGTAAAGTCAATTGAAGTGCTCACCCGATTTGCGGACAAGGGCATCAGCATTTCCGTGGATGACTACGGAACCGGTTTTTCGTCGCTTGCCTATTTAAAGCGGTTGCCCATTAAAGAGATCAAAATTGATCGCTCGTTTGTCATGGAGATGCTTGACGACGAAAGCAACGCTGTGATTGTTCGTTCCACCATCGAACTTGCGCATAATTTAGGAATGCACGTGGTCGCCGAGGGCGTGGAAAATCAGGAGATTCTCAATTTGCTCGCGATGCTGGGCTGCGATTACGCTCAGGGCTACCACATCAGCCGTCCCGTGTCCGCCGCCGATCTACAGCAATGGTGGAAAACGACTTACCCGCAATTTGTCGCCGCACAACCCCCGCCTGCGCGCCCTGTACCTGTACCTGTACCGAAGTTAGCCCCCTTGCGGCTAATGCATCGCTAACGAAACTGCTTACGGAGCGCGGGCGTCCTGCCCGCTACTTGCGGCCAGGATGGCCGCGCTCCTATGCCGCGCTCCTCTCCTATCTACGCGGCACCACCCACGGTGGCGATGACTTTAATCTGCTTGTCGTCCGGAACTTCATTAAATGACAATACCCGCAACCCGGGTATCGTGTGCCGTACAAAGCGCGCCAACAAGGTGCGCAATGCGGCCGGCACCAGCAACACGGCGGGTTGACCCGCGACTTCCTGGCGTTGCGCTTGCGCACGCAACGCGCGATGCAAGCGTTCCGCCAGCCCCGGTTCGAAACCGGACCATTCTTCGCTCGACTGCGCCGGTTGAATCGACTTCTGCAATAATTGCTCGAGCGACGGCTCCAACGTCATGACCGCAAGCTCGGCACCCAGTCCATTAATCTGCTGCACGATCGAACGACCCAGCGCCGCGCGTACGGCCGCGGTTAAAACACCCGGGTCTTGACTGCGCGGGGCATGATCCGCCAGGGTTTCGGCGATCGAACGCACATCGCGCAGCGGGATCTTTTCTTCCAGCAGATTCTGAAACACTTTTACCACCACACCCAGCGGCAAGGCCTTGGGCACAAGTTCCTCGGCGAGTTTGGGCGCCAGCTTGGTCAGCTTGTCGATCAATTGCTGCACTTCTTCGCGTCCCAGCAGTTCGTGGGCATGATCCTGCACGATCTGACTGAGATGAGTGGCGACCACCGTGCTGGCATCGACCACGGTGTAACCCAGACCTTGCGCATGTTCGCGCTGATTGGGATCGATCCACACCGCGTCCAGTCCAAACGCGGGGTCCTTGGTTTTGACGCCCTGCAATTGCCCGAACACCTGCCCGGGATTGATGGCCATTTCGCGTTCCGGAAAAATTTCCGACTCGCCGGCGATCACGCCCATCAGCGTGATGCGATACGCGGTGGGCGGCAAATCCAAATTGTCACGGATGTGCACCGCGGGCACGAGAAAACCCAGGTCCTGAGAATTTTTCTTGCGCACGCCTTTAATACGCGCCATCAACTGGCCACCCTGATTTTTGTCGACCAGCGGAATCAGCCGGTACCCGACTTCCAGGCCCAGCAAGTCGACCGGCTGCACATCGTCCCAGCTCAAATCTTTATTTTCGGGCAGTTGCAGCGGCGCGAGCACTTCGGCGGCAGGGGCTTCCACCACCCTGTGTTTTTTCTTCGCCTGATAATAAGCGCCCGCGCCGGCCACACCCGCCAGCGTGAGAAAAGCGAGGTTGGGCATGCCGGGAATCAAACCCATGATGCCGATGACCGCGGCGGTGGTGCCCAGCGCGCGCGGATCGGTGAACAACTGCGTAATGATCTGGTCGCCAAGCTCCTCGGAGGTGGAGGCGCGCGTCACGATAATGCCCGCGGCGGTCGACAACACCAGCGCCGGGATTTGCGCCACCAGACCGTCGCCGATCGTCAGCAAGGTGTAGTTCTGCAGCGCCTGCCCGATGGGCATATTGTGCTGGAACACGCCGATGGCCAGGCCGCCGATCACGCACACCAGCATAATGATAATACCCGCGACCGCATCGCCGCGCACAAACTTGCTGGCGCCGTCCATCGACCCGTAAAAGTCGGCTTCGCGCACCACTTCCTTGCGGCGCTCGTTGGCTTGCTCGTGTGTAATCTGGCCCGCGTTTAAATCCGCGTCGATGGCCATCTGCTTACCCGGCATCGAATCCAGGGTGAAGCGCGCGGTGACTTCCGAGATACGCCCGGCGCCCTTGGTCACGACCACGAAATTGATCACGACCAGAATCGCAAACACGACGATACCCACCGCGTAGTTACCGCCGACGACGAACTCGCCGAACGCCTGCACCACTTTGCCGGCCGCATCGGTGCCGTTCTGGCCATTGAGCAAAATCACGCGCGTCGAAGCGATGTTGAGACTCAGCCGCAACAAGGTTGTCAACAACAGCACCACCGGGAACACGGAAAAACTCAGCGGCTTGATCGCGTAAATGCTGACCAGCAGCACGATCAAGGCGAGCGCAATATTGAAGGTGAACAAAACATCCAGCAGCAACGGCGGCAGCGGCACCACCATCATCGACAACATCAACATCATCATCAATGGCACGCCCAGCCCATTGGACGCCAGACGCTTGAGCACTGCTAACGGATCGTTCATGTCCTACCTCGGTTACAAATTTTCTTGGAGCGCGGGCGTCCCGCCCGCCAGTTGCGGCCGAGACGGCCGCGCTCCACTTTAATTACACATCCTTCACGAACTGTTCCGGAATCGGAAAATCCGGAATCTGCGATGCGGTCTCGTCCTGCCCGGGCTCGCGGTGTTTCAACTGGTAGACATAGGCCAGCAATTTCGCGACCGCCAGGTAAAGTCCCATCGGTATTTCCTTGTCAAGCTTGGTACTGTAGTAAAGGGCGCGTGCCAGCGGCGGCGCTTCGATCACCGGCACCCGGTGTTCGGCGGCCACGCTGCGGATGTGCAGCGCGATCAAATCCATACCCTTGGCCACCACCACCGGCGCACGCGCCTTGCCCTGGTCGTAACGTAGCGCGACCGAATAATGGGTGGGGTTCGTGACAATAACGTCGGCTTGCGGCACCGCCTTCATCATGCGGCGGCGCGCGACATCGCGCTGCAATTGGCGAATTCGCGCTTTCACTTCGGGACTGCCTTCGGACAATTTATTTTCGTCGCGTATTTCCTGATGGGTCATGCGCAACTGACGGGTGTGGTCCCAGAGCTGGAACGGCACATCAATCAGAGGCAACACTACCAGCGCGCAGCTCAACAGCAGGAACGTCCACGCGGCGAGATGCGCGGCATGGCTGGCGGCGCTATGTAAAGACTCGCTGCCCAGGCCCAGCACGCTGTCGACCTCGTTCCATAACACAATCACCGCGACGGTGAGAATGAACGCGAATTTAATCAGCGCTTTGAATAATTCCAGTAAACCGCGCCAGGAGAACATGCGTGCGAAGCCGGTGATGGGATTAAGCCGGCTGAACTTCATCGAGATTTGCTCGGCGCTGAAGGTCCAGCCGCTGAGCAACATCGGCGCCGCCAGCGCGATCACCACCGTAACCGCCAGCAAGGGCAATGCGGCATAAAATCCGTCTTGAAATAAACTGCGCAGTGCATGCGTCATGGCGCCGGGGTCGAAGATTTGCGCACGCGTCAAGGTAAAGCCGGTGCGTAACAGTTCCGCCAACGAACCCATGAATTGACCGCCGAACATCAACATCATCGCGGCGGCGCCCACCAGCATCATGGTGGCATTTAATTCCTTAGAACGTGGCACCTGGCCTTTTTTACGGGCATCTTCGCGGCGCTTGGGAGTCGCCTGTTCAGTGCGTTCCTGACCTTCGTTCGCGGCCATGGTCAAAACGTCCCGTTGAGAATCTGGCGCACGCCTTCGATGCCGGTTTCAAGCGCCTGCACGAATTGCGGCACGACCACCGGCAGCGTCACCAACATCACCACAAAACCGACCATCAGCGTGACGGGAAATCCGACGCTTAGAATATTGAACTGCGGCGCGGCGCGCATGATGATACCCAGCGCGACGTTCACGATAAGCAAGGTCGTGATGGCGGGCAGCGCCATCAGCACCGCGCTTTTGAACATCTGATCCGCCCAGGACGCAAGATTCCAGAAAACCTCACGATCGATGCCCTGTATGGAGATCGGCATGGTCGTAAAGCTGTCGGCGAGTTCACGGATGATCACCAGATGGCCATTCAGCGACACGAACACCAGCGACAGCAACACCACGTAAAACTGACTGATGACCGGCGTCTGCACACCCATCTGCGGGTCGACCACGGAAGCAAATCCCAAACCGATTTTGGTGGCGATGATTTCACCGCCGATCACGAATGCGCTGAACACCATGGCCATCAGCAAGCCGGTGGCGGCACCGATGACGAGCTGCTGGGCGATGATGGCCAGCGCGGGCAGACTGATCGGGTCAACAGCGGGCACTTCCGGAACGTTCGGCGCGATGATAAGAGTCAGCGCCAGGGCGATATATATTTTGACGCGACCTGGAACATATCGGGCACCCAGTACCGGCGCGGTTGCGACAATCGCGGCAATGCGGAACAGCGGCCACATATAGCCGCTCACCCATGCATTGATTTGTGTCGCGGTGAAATTCATCTAAGTCTTCATCCGATCATCGTGGGAATGCTTTCAATCAACCGGCTGGTGTAATCCATCAGGATTCCCAGCATCCAGCCGCCTGCAAACAGGATTGTCACAAACATCACCACCAGTTTGGGTACGAAGCTCAACGTCATTTCATTAATCTGCGTCGCCGCCTGAAACATGCTGACGAGCAAACCGATGCCCAGCACCGGCAGCAGGATCACCGCGAGCAACAAAATGGAAACTTCGATGGCTTCCTTGCCGATGGTCATTACGGATTCAGGCGTCATATCGACCTCGTCTCGACACTAAAAAAAACTCGCCGCCAGCGTCCCCATGATCAGGGACCAGCCGTCGATTAACACGAACAGCATGATTTTGAACGGCAGCGAAATAATCATCGGCGACAACATCATCATGCCCATCGCCATCAGGATGCTGGCCACCACCAAATCGATAATCAGAAACGGAATGAACAGCAGGAACCCCATCTGGAACGCGGTCTTCAATTCGCTGGTGACGAAGGCGGGCAACAAGATGGTGAGCGGCACATGATCGGCATCCACGTTATCGAGGCGCGCGATGTTGGCGAACAGCTCGATATCCGGTGTGCGGGTTTGATTGAGCATGAATTTCTTGAACGGCACGAGACTTTTGTCCAACGCCTCCTGCGCGGGCATCTTGTCGTTTAGATAGGGTTGCGCGCCGTCGCGGTAAGCCTCTTCGAACACCGGCGACATAATGAAAAACGTCAGAAACAAGGCGAGACCCACCAGCACCTGGGTCGGCGGCGTCTGCGGCAAGCCCATCGCCTGGCGCAAAATCGCCAGCACGATCACGATGCGCGTGAACGATGTCATCATGATCAACGCCGCCGGCAGGAACGACAGCGCGGTCATTAAAATCAATACTTGGATGCTTAATGAATAGACCTGCTGCCCTTGCGCGTTGTTGGTCACAGTGAACGCGGGAATGCCGATGTCGGCGGCATTCGCCCACAGCGGCATGAATAGCAAGACCACGAATGTTAATAGACAGAGAGCAAGAGACTTACCGCGCGGCAGATTCATGATCATTTTTTCATCTGGCTTTGCAGCAATGCGCTGAACCGTTGCGTCAGCGCATTTAAACCCGTCGCGGAGGTGTTGCTCATGTCCAGCGGTTCTTCCAAAACATGCAAGGTCTGGATGCGTCCGGGCGACAGACCCAGCAGCAGTTGCTTGTCGCCGACCTGCACCACCACCAGCCGGTCGCGCGGACTCAATGACAAACCCGTAATTACTTTTAGCGGCGAATCCGCCACGGCCGGAAATTTTCCCAGGCGCCGCACCAGCAGCGCGCCGCCGATGAGTATCGCCAGCACAATCGCCAGACCTGCGATCATTTGCACGATGCTGCCCGCCGTCACGGCTTCGGGGGCCGCGTCGCCCAGCTTGGCGAATACCGTCTGCGGCATAACCAGGAGGACAGCAAGATACGCGCGTGTTGTCATTTAAGTTTCTTGATACGTTCGCTGGGACTGATGACATCGGTCAGGCGAATACCGAACTTTTCGTTGACCACCACCACTTCGCCGTGCGCCACCAGCATTCCATTGACCATGACATCCAGCGGCTCGCCGGCGAGGCGGTCCAGCTCGACCACCGATCCCTGATTTAGTTGCAGCAAATTGCGGATGCTGATGTGGGTACGCCCCACCTCCATCGAGATGGTGACGGGAATATCCAGAATGACGTCGAGACTCGACTCCTCCATGGTCGGTCCATGTTCGTTCGGAACTAGATTTTTTAGTTCCGCCTTGGCGACGTTCGACTCAACATCCGCCTGTTCCTGTAAGGCCGCGGCCCAATCGTCGCCGGCCGCCGCTTCGCCCGTTTGTGTCGGTGTGTCGTTCATTGCATTACTCCTGTCACTAGACCACTACCAAACTGCGTTTCTGGTGGTTGGTAATCATCTCCACCGTTTGCACCGCGGCATTGCCGTTGGCTATGCCGTATACGCCGCGAAACACCGGCACATCTTCCGCGCGCACGGTGACCAGCGGCGGCAATTCAAATGGAATAATGTCGCCCGCCTTCAAGGTCAGCATGTCGCGCAGCGGCAATTCGGCGGTTCCCAGACTGACGCTCAGCTCGATTTTGGCGGATTGCATTTCCTCGCGCAGCGCGACGATCCAGCGTTCGTCGCGCTCCGAACGATCGCTTTGCACCCCGGCGTCGAGCACATCGCGAATCGGCTCGAGCATGGAATACGGCATGGTCACGTGCAGGTCGCCGCTGCCGCCTTCCAGCTCGATGTGGAAGGTACTCACCACCACCACTTCGGTGGGGCTGACGATGTTGGCAAAATGCGGATTCACTTCGGAGTTGATGTATTCAAAATCCACGTTCATCACCGGCGTCCAGGCTTCTTTCATGTCCTTGAAGCACTGCAGCATCAGCATATTGATGACGCGCAGCTCGGTCGGCGTGAACTCGCGGCCTTCGATCTTGGCGTGAAAGCGTCCGTCGCCGCCGAAAAAATTATCCACCACGATGAACACCAGCTTGGGGTCGAACACCAGCAACGCGGTGCCGCGTAATGGCAACACCCGCACCATGTTCAGGCTGGTGGGCACAAACAGGCTGTGCACGTATTCGGCGAATTTGAGCATCTGCACACCGCCCACGGCGATTTCCGGCGTGCGCCGCAGCATGTTGAACAAGCTGATACGGAAATAACGCGCAAAGCGTTCGTTGACCATTTCCAGCGTGGGCATACGCCCGCGCACGATGCGGTCCTGGCTGGTGAAGTCATAGCCGCGGATGCCGTCAGGGCCGTCATCCGCCGCGGCATCGGTATCGACATCGCCGCTGGAGACCCCGTGCAGCAGGGCGTCGATTTCATCCTGTGAAAGTAAGTCGGAGACAGACATGTCGGCGCCTTATTGCATTACAAAACTGGTGAAGTACAACGCTTCCACACCGGCATCGCCGGTTTCCTCTTCGAGAATTTTTTGCACCTCGGTCAGCGCTCTTTGACGCAGGTCTTCCTTGCCTTTGAGGGTGTTGACCTTGTCGTAGGTCTGGCTGCCAAACAACAGCACCAGATTATTGCGAATCACAGGCATGTGCTTTTTGATGTGGTCGATATATTCCGCGTTGCGCGACATGACTTCGACGCTGATCTGTAAAAACCGCGCGGAGCTATTGCCCTCGAAATTGACAACAAAGGGCGGTTCTAAAGAGACGTAGTTGGCCGGCGCAGGCTTGTCGCTTTTTTCGCTGTCCGCTTCCGCCGCGTCGGGCGCATCGGCATTTTCTTCGGCATCGGCGTCGGCCTTGGCCGCTTTGCCGCCTTTCGCTTTCGCGGAAGTCTCCGCCGATTTATGTTTGCCGCCGGTAAAATAGAGTGCGCCGCCGATTCCCGCCGACAACACCAGAATCGACGACACCGCAATCACACCGATCATGAGCCAGGGCTTTTTCTTGCGTGGTTTTTCGTCGCCTTCTTCGACTTCGACGTCTTCTTTTTCTTCGCCTTTGTCTTTACTTTCTTTTGCTGCTGGCTTTGCCATCGTGGTGCGCCTCTGAAGAAGAACGTGTAATACTCTGCGAATGCAAAGAGCAATTCATATGCCAGTGGACGGATTATTGATTAAGTCTTTAAAATCGGATGCTTACGTTCGCTGTTTGTAGACGGTGGCGACGCTTTGACAAGCCTTATTCCGCCGGGACAGCCGGAAAGTTGACACCCCATTCAAGGAAATGCAGTTCGCGCCATGTTCATACGCCTGCTTTTGATCACCCTGCCCTGGTTCCCGTTGACCACACACGCCTTCGATTATTTTCAACCGCTGCCCAGGCAGGTTCCGGTCCCAAAAGACAATCCCTTGACCAAAGCCAAAATCGCATTGGGCAAAAAACTCTTTTTCGATGCGCGCCTGTCGCGGCAAAACACGCACAGCTGCAATACTTGCCATAATGTCAAAACCGGTGGGGCCGACCGGCTTGCGCTTTCTCCCGGTGTCAACGGGCAACCGACCCGCCGGAATGCGCCGGCGTTATGGAATATCGGATTTCAAACCGTGTTGTTTTGGGACGGGCGCGCAAAAAGCCTGGAAGAGCAGTTCCTGCAACACGGCGCCGACGCGCAGATCACCGGCTATGAGGACATTGGCGAATTAATCACGCGCTTGCGCTCGATTCCAGGTTACGTCGCCGAATTTAAAGCCGTGTTCGCAAGCAACATCACCGCCAGCAATGCCGCGCAAGCGATCGCCAGCTTCGAACGCAGTCTGGTCACCCCTAACAGCCGTTTCGACCGTTATATGCGCGGCGACAAAAAAGCCTTGAACGCGCAAGAACTGCGCGGCAAAGAAGAATTTCGCACGGTGGAATGTTTGTCCTGCCACTTCGGCGTGAACTTCGCGGGCCCGGCCCCCGGCCCGGCCCTGCACATGGGCGATGGATTTTACGAACTATTTCCCAATCACACGGGCAGCAGCTACGACGCCTCGCATCGCATCGCCGACGACCTGGGAGTATTCGAATTTGATCACGACCCGGCACATCAGCGTCTGTGGCGCGTGCCGCCGCTGCGCAACATCGCGCTGACCGCGCCGTATTTTCACAACGGCTCGGCCGCCACGCTCGAAGACGCGGTGCGCATCATGGCCAAAGTGCAATTGAAGAAAGACCTGTCGGAACAACAAGTCGCCGATCTGGTCGCGTTTCTGCACAGCCTGACCGGCGCCCTGCCGAAAATCGCACCGCCGCGTTTGCCGCCGGATGCGGCGCCATAGTTTCTGAACTTCAGAATAAATACGAGAGCCGTGCACCGGTCACGGACTCTTTAAAGATATCCGCCACTTCAGCCGTTGCAGCCTTGCTGATTTCGGTATTGAGTTCAAAGGTCAATTTAGGCGTCGCCTTGTAACCAATGCTGCCCACGTAATAATGAAATGTATCTTTCAGCGAAGATTGGTTTTTTTCGTAGGCTTCACGTCCGAACTCGACATCCAGATTGAGGTAAAAGTATCGGCTCTCGTAGTACGCCGTGACCATGGTTTGATGAGAGCTAAAATTTTGCAGAGCCGAGTAAGTGTAACTTGGCCCAAGACCCGGCGGATTTTTGTAGTTCATGCGGTGATATCCATACCCCACGGTGATCAGCGGCACGCCTTGATAAAGCACATAGTTGGCCGAGGCGCGAAAATCATTCGCGGCATTTCCGTCGGAGTAATTCTTATAGGCATAAAACAGATTGGTTCTGAACCGTTCCGTAAGCGGCTGCGCTAATTCGAGCGCCTTACTGGAAACCTGAATCGCACTGTTAATCGATGCTGTGGTCGCGTTAAGCGCATCCCGGGTAAGATTAGCGCTCAAGATACCGGAGCCGGTATTGACATCGACTTTAAACTGGCCTGTGTTGACAAATACGCGCTTGTCA
The DNA here is from genome assembly GCA_964532385.1 of uncultured Gammaproteobacteria bacterium. Taxonomy (GTDB): domain Bacteria; phylum Pseudomonadota; class Gammaproteobacteria; order SG8-11; family SG8-11; genus UBA6921. The sequence goes on along the minus strand of CAZHHW010000001.1, from coordinate 75,240 downwards.
CCCCGCAAGTCGGCACGCCCATAAATGCCCGTCACTTTATAGCGGCCGGTGATGTTGGTGACGATGCCCAGCGAATAAGTTTTTGCAGATGCAGGCGCAGTGTCCGGTGCTTCGGCGGTTTTCTCGCGAACATCGGCAATCCAATCCAGATTCCCGAAGACCATCCGGATAATCGCACCGTGTTCAACCGTGCGATTTTTATCCGAATCGGAGTAATAATTTTGCAGCAGGTCGACACTGGGCCGCGTACTGGCATTCAGAACGCTGGCGAGCTCGTAGTACTGTTCTTCCTGCGCGCCGCCTTCCTCGCCGCGCAGGAGCTTGAATTCCTGCTTCGCGTCGGCCTTCGCGCCGATGGCAAGCAAACTGTAGATCAAGCCCAGACGCGCATCGAAGTCATTGCCCTGCTCAAGAATGCGGCGATACAAAAGCAGGGAATCGCTGAATTTTTTCCGTTTCCGCAGTGCATCGGCTTTGGTCAAGAGTGCGTACTTGTTGCGGCTGTCCTGCTTCAAAACCGCATCGGCTTCCGCAATCGAAATTGTACGCGGCCGCAGCGTGATTATTAACTTCGTGATCTCGGCTTTGGCCTTCTCATCGTTACTGCGTTCCGTCAGCAACTCTTCCAGAATTTCAATGGCTTCAGGTTTATGGTTCGCACTGGCCAGCCGTGTGGCGATCTGTTTTTTTTCGTCGTAATAAAACGCGTCGGGCGCAACCGCAAGCGCATGCAGGTATAACTTCGCGGCTTGTTCCGGATTTCCAGCTTCGAAAAAATTATCGGCGACGACTTTCTCGTTACGTGCGCGCCCGGCCGCAATGGCGCGCGCGCGGTAGGCCGCATGCGCTTCCTGGTACAGGGTCTGTTCATTGGATTGCGCGGCGCCCGCATCCAAACTGTTGAGGCACAGCAGAAGCGTGAGGACGTACGGCAGTCGCCGCCGCCCGGCTGACGCGGGTGGGACGTTATTGAGAATCAGTGGGTCGATAAAAGATACGCAGCACATTGGTGGTGGTAATGATAACCATCAGGGTCACCATCGACATGATAACTGGAGCGATATGAAAGACATTGATTTTTGACGCCATATCAAGCTGTCCAATAATCTGATCGAGTTGTCCGGTGATATGCCCGTTAATAACTCGCATGAACTCGTACTCCGGACGCGCGTCCAGCAGCAAACCCAGCAATAATCCCAGTGCCCACATTCCAGCGATGATTCCGCCCGCCATGGCGAGCTGCTTGAAAAGCAAACCCCAGCGCGACCAGCTACTTCTGCCCCGCAGTGTGTTCACCACTTCAAAGAGCGGCATCAGCAATGCCGACAAGAGATAAAAAATTCCGCCAATTCCTGTCCCTGGTAATCCCGCGTTCATAATTAGTGTCCTTTCTCGTAAACATTCAAACGCCGCCGCATAACCCACTCTTCCCAGATCGCCTTGACAATAAAATAACCATTTACCGTGCGCAGCACGAAAAACGCGGGCAAACTTGCCAGCACCCGCAACGGATGGCGCCGCCCTTCGGAAGTGAAAAGCACCGGCACCACAATGGCGGGTAGATCGATCAGATAAGCCAATAAAAACAGCGGTTCATTGAGCACAATAGCCAATATGGGAATCACGACTAAATACACTACGGAGGCGACAATGGCATCCCACAGCGCCACCGCAATAATTTCGCGCAGGTAAGGGATATGCAAATTGGCACGCCAATGCAGCGAAACATTCTGGATGAAGCCATGCGACCAGCGCTTCAGTTGCTTACCCATAAAATGAAAATTATGCGGTTCAATCGGATAGCACAGCGCTTTAGGAATAAAACGCACATCATGTCCTTTTTGATAAAAGGTCCAGGTCAGATCCATGTCTTCCGCCATGGTGCGCGTGTTCCATCCCCCCACCGATTTCAGCACCCCAGTTCGATAGGCGGAAAAACAGCCCGAAGAAATCAGCGGCTTCTGGTAAAAATCCTGAATCGGCTTGTACCAGCTGAACGCCAGCAAATATTCAATGTAGCGGCCCCGCTCCCACAGGGTTTTTACAAACCTCGGCAGTACGAATCCGCACGCGGCCACCACATTGGGAACGGCCAGCGATGCCATCAATAACTCGATGGCGTTGGGCGCCAGCATGGTGTCGGCGTCGATCGCCATGGTGAATTCGGTGGTCACCTGCCTTAATGCGAAATTTTGCGCCCCGGCTTTCGAACCTGTGTTGAGCGGCGGCCGAATCACCGTCACCCCGCATTTTCGCGCCACCTCGCCGGTACCGTCGGTCGAGCCATCGTCAACCACGATGATCTCGTCCGGCGCCAGGGTCTGGTTCTGAATGCTACGCACCGTATCAGCAATGCTGTCGGCCTCGTTATACGCGGGGACAATGACAGTTAACTGACTCTTCATGCCACTTACTTCTTTTTCAAAAGGTGTGACGCAATGTACCGGGATTTTGCCAATTGGAGTGTGAACTGCTCGAATTTCGGGCGGATTTATCGCACGACTATGGGAGTAGAAATCCTTTTCCATACCTATCCATGATCTAAAAGCAGGCAGTTTGAGATGTTTCGTTTAACCACGCCTTAACATTATATGTGAAGTTACAAGCGCGACATGATCATTGTTTAGACGATTTATGCCCGGTGACTTTGCCAATACCGGTTAGTATCGGCGCTTCATCAATAGCTCATCGAAAACTCACCCGGAATACCAAGATGTTGGAAATATGTTTTGACTAAATTAACGGAGGCTCATGTGGAATTGAAACTAGTGCGCGGTGTCGTCGCCGATCTAAAGCCAGCCGATGAAAGAGGCCGCGTGGTCTGCCGCGTGGGCGAAATGGCGGTGCGCCTGCATCGCGATTTATCCACCGCCGCGAATGCGGGCGATGAGGTATTGATCGGCGGTGAATTGCATAACAACGTGGTCCATGCGGTCGCGCTCAAAAACTTTACGCATCCGAAGCTCTCCACGGTGGATTTTACCTTTCACATTCTCGGCGCCGGGTTTGGCGGCGTAATGGCCTCATTCGGGCTGATTTTCTTGGCCCAGTCCAAGATTGAAACCTTTACCGGCGGCGTGGCCCTGGACTTGATTCTGGTTGCGGTGGGTTCGGTCATTGTTTTTTTAACGCTGCAACGCATCCCCCGCATCAACCGGCTAACGCGCTGGGTCGACGAAGTCAAAAAATGATCCGTTCGGTGCGAAACTACACCACAGGTTCCACGTGCTCGACAATAAGCTGCACGCTCTGCTTGCCTTGATATTCGTTGATATCGATTCGATATGCGGCGTTGACGCTGCGCGTGGTGTCCGGCCAGGCCGCCGCACTGGTGTTGAAAGCAATGGCATCGATCACACGTTTTTGTCCCGGCGCGCGCAGGACCATTTTTAAATGCCGCGTGCCGACCACGCGGTGCTGTACCAGCTCAAAAGAGCCATCGAACATCGGCTCGGGAAAAGCCTGCCCCCAAGGCGCGGCATAGCGCAACAGATGTGCCAGGTCGAGATTCATATCATCGGGATGCAGTTCGCCGTCACTGTGAATCACGCCGTGCAGATCAGCGGGCTGTAAATGACGGCGCACTTCGAGGTCGAACGCGCGGCTGAACGCTTCATAATCCGCGCGGCGCAGCGTAAGACCCGCCGCCATCGCATGCCCGCCGAATTTTTGCACCAGGCCGGGATGGCGGGCAGCCACTGCGTCCAAGGCATCGCGGATATGTAAGCCGCCCACCGAACGCGCCGAGCCTTTGATCTCATCATGGCTCGACGGCGCGAATGCGATCACCGGGCGATGAAATTTTTCTTTCACGCGCGCGGCCAGCAACCCGATGACGCCTTGATGCCATTGCGGATCGAACAGGCACAACCCCACCGGCATGTCGCGGTTGTCTTCATGCAATTGCAAACTGCTTAATGCCGTCAACGCCTGATCCTTCATTTGCGTTTCGATTTCGCGGCGGTCGCGATTGAGTTCGTCGAGGCGTTGTGCAAGTGCCAAGGCATGATCTTCATCGTCGGTGAGCAGGCATTCGATGCCCAGCGACATGTCCTCCAGCCGCCCGGCGGCATTGAGACGCGGAGCCACCGCAAACGCAAGATCGGCGGCCACCACACGTGCGCAGTGGCGCTGACTCACTTGCAGCAAGGCGCGAATTCCGGCGCAGCATTGTCCCTGGCGCAAACGTGCCAGACCTTGCTGAACCAGAATGCGGTTGTTGTAATCCAGCGGCACCACATCGGCGACGGTGCCGAGTGTTACCAAATCGAGCAGGCGGGCAAGATTGGGTTCGTCCCGCTTGCACTGACGGGAAAACTGCTGCTCCTGCGTTTCCTGCCCTGCCGCCATCCCCGGCGGTCGCGCGAACCAGCCGCGTTCCCGCAGTTGCGCCCGCAGCGCCAGCATCACGTAGAAAATCACCCCCACCCCGGCGAGATTTTTACTCGCAAAGCTATCGCCGCGCTGATTGGGATTCACGATGGCATCGGCAGCGGGTAATTGCTCTCCCGGCAAATGGTGATCGGTCACCACCACGCGCATGCCGGCGGCTTTCGCGGCGCGCACGCCTTCCACGCTGGAAATGCCATTGTCGACCGTAATCAGCAAGCTGGGTTGACGCTGCGCGGCGACCGCCACGATCTCAGGGGTCAGGCCATAACCATATTCAAAACGGTTGGGCACCAGATAGTCGACCTGGCCCGCACCCAGCAGGCGCAACGCACGCACCGCCAACGCGCAACTGGTGGCGCCGTCGGCGTCGAAGTCGCCGAGAATCAGAATCCGCTGTTGGGCCATGACGGCTTCGGCCAGCAGAATTGCCGCCTGCTCGATTCCCATCAACCCGTGATACGGCAAAAGATGTTCGAGCGCGTGCTCCAGATGCGCAGGCGCGGTCACACTGCGCGCGGCGTAGATGCGCGCCAGCACCGGATGCAAGTCGCCGGGCAACTGATGCGCAACGGGGAGGCGGCGGTGGATATTAATTGTCACTACAAGACTCCTGTTTACAAGCGATTAATGTTTATTTCTGGTCTCGACATTCACAACAGCGCAGCGCAAAACTCGGCAAGCGGCCGGCGCCGCACCCACCAGCGCCTAAGCGCCGCCGCATCAATACGATAAGCTGCCCCCTTCAAAAGATGCAGCGTCAGACGTTGTAAGCGCCGGCTTTTTAACGCGTCATACAAAGGCGCAAACCAGTGGGCATCCAGCGCTGCCAAACCCGCGCAGGTTACGGCGGGCAGCAGCAGCAGATGATCTCCGGACGCAGACGCGGCATTCAGCCAGCGCTGGGCATTGCCGGGCACGCTGACGCTGGGCACCTGCGACAACTTGGCTAAGCCTTGTGTCACGATCGCATCGCTCCACACCTGGGTCCATTTTTTTTGCGCAAGCGGCGGCAGGTAACCACCGCCCCAAAACCATACGCTGTTGACCGGCGGTTCGCCGCGCGCCTCGCGCGCCGTGTTGACCGGATGGTCGTGCAGCAGCATTTGAATCTCATTGAGAATGCCATGCCAGCGCTTGCCGTGTTCACCGAACGGCAAATAGTCGTGTAGCGATGCGCCCGCAATGTGCGCCAGCGGATGGGTGCGCAGGGACGGATCGGCCGGCAGTATCAAATACCAGCGGTTGGGGTGAGGCGCGATAAACTGCAAGCCATCCTGCGCGAAGTGGGTATTTAATGTCGTGACCAGCTCCTGCGCTTCGGCAAGCGAAACCGGTAATGCGCCGGGCTCCATCACGCGCAACACATCGCGGTCGGCCACCGCATGCACCGGGTCCGCGCGCAGGCAATAACCCTGCGGCGCTTCGCCGCAATCCATCATGCAGGTGATGGGCGCGATGGGCACGTCGGCATCGGGCCGCAGCGTGACATCAAACAAATGACACAGCAGCGTATCCAGATCGGCCGCGGCCGCGCTGCGCTGCGCGCGCGTTAACAATAACTCCAGCGCCGGCGCCGCGGCAGGAAGCTGCGTTGCGCTCGCGTCGTCGAGCCCGGGATTACACAGCACGGGGATCACCAGGTTCAGCGTCAAGGAGGTTGGCTGGGTTTTCATCGGCAGGATTCTACGCTCAAACGCGCGGCACCCGGGCAAAGGTGAATATCGCACCGCGCGCAGCACTGATTCGACCACTCTCGCCCGCGCACTCACCAGCTATAATACCTACATCTAAAAAACCGGCGAACCTGCTGTCGCCGTAAATGCCTGTCACCCGAGGGAGTCAGCTCATGCATACCGCGACTGCAAATACCTGTTTTCTGATGTGCTGCTTACTCAGCAGCCCGGCCGTTATGGCCATGGACAATTCACCCAACCCCACAGCGGTGGCGCTGCTGCCTGTGGGAGAAGCGCAAAAAGCCGAGACGCATACCTGGATCGACGCCAGCGCAGGCTGTTTGGGCGGCGCGGCCCTGGGCACCGTGTTGCCGGGCCTGGGCAACATCATCGGCTGCATCGCCGGCGGCGTGTCGATATGGTGGATGCGGCGGCCCTCCGCACGATGAAGCCGTTTGCTCTGCTCACGGACTATGGCGTTACCGGCAGCGTGTTGCTGCTTAATCTGTTTATTTTTGCAACGCTGCTGACGTTGCAAATAGCCAATCTTGACATTACCTTTCCACAGGTCATTTCACTTTGGCAACACTGGGCGGAGCGCTTCGCCAGCGTCACCGCGCCGTTTGCGGACAACAAGCTGCTGGAACCGGTGCTCAGCACCATCATCGCGACGCTGTCGGTGATCCTGATTTTCTGCACCGGTTTGCTGCTGGATTTGACCGCGCCGTTGCTTTTCACCGTATTTGAAATCCTCGCCTTCAGACGCTGGCTCGCACGCAAGGACTACGCCTGGATCGGTGACTTGATGCGAACTCACCACGACCTGCTGGATGACGACTACCAGCAATTCGTTAATGATTCACCGTTGTCCTGGTGGAAACCGGGGCGCTGGCTGGCACAGCGCGGACGCTATAACCGCCTGCATTCCTTCATTTGCACCTATCTCTTTTTCAATGCGCCCGGCGCAAGCCTGGAACAATTGCAGGAACAACTCCGCCTGTGGCGCACCAGCCGCGCGGTTTCCGCCTCCATGATCTTCCTGGGTGTCGCGCTCACCAGTTACGCTCGGGGTGGCGGCAATATCGGCGAACACATCCTGATCGTATTGGCCATACCGATGGTCCTGTTTGCGGTGTCGGCGCTGACCACCTACACCATATACACGCGCTTGTGCATGACCTTGTGCTCGCTGCTGTATTTAAGCACCCGTCCCGCACCACCGGCGGCCTAAAAAAACCGCCGTATCGCCATAGCGCCACCGGCAGCGGCCAGCAACGCGCCGGCGAATGAAAATCCGTCGAGCGTCTCGCCCCAGAACATCCAGCCCAGCAGCGCTGCAAACACCACCGTTGCATAGGTCAATGCGCCCACGCGCGCCGCCGGAGCGAGCGTATAGGCTTTGGTTAAAAATAACTGGCCGATGCTGGCAAGCACACCCAACCCGGCGAGCGGCACAAGATCGGCCCATGCCACCTTGTGCCAAACCCACAACAACGGCAGCGCCGACACTGCCGTGGCCAGCGCGGCAAAATAAAACACAATCCGCAGCGCGGGTTCGGTTTGCGCCATACGCCGGATCGAGGTCATCGCGAAGGCGGCGAAAAAACCCGATGCCACACCCACTAAGGTGACGGGAGTAAACAAATCGTGCCCGGGCTTGAGAATTAACAGAATGCCTGCGAACCCCACGGCTATCGCCCAGCGAACATTGACCGGGACGCGCTCATGCAGCCACAGCAACGCAATCAGCGGCGTAAAGATGGGGGCGGTATAGGTGAGCAGCACGGCATCGGCGAGCGGCAACTTGCCCAATGCATAAAAGAAACAATACATCGCGCTCAAACCGAACAAAGCGCGGCTAAAATGCCAGCGCAGATTCCCGGTTCGCAATGACATGCCGCTGTGCAATAGCAACGGAGTGAGCGCAAGCAAGCCGAATAAATTGCGAAAGAACACCATCATTTCGATCGGCATACTGTTCGAAAGATGCTTGACCTGAGCGGCCATCAGCGCAAACGCCAAAGACGATCCCAGCACACACCAGGCACTCCGGCGAAGTTGATCTGCGGACATATTTTCTGCCGTTACCAGAACTCAATGCCGCGCCAGGTTGTGTATTTGCATTTAGGGGTCGTGACGAGACAATTTATAGATGCATCCAGACCGATGCGAATTACGCGCCCTACTTGGTGCAGGCGGCGTGCGTCCATCGGGAAAGTACGTATTGAAACATTTCTTCGCATATCGACAATGATGCGTTCAGCGAGAGGGTATGTGTTTTAAAACATTCACTCAACACAGGAGAACGTCTCATGGCAACGATCACCCACCGCAATTTGACTATCAATCACAATCACACCGCCAAGTCGGCAAAAGTCATGGTCACTTGCAAAGCCAATTTCACCGCGTTTGAAATGGCGCAGATGAAACAGGGTCTTCAATTCAAACTGGTGTGTCAGTTATGGGGCGACGACTCGGGACTGACGGGCGCGGATGATTTCCTGTACACCATTCCAAGCGCAAAATTTTTTCCGGACGGCACGCCCAGCGCTTCCGAGAATATCGCATTCGAAGCCACGGTAGGCGAAGGTCTGCTGAATGAAGATCTGGGTACCGACGAAATCTATGCGCGCTTAAAGCTGTCCAATCTTTATACCCAGGTCACCATCGCCGGCAACACCAATATCGTGTCGCATAACTTTTAGTTTTAACCTTCTCCCGCCGCCGCGGCGGCGGGAGAGAATTTATTCAAACTACTTGGCCGGCGCGGCTTCCGGTTTTTCGAAATAACCAAACAGCTGCGCCAAGGCGCCGTTGGCCGCAATACTGACTTTCCCGTCGGCACCTTGGCGGCCGAGCATTTGCAAACCTTGCACCAGCATGCGTTGATTGGGATCGCGCGCGGCGAACGCCCCGGTGAATTTGTAATTGCCCTCGCGCGTTACGTTAAATAAACCTTCCGCCTGTAAAGGCCCGCCCCCATCGGTGAGAGCCGCTTTCACACCGTCGTTGTCCGTGGTGACGGTTACGCGCAGATTGCCGAATTCGGTACGCGACGGCACCGTAATGACCGCCGCATCCCAGGCCAGCACACCCTCCGCGCTGACGATCGAGCGGCGATCGACATCGAGCTCCTTCATATTCACTAACAGCGAGCCTTCCATACCCAGTGGTAAAAGTTTCGACAGCAAGCGCATGCGTTGCAAATCGATACGCGCCTCGATGTCTTTAGCGTAAATTTTTCCGGTGAACCCGCGCGCCGCCTGCGCTTTTCCATAACTGTCGCCGTAGCGGAATTCGATCTGAGACTGAACCCGGCCGATGAGCAAGGCGAGCGGCTGAATTTTCCAGGTCAGCGAATCGACGCGCTGGCCGCCGATCAGGGCCGGCGAGGCGCGTCCCGACCACAAGGTACCGGACACGCTGCCCAGCAAAAGCGACGTTTCGGGGCCCAGTTTCTTTTTGACGACGCCATACGCCAGAGGCGCGGGAATCGTCACGATCAAAAACACCAGATATAGACCCGCGCCCAGCGCGGCCATCTGCCATTTACGCATGCGCACCACCGGTGAACTCAATGCGCGCATCCACCTTGCCGGGATTGTTCTTCCGGTCGACCACAATATTGTCAACTTCCACGCCGTAGGTCCGATGCAAATTCTCGAGCCATTGCATGGTGTCGTCGAAGCCCGCGTCTTCCAGCCATACGCTGACTTTATTTTCACCTTCGGGTTTGACGCGCTTGACCGCTCCGCCCAGATTGGCGCCCTTCGAGGTCTGGTCGATCACGCCCAGCAAACTCTGCCCGGGCGGTAATTGCGCGGTGACGGCGCCGGCCGGGCGCAGACGCTTCACGTCTTCCGCCGATTTTTGCATCCATTGCAGCAATTTCTGCTGCTCTTCCACCGCGGCCGCCTTGTTGCTCGCGCCGCTGGTCAAGGGATCCCAAATGGCGGCGTAAAAAATCAGGATGCCCAACGCGATCGCGCCGGCAATGACCATCGTCCGCTCGCGCGGTTGCAGTTCCGCAAACCAAGCTTTCATGAACCGTGCCCCCGTATTTGCAAGCGGCTCTCGACAATGTCACCGCGCGCATTGGCCGACACAATCTCCACATCCACCGCAGCCTGTTGCGTGAGCAACTGTTTCAATTTATCCAGAATCTGCAAATCGCGCACCGTCATGTCAATGTCAAGCTTGCCTTCCTTGTAACGCACGCTGCGCAATTCCAGTCCCGGCGTGTTCTTTAATATGTTTGCGGTCGCACCCAGCAAACCGAGGAACCCGGCGCCGCCGCCTTTAGTGCCGCCGCGCAGTTCTTTGAGGTGCTGCTCCATCTGCACCTTCGCATTCGGTACCCGCTTCTCGTTCGGAAAGGTCTCCAGATACACTTTCTCGATCCCGGCCTGAAGTTCTTGAACCTGTTTTTTATAACGCAGGTAATCCATCGCGCTCAGACTCAAATGCAACACGATGAAGGCCCCGGCGAGCGCCGCCACCGGCAGCCAGGGGCGCCAGAGCTTGCCCATTTGTTCGCGGCGGCTGTAGTCGCCTTGCAACAGATTGATGGTATTGGTGCGGTCGATGTCGTGCGCCAGTTGCAGAAACGCCTGCGCGTCGTAGGGTTCGTGCGTGAATTCGATGTTAAGCGCGGTAAGGTCCGGCAGCGCGGTTTGCGGGTCGGCGTCGAGGATCCGCAAACGCGCCGGGCGTTGCGCACCGGCCTGCTCGAAGGCGACTTCCAGCATCGGCACCAGATTGTCCAGCTCCACGAACAGACCCGACTGCAAACCGCTGCGCATCGACACGCCGTTGGCATCTTTGTACAACGTCCATACCCCCGGCTCGTACGCCAGGGCGAGAAAGTCCACCGCCAGCACATCCGGCTGGATATGGAATTCATGCAGACGCGCCAGCCACTCGTCCATGCGCGCGCGCGCGACCACCGCGCACGGCACGGTACCGTCGCCGCGCCGTTCGCCGGGCGCGAAGTGCAGGTCTTCGATGTCGCTGGCCAGCTGCTCTTCAAGCAGAAACGGCATGGCCTTGAGCAAACGCTGGCGATTTTGCGTCGGCACCTGCGCGTTCAGCAACAAAACGTCAATGCCGGGCACCAGCACGATCACGCGGCTGCCATGAATCTGCGCGCCCACCTCGTCGAGCGAACCTCGCCGGATATCTTCCTGCACGCCGTCGCCGCTGGTCCGCATCCAATCCACCAGGGCCGGATCGGCACCCGGGGACAGCGGGGGAAAACGAATCAAAAGTTTTTTGGCCACTTACTCAAATCCTTGCGCGCGCGAGAGCGTGGCGATTTTACCTGCCTTGCGCTGTAGCACGCTATATAACTTCACTTTGACCCGATGATCTTCCGGACCCACTTCGGCATAAGCGTTCACCTGGAAGTAATTGGTGTTAACGCTGAGGACTGCGGCAGGTTGTTCTTGCGTTGCCCCGGCGGGTGGGGGTGTGCTGCCTGGTTTCGGTGTTTTGGCAAACCCGACTAATTGGCATCCGGCACCGGCTGCTACCAGAAACTCTTCTGCATCCTTGAAAATCTTCGGCTTAACTTCAGTAGACGTATCATTCGTACTCGCCGTCAGTACCTCCGAGTCACGCCCCAGCTTGGTCACATCGATGCAATTGATGTCTTCATCAAGCGTGCGCAGCACTTCCAGTTTTGCTGTGTTGACGTTGATCAAGGTGTGCTCCGCCAGCGTGGTCACATAAGGCGCCACTTCACGATAAATTGCGGGCGTGAATCCGCGCACCAAAAGCAGCTCGCTGCTGGATGCCATCGGCGTGTTGGCGGCGCGGTAGGGGCGTTCGGTCTGGAGATAGTCGCTGTCCTCCGCGCCGCCCGGCGTCGTCACGTTGCTGTCGGTATCAATCCAGTCCACCACGGCATGGGCCAAATCAGCGGGCTCGGCGTTTTTCCACACATCCTCGTCAGGGTTCTTACCTCTCAAAATTGTCAATAAACGGGTCAAGCGGCCGACATCCGGCGCATACACCACACCGCCTTTCACGACATTGTTCAAATTGAAACGCCCCTGTAAATCTTCCAGCGCGCCGGTCAGCAAGCCGCCCTGGAACGGAATGCTCACGCCGCTTTTGCCCCAATCTTCTTCTTTGTCATCTTCCGCAGGATTGTCTTTTGCCAACACCGCGCGCGCCATCATCTCCGCGCCCTCCGCGTACACGTAGGCCTGATCGCGTTGCAGGATATTCGCCGTGCGACGGATATCGAGTTGCTGACGCGACGACATCGCCACGGCCGCCGCCGCCACCAGCGCAATCACCAGCAAAGCGGTGATCAACGCGACACCGCGCTGCGTAGGATCATGCACCGTCACGCCGGTCCCTCCGGCACCCGAAACAGGCGCGCGATTTTGCCGAAGCCTTCAATGTCAAGACTGATCTCCACTGCCACGGGCAGAACCTCTTTGCTGCCCAGCGGCGGCCATTGGGTTTGCCACTGAAGATTATGGTCGACGTAACGCATTTCCAGCGCGCTCACGCCTTCGAGCAACACGGTCTCAAACACCGCGCTGTTGTGTTCACGGTCCAGATCGAACCAGTATTTACGCAGCAATTTCTTTTCATGCACACCGTAGGCAACGCGTTGCAGCATGCTGCGCTGGCGTTTGCCGCTGGCAAACGGATTGCTCCAGCCGGCATGTGTCAACTCCAGGCCGTATTCCGCCGTGGGCTCGGCCAGCAGCGCTTTGACCGGTTCGCCATAGGGATCGCGCACGCCGCGCGGCACCGCTTGTTCGATATCTTTGCCCAGCCAGAAAAATGCGGTTTGCAACGCAGCGAGTTGCTGCGCATGCTGCTCGGTGCGCGCGCGCGCATCCAGCACCGATTGCAAACCGCTGTACGCCATGGTCGCCATAACCGCGAACACCGCCATCGCGACGATCAACTCGATCAGGGTGAACCCGCCCGAAAAATTCGCTCCACGACTCAACGCACTCCTTCTCCCTTGCAGGGGGAAGGAGTGCATTGTTTGATCCATCATGTCGCGTCTCAAAAAATTCCTGATAGGCATAGGCAGGCGAACCACGCTAGTACGCCGCGCTCAATGTGGCCAACGGCTGTTTCGCATCTTCGGTGTGGCGTACTTCGATGTTGGCCACACCAAATTCATAGGTTGGGATCGACTTGTTGACGGTGGTTTGCACCGTCCAATACCACTCCGACCCCGCCAGCAACAAAGAGCCATGCTCGCTGCTCCCGGCACTGGGAAATTTATTGAACACCTGCATTTCAGTGAGTTTGTTCATGGCCACCCAATGCGCCAGCGTGCGGTCGCGCAGATAAGCGGCATTGTCGATATTTGACCCGGCTGTTTTGATGCCCGCCGCCAGCGCCAGCGCCAGGATGGCGAGCGCGACCAGCACTTCCAGCAAGGTGAACCCGCGCGCATTAGGACTGTTTCTTTGCATCGCCCGGTACCGGCTGTGTGAGTTTGCCGGTCAAATCACCGGCCAGGCGCAAGCTGCTTTTATCGGGCAGCGACAAGGTCAATTCGAACGGCGTCATTTCACCGCTCGACAGCAGAAAAATGCGCGGTGGAATATCTTCGGGTTTCGTGGATTTATTGGTTACCGACTTTTCATCTTTAATCCCGTCGGGATTTTTTTCTTTGTCGCTCTTGGCCGCCTCGGCAGCGCAATCCAATTGTTCCAGCACGGCGGGGGTGCCTTCGATCTGCGCACCCAGTTCAATGCCCTCCGGGAAACAGCGCACGCGAAAAATCGCATTGTCCAGCACCGGCTGCCATTCCCATTCCTGCTCCACCTGCTCCAGATGCATGAAGCGATACCCGTTGCGGTAGACCTCGATCGCAAGCTCCTCGGACTGCAACACCGCTTCGTCGCCGGCCAGCGTCAGCAGACTTTGTAAACGCTTGATTTCGTCTTGCAGCACGCGCGTATGACTTTGCCCCACCGACAAGGTGGCGTAGCCCGCAATGATGCCGATGATGAAAATCACCACCATCAGCTCGATCAGGGTAAAGCCCGCACAGCGGCGCTGAAATCTCCCCTCGGTCGTGCCACAGCAAGATAATTTAGTTTTCACGTCCATTGACTCGAGTGGGAAGCTGTTCAAGGGCTACTTTGAGACCGTGGCAGTGCTGGGTATACCCACCCCACCACCCCGTCCGCTGCGCGTCCACCCCTCCTCGAAAATGAGGAGGGGTGAACTGCTGCCTTTCCTCCCCACCTTATTTTCGAAGCCGCTCTCGCGCATCCCTGCGCTTCGCGTTGCACATTCCTGTGCGGCGGAGGAGAGGGCTTATTCGATGTTCCAGTTACCAATGTCCGCACTGGCCCCTTCTCCGCCGACCTGGTTGTCCGCGCCCAGCGAATAAATATCCACCGCGCCGTGCGTGCCGGGATTGAGATACTGGTACGGATTACCCCACGGGTCCTTGGGCATGCGCGGAATGTAGCCGCCTTCCTTCCAGTTCTTGGGTTCCGGGCTGCCGCTGGGTTTTTGCACCAGCGCTTCCAGCCCTTGATCCGTGGTCGGATACACAAAATTGTCGAGCTTGTAGAGATTCAACGCGCTTTCCAGCGCGCGCACGTCCTGTTTGGCCTTGGCGATGCGCGCCGTATCCGGACGGTCCATCACTTTGGGCACCACGATCGCGGCGAGGATGCCCAGGATCACCACCACGACCATGATTTCAATCAGGGTAAAACCGCGCATACGCGTTTTGCTTACGAACTGCGGCATAAATTGATTCCTCGAAAATTAATTGCCAAACCGTTTCCCCGGCAAGCCTCCACGGGCGGCCTACTATAACAAATGCAATTGCGGTTTGATCGGCCCGTCCGCCGTTCCTATACTACTTGCCCCATCCACGCGTGAATGCCCATGCCTCTGCACTCCCTGCTTCGACAATCGAAACTGTATGTGGTGCCGCTGAGCGTCGCGGCGCTGGCCATTGCCGGGCAATTAGGCGGCGATCGTGTCCAGCAGCTGTTGCGCTACGACCGCGAGGCGATCCTGAACGGCGAAGTCTGGCGCTTGCTGAGCGGCAACTTCCTGCATCTGGGCTTCACGCATCTGCTACTGAATCTGGCCGGCCTGCTGTTGATCTGGATGTTTTTCGGCGCGCGGTTCACCCACGTGCAATGGCTCGTCATCGTGCTGGTGACGTCCTTGGCCACCGGCGCGGGGCTGTTGCTGCTCACACCCGAAGTGGGCTGGTACGTGGGTTTGTCCGGCGCGCTGCACGGCTACTTCGTGGCCGGTTGCATGGCGGAGATCCGGCTTAAGTTACGCGAAGGCTGGTGGCTGCTGGGCTTGATTACACTCAAACTTGCATGGGAGCAATGGCACGGCGCCATGCCGGGCACCGCGAGCCTGGCGGGGGGCGAAGTCGTGGTGGATGCGCATTTATTCGGCGCGCTCGCCGGGCTGGCGGCCCTGGTGTTGAAGCCGCGCAGCTCCGGTTAGAGGTCTGCGTCGCCCATATCGGAACAAATATAACGGACGGGTTTTGGCGCAGAGCAAGGTGCAATGACGAGACCTAGCCCTAACGCCGCATTGCGGCAAAAGACGCCGTTTTATGTCCGCGATTCTTACCGGGCGCCTGCGTTATAGGCGCGCTGCAACAACTGCTGCGCGTCATCGCCTTTTTGCCAGCTTGCCACCCCAAAGCGGGCATCGATCGCATAGCCTTTTTCCGGCCCTTCGGGCACCACCAGGCTGCCCAGACGCGAACGGATTTTGTCGATCAGCTTTTGCGTGGCCTCGGTCGACGTCTCGGGCAGCACCATCACAAACTCATGATTCGACGAACGGCTGATGATGTCCGCCCAGCGCAACTGATCCTTAAGTAAATGGCCCACCGCCAGCAACACCTGCTGCGCGCCGGGACCTTGCGGCAGATGATCGTATTCCGCAAGACCCGCCACCGACATCACCACGATCGAGAGCGGATTGCTGTAACGGCGGCTGCGCGATACCAGCGGCTCGAGGTTTTGCATCAACGCGCGCGGCGTATACAAACCTGTCTTGGGGTCAACTGTTGCCAATTCCTGCAATTGCTGCGCGATGCGTTCCTGCTGTGCCTGCACGCGCCGCAGCTCGGTGACGTCGGTAAAATATTTAGCCTCGCCTTTTTCCACGGACTGATCGCGGCATTGCAGCCAGCGCTCGGCGCGTTCGCCGGTGGCGGCGATATAGTAAATACCTTCCTGCCCCACCACGCGCTGCAACACATTGCCGGTAATCTGGCTGAAACTCTTGCCCGCCAGCTCTCCGGCCGGTATGCCGAAAAAGACATGACATGCTTCGTTCGCCCAAGTGATCTGGCGTTCCTGATCGAGTAACAAAACCGCCATAGGCGCGTAGTGCAGCGCTTGCGTCGCTTGATTCAGATTCATCAACTGCATGGTTGTTCTCCCGGTTCAAAATCCTTAATGGAAGTCCGCGGCAAATTACGCAAAAAAACGGACAACAATGTATCGGCACCACCTGTCCCAAGGCTTAAGTATTCGCGCTTTCGCCCGATGAAACGCCATACGATGACCGGCTCAGTGTAGTCAATGCATCGCCGGTAAACATTAGCGCTGGAATCTTATGCAGCTCAAACCTTTAAGCGCGAATACGGAAATTCGCGCCATCAAGCAACGCTTTTTCATGCTAAATCGCGAACGCTTGTTGCGTGTGCAGGAAGCGTTACGCTGGAAACAGCGCGATTTTCTGGAATTGCTGCCGTTGTTGTTCCACCTGAATCATCCGATGCTGCCCGGCTATATTTCCAAGGAAGCGCCCAGCGGCATTGCCGACTACATGCCCAACCAAAAAAGCCTGGAAGCCGCCAAGCGTCTTTCCAAAACGTTTGAATTTAAAAAACGCGCGTTACGCACTCATGATATCCACGCGATTTTTTTAATGGGCTCCAGCGGCACCGTGGCCTATTCGGAAAAAAGCGATTTCGATCTGTGGCTGTGTCATCGCCCCACGTTGAATCGCGCGCAGATCGAAGAGCTGAGTAAAAAGGCCGCGGCGATCGAGCAGTGGACAGCGGCGCTGGGACTTGAAGTGCATATATTTTTGATGAATGCGGATCTATTCAAAAGCGGCGAAGTCCTGAATCTCAGCAGCGAAAGCAGCGGCACCGCCCAGCATCATTTATTGCTCGAGGAATTTTACCGCACCGGACTGCTGGTGGCCGGACGTTATCCGGCGTGGTGGCTGGTGCCGCCGGAACACGAGGCGGACTATGACAATTATTTGAATGGCCTGATCACGCGGCGTTTCGTCAATGCCAATGAGATTATCGACTTCGGCGGCTTAAGCACCATTCCGCCGCAGGAATTTTTCGGCGCGGCATTGTGGCAGGTTTATAAAGGCATCGATTCGCCTTACAAGTCGGTGCTCAAGATCATGTTGATGGAAACCTATGCGCAGGAATTTCCCAACATCGATCTGCTATGCGCGCGCTTCAAGAAAGCAATTTATGGCGGAGAAATTTCTCTCGACAGACTCGATCCCTACGTCATGCTCATCGAGAAACTCGAACAGTATTTAAACCAGCGCGCGGAACAGGAGCGGCTGGAGCTGGTGCAGCGCTGCTTTTATTTCAAGGTCAATCTGCCGCTGAGCACCCCGGCGCAGGCCAAACACCTCACCTGGCAGCGCGAATTGATGGATAAGCTGGCGGAACGCTGGGGCTGGAACAACACCCACCTTGTCATTCTGGATTCGCGCAATACCTGGAAGATCAACCGGGTTCTGAAGGAACGCAAAGTCCTGGTCGACGAATTGACCAACAGTTATTTGTTTCTTTCCGATTTCGCGCGCCGCACGGCGCGTCTGGCGCAAATCAGCCAACGCGATCTGACCGTGCTGGGACGCAAACTGTATGCGGCCTTCGAACGCAAGGCCGGAAAAGTCGAGATCGTCAACCGGGGTATCGCGCCCGACCTGATCGAAACCCACTTGGCGCTGCAAGAGATCGCGGGCGCCGACGGCCAGGACACCTGGACATTAAGTCACGGCGCGGAACTCTCGGCGCAAAAGGCCGAAACCGTGCTCAAACGCGCCACCCGCCCGCTGGGGCTGATTGCGTGGCTGCATTTCAATAAACTCATGAGCGCGCAAACCGTATTGACGGTGCGCGCGCAAAACAGCGAGCTCGACGTCAAGGAGTTCCGCGCCATCACCGCGTGCCTGGAACAAAGCTATCCCGGCGGCGAGCTCCCCGGCACCAACATGGAAGCCCTGTCCAGCCCGCCGGAAATATTGAGCTCCATTATATTTGTCAACATCGGTATCGACCCCATGGCGCGCGGCAGCCGCATAGGCTCGGACATTATCAGCAATCGCACCGATGTGCTTAATTACAGCGGTTTTGCGATGAATCTTGCGCTGAGTTTCGACCAGTTGCTGGTCACGAGCTGGCAGGAAGTGCTGCATTTCAGCCACCAGCATATCCAAGGCCTCATGGACTGCTTGTGCCAATACCTGCAATGGGGCCGCTCCGGCGAGACGCGCCGGATTGCGCCGCCGCCGGTGCGCGCCTATAGTTTTTCATCCAATCATGGCCCCTCGATCGCCAAGCGCATCGAAGAATTGTTTGCCGATACCTTGGCAGCGTTTTATGGCGAAGCCTCGCATGAGGACGCCCGCTACATTCTGCAATGCGAGCAGTCCTATTTCATCGTGCATCGCGACAACAGCAATTTTGTTTACACACGCAAAGAGAATTACGGCGAACTGCTGCGTTTTCTGGCCGAACCGCACGCGGGCTTCGCAGTGACCCACATCGACCGCAACGCCTTGCTCGACACGGCATTGCCCGCAATATTCAACGCGAATCGCCCGGGCGCGATTCAATTTTTCTACCAAATCCAGGGCAAGAACGTCGACATTTACGTGGCCGATGAACAGGGCTCGCTGTTTACGCACCGCATGCCCTATTACGAAGAAGTCACGCTGATCAATCATTTCGATCAGTTTTTCGAATCGGCACTGCAGCGAATCAATTTTTCCGCGAAAGACGCCACCCCCAGAAACGGGGATATGCGTATTGAATTTTATGAAATCGCAGGCAACCGCAAAGGCGGCTTTGAACTCAAGACCCGGCACAGCACGCGTGAATTCGCGCCGCGCCGTTATTTTAACGTGCAGGTGATCAGCGCGCCTAACGACGTCAATAACGCTTTCACGGTATTTTGCGACGAAAAGGAATTCGCCTCGTTCGAATACGGCGCGGATTTATTCCGCGAAGTGGCCAAATTCGTGATCTCGCAGCGGCGCAGCGGTTTGCGTTATCCGATTTTTATCACCGACATCGATTTGCCGCCCAGCGCCATCAGCGGCAAATCCCCCAACCCATGGCAGATCGTGAATTTCCTGAATTATAAAAAGCGCATCGAAGAACGCTTGAACCAGGAACTGGAAAAGCTGTAGCGGTCGTAGCTTTACGCGGCTTATTTATCCACTTCTTGCGCGCGCAACTGGGCGCGCAGGAACCCGGCGATGTCCGCGATTTCCTGTGCGCACACGCTATGCGGCATGGGGTAAGTGTGCCAGGTCACGGCATAATTATTTTTTTCCAACAACGCCCGTGTGATTTCACCCAGCCGCAGCGGCACGACATTGTCCATGGTGCCGTGCGCCAGAAACACCGGCGTGAACGCATTGGCCGCATGCGCCTCGGCGGCCAGGGACGCCGCCAGCGGCAGATAACCCGACAGCGCCACGATGCCCGCGAGCGGTTGCGCATGGCGCAACCCCGTGTGCAGCGCGAGGGCCGCGCCCTGGGAAAATCCGGCCAGCACGATACGCTGCGCGGGAATACCTAAGCCTGCCTGCCGGGCAATCAAGGCTTCGATCGCCTGCGCGGAGGCGTTGATACCCGGCGCATCTTCTTGTCGCAGCGAGCCCAATTCGATGATGTCGTACCAGCCGCGCATCACCTGGCCCGCATTGATGGTGATCGGCCGGTAGGGCGCATGCGGAAAAATAAACCGCACGCGCAGCGGCGGTGGAAAGTCAAATTCCGGCACCACGGGTTCAAAATCATGGCCGTCCGCGCCCAGACCATGCATCCAGATCACGGCAGCATTGGCCGGTGCGGCGGGTTCGACCACGATGGTTTCGAGCGGCGGGGTCATGCGTATGGATCTCCTTGATGGTTACGCCGTGTTTTGTAGGGGCGCAATTTATTACGCCCGCGCTCGGGCTCGATAAATCGAGCCCCTACGCCTTGAGGCTGATTGGCTGCCTACCTTAACGCATCGCTGTATCGAAAATCAGTTCGGTAAACCCGGGAAGGTCGTTATAATTCGCGGCTCACGCTTTTCCACGGGTCGGCTATGTTCAATAAATTCTATCTCGCTTTATGGCTTGCGGCCGGATTGTTTGCGCTGGGCGCCTGCGGCAAAAAAGGCGATTTGATATTGCCGCCGCCCCCTCCGGCACCCGCCGCCACATCGAGTCACGCCCCATGAATTTTTTTGACTACCGCAACGGCAGCCTGCACGCCGAAGATGTCGATCTCACCCAGATCGCCTCCCAGTTTGGCACGCCCTGTTACGTTTATTCGCGCGCCGCGCTTGAAAGCCGCTGGCGCGCGTTCGACGACGCCTTCGCCGGGCACGATCACCTGGTGTGCTACGCGGTCAAGGCCAACTCCAACATCGGCCTATTGAACCTCCTCGCGCGCCTGGGCTCAGGTTTTGACATTGTATCGCGCGGCGAACTGGAGCGCGTGCTCAAGGCCGGCGGCGATCCGCGCAAGGTGGTGTTCTCCGGCGTGGGCAAGAGCGCTGCGGAAATCGTCGTCGCGCTGCACACCGGTATCCACTGCTTTAATGTCGAGTCCGAAGCCGAATTACACGAGATCAGCCGCCTCGCGACCGAGCTGCGCATCCCGGCACCGGTGTCGCTGCGCATCAATCCGGATGTCGACGCCGGTACCCATCCGTACATTTCGACCGGGCTCAAAGAAAACAAATTCGGCATCGACATCCAGGATGCTCCACGCATTTATGCGCAGGCGGCGCGCCTGCCCTACCTGCAGGTGATCGGTGTGGATTGCCACATCGGTTCGCAGCTCACCGAACTCACGCCGTTTCGCGACGCGTTGAGCCGCGTGTTGACGCTGGTGCAACAACTCGAAGCCGAGGGCATTCATCTGCAACACCTCGACCTGGGCGGCGGCCTGGGCATTCAATATCAAAACGAAATCGCTCCCGCCCCAGCCGATTACGCGCAAGCCGTGCTGGCGCAATTACGCGGCCGCAACTACAAACTAATTGTCGAGCCCGGGCGCGCCATCGTCGGCAACGCAGGTGTATTGCTGACCCAGGTCACCTACCTCAAACACACCGCGCACAAAAATTTCGCCATCGTCGACGCCGCGATGAACGACCTCATCCGCCCCGCGCTGTATGGCGCCTGGCAGAACATCGTACCGCTGGTCCCACGCGCCCTGGGCGGCACGCAGACCTACGACATTGTCGGCCCGGTGTGCGAAACCGGCGATTTCCTGGGCAAGCAACGCGAATTGAATCTCGCGCCCGGTGACGTTCTCGCCGTGTGCTCCGCGGGCGCCTATGGTTTTGCGATGAGCTCCAACTACAACTCGCGCCCGCGCGCCGCCGAGTTGCTGGTCGACGGCGGGCGCGTGCATGTCGTCCGCCGCCGCGAAACCGTGGCGGAATTGATGACCGGCGAAAGCGTGCTGCCGATATAATGTGCCGTGCTGTAATCAGCAGGATTCAAGAATTGTAAAGACTAGAACCCTGCCTGCAAAATATCCCCTTCCCTTGCAAGGGAGAGGGAGTGTTTCGCAAGAGCAGTTGTAGATGTGGGCGTCCTGCAGCATAGTTCACTCACCCCCATCCCCAGCCTTCCCCCTTACAGGGGGAAGGGGCACTCCACTTACCGGTATTTGAATCAAGTCATTTGGCACGCCCGGATAAAAGTCATGAACCGCCTCCCTGAACCTGAATTGATGGACGATCCCGCGCAGGCGCACGCCTACGCGCACGCGGATTTTTCCGAGCCGCACCAGCGTTTCGTCAGCTTGTTTGCGGAAGAATTTCCCAGTCTGGATTTACGCGGCCGCGTGCTGGATTTGGGCTGCGGCGCCGCCGATGTAACGCTGCGATTCGCGCGCGCTTTCCCGCATTGCGCAATCGATGCGGTCGATGGCGCGGCAGCGATGCTCACGCACGCGCAGCAAAGAATTGCGGCGGCGGGCATGCAAGAACGCATCCGCCTGCTGCACCAATGCCTGCCCGCAACGCAACTGCCGCGACGCAGCTACGATGCCATCATCAGCAACAGTCTGCTGCATCATCTGCATGAGCCGAGCGTGTTGTGGAATGCGATCAAAGACCACGCACGGGCGGGCTGTGCGATTTTTATTTTGGATTTATTACGCCCGGCAAGCGTCACGGCGGCCCACGCGTTAGTCGCGCAATACGCGGGCGCCGAACCCGATATTCTTAAGCGTGACTTTTTCAACTCGCTGCTGGCCGCTTTCGACACCGGCGAAATCCACGCGCAACTGCAACACGCCGGCCTGCAAAATCTGGCGCTGCGCGCGATCTCGGACCGGCATGTATTAATCAGCGGTAGATTTCAACCCGGGTAAGCTACGCACGCCGCGCATGGCTTTGTCCTATACTTTGCCGTCAGCCGCACTCAAGCAGAAGTCTTGACCCACTCCTTTGGAGCCCCTCCCGCATGTTCAAAAGCCTGCGTGTTCCGGAAAAACTGTTCGTTTTTGTGATGTGGCTGGTGTCGTTCATCTTCGCCGGTTTTCTGATCGGTCTGGGCGGCAAAGTAGTGGCCGACCTGCCGCGTCTGGAACACAGTCTCGGCATCGAGCAGTTCGCCGATGCCAATGCGCTGAGCTCCGCCCGAGCGGAAATTCGCAAACTCAATCGTACCCAACAAGAACTTGCGGATCGACACGCGCAAGCTCAACAGGCACAAACATCCGCGGGGCATGCCTACGCATCGGCGCGCGAAGCCTACAACAACTGGATTCGCACCCGCACCGCCACCACCGATCCGGCCCAGGATCCCGAAGTCGTCAAACGCACACATGATCTTGACAATTTAAAGGACGCCGAGCGCAAGGCGCAGATCGCAGTCGAACAAATCGATCAGGAGGAACTGAACACGTCGCAGGCGCTGAATCAGCAACGCCGCGCCGAAATTGAAATTACCAGTGCCGCCGAAGGCGCCTATCACAACGCGCTGTTCAAACAGGAAATGCGCGTGTTCGGCTTGCGGCTCGCGATCACTTTGCCGTTGCTGGCGATTGCGGGCTGGCTGATCGCGCGCAAGCGCAAGAGCGACTACTGGCCGCTGATGCGCGGCTTCGTGCTGTTTGCGCTGTTCACCTTCTTCTTTGAGCTGGTGCCCTACCTGCCCAGCTACGGCGGTTACGTGCGCTATGCGGCCGGTATCGTACTGACCGCCATCGCCGGCCACTACGTCATCAAGGCGATGCGCCTTTACCTGGCCAAACGTCAGGAAGCCGAAGCCCAAACCGAGACGCAACGCCGCCAGGCGCTGGGCTACGAAGATGCGCTGAAAAAAATGGCCGCCAATATTTGCCCCGGCTGCGAACGCGCCATCGTCTCCATGGCGGCCGCTTCCGGGACCCCGGCCGCCCCATCAGTCAACACCGACACCGCGAGCAACTTCTGCGTGCATTGCGGCATGAAACTGTTCGACCAATGCCGCCACTGCACGACGCGCAAAAATGCTTTTTTTCATTACTGTCCGAGCTGCGGCACAGGTGCCGCGACGGCCGGCGCATAAAGCTACGCATATAACTCGACAAAAAATAACCGCGCACGCTAACCGGGTAATCGAAAGCGCTCATGACCTGGATCGTAACGAAATATATTCTGACTGCCGCCGTGGTGGTGCTGGTGTCGGAGCTGGCGAAACGCAGCGACAAACTCGGTGGTTTGGTTGCCGCGCTGCCGCTGGTGACGTTGCTGGCGCTGATCTGGCTCCAGCTCGAAAACCAGCCGCAAGAAAAAATCGCGAACCATGCCTGGTATACGTTCTGGTATGTCGTGCCCACTCTGCCGATGTTTCTGATCTTCCCTGCGCTGCTTCCGCGCCTCGGTTTCTGGCCGACCCTGCTGGCATGCATCCTCATCACTGCCGTTTGTTTCGGCCTGTTCGCCCTTGTCGTGCGCCGCTTCGGCATTGAATTGCTGTAACTGCAACGACGTCTTTACCATTTACGAAATGGTAAAGATTGTTTTATTCTTACCAAATCTACAATGTAAAAAGGAAAAGTCATGCCCCTGCTGAGCCCGAAGCGGCAAATTACGATACCAAAAGAATTGTGTGACCGGCTTGATGTCCAGCCCGGTGACGAGATTGATTTTGTCGAGCACGAAGGCCGGGTCACTCTGCTTAAAAAGCGCAAAGGTGCGAGCGCTGGAGTGCTAAAACATCTGAAAGCCGATCGTCGCTATAGCGACGAGGAATCCTTGCTCGATACCATTGCAACGCGGCGGCCGTCGACAAAGAACAAGAGGCGCGCCGCGTGATTGCTGTTGACACGAATGTCTTGCTGCGACGGGTTCTTAACGATGATGAACAGCAAACAGCGAAAGCCAAAAAGGTGTTTGAAAGCGGAAGTCATGTTCTGATCACCGACGTCGTTTTAACAGAAACAATATGGACCCTAAAAGGGAAGCGCTACGGCGCAACGAAGCAGGATATCCAAGCTTTGGTAATGAGCCTTTTAGAAGAGAGCCATATTGTATTTGAAAATCAACAAGCCATTTGGTCCGCCCTGAATGATTTTGTTGGGGCGAAGGACATTAAGACGGGAAATGGTGTCAAGACGGCAGACCTTGCCGATGCGCTGATCGTTAACAAAGCAAAGATGATCGCACGCGACAAGAATGAAACCTACGAAGCGACATATACGTTTGACCTGGCTGCGCTACAGCTCGACGGAACGAAACTGCCCTAGGAAACGCCGATTAGATTAATCCGTTCAGGCCGAAGCTCGGTTGTGGAGCGTGGGCATCTTGCCCGCAAAATAGCGAGCGGGACGCTCGCGCTCCCAGGAAAATGAATAAATCGGTGGTTCTTTAGCATTCATCAGCAGCGGGACTTGCCAAACAGACAATCAGCCCGCGGTCGTTGTAGATTAAGATTACCGTTGTAAAAATCCGCTACTGGATTCCCGTCTGCATAGGAAGGACGGCGCCTACAATTCAGCAGAGATTTTTTACACGACTCCACATTTCGCACAAGGCTTATTGCATGGCTATCGGCTGGCTCGCTGTACTGCGGTTGCTTCCCTGGACGGAGATCATACGTAATGCTCCGCAGGTCGCCGATGGCGCGAAGAAGTTGTGGAATGCGGTCGGAAAAAAAACTCCGGCATCGAACCTGCCGGATGAAAACACACCGACCGAACTCTCGGCCGAAGCGCTCACCATCGCGACCCTCCAGGCGCAGCTCGCGCAGATTGAAGCCCAAGTAGCGGACTTGCACGAGCAGATGCTCGCTTCCACTGAATTGATTAAGGCACTGGCGGATCAGAACGCGCAACTGATCAAGCATGTCGAGGCGAACCGCACAAAAATTTTATGGCTGGCGGGTGCTGTTATTGTGGCAGTCATCGCCGCGCTGGCCGCGCTGATTTAACCTTCATTTCCCGCCGTAGTCGGCACGCGATTGTTTTACTCCTGCTTTGCGTACGATACCGCCCAGAAACGATTTTGCAGGGCGCGTAATTTTTATTCATCGGAATTTTAAATATTCATCCGCTGTCTTATCCAGATTTTCTGATTTGCATCCATGCATGATGGACCAGAGTCTTCACCACGTTTTGGAGAAGCGCAATGACGGCCAGCCAAGAACTCATTGTCATCAGCGGCAGCAGCGGCCATATCGGGAGTGCCTTGATTCAGCGGTTGGCGCCGCATTATACAATCGTCGGTTTAGACGCTGGGAAGGCGCCGCATTTCCGGTCGTCTGTGCATTCTGTCCAGCTTGATCTTGAATCCGAAACCAGCGTTCAACAGGCGCTCGCTCAGGTGCGCGCCGATCATGGCGAACGCATTGCCGCATTCTTGCATCTGGCGGCGTATTACAGTTTCGACGGCGAACCCAGTCCTAAATATCAAACGGTCAATGTGCTGGGCACGCAGCGGCTGCTGCGGGGCTTGCAATCGTTCCAGGTGGAGCGGTTTATTTATTCCAGTTCGATGCTGGTGCATGCGCCGCAACTTCCCGGCAAGCTGATCAACGAAGACTCGCCGCTGCAACCCAAATGGGATTATCCACAATCGAAACTGGCTGCCGAAAAAATCATTCGGCGCGAACACGGGCACATTCCATTCACTATTTTGCGAATCGCAGGCGTTTACGATGACTTATGTCATCTCCCGGCACTTGCTCAGCAGATTGCCCGCATTTACGAGCGCCGCTTGATCAGCCACGTGTTTCCGGGCGATAGCCGCCATGGTCAGGCAGCGATCCATATGGACGATTTGGTCGAGGCCATGACCACACTCATCGCCAAGCGGCATGAATTACCCTCGCGTCATACCCTGCTGCTGGGTGAAACCGATATCCCCAGTTATGCGGACTTGCAGCATGAAATAGCGCGTTTGATCCACGGCGAGGAATGGGAGACGCGCGAGATTCCTAAAGTCATCGCCAAGACGGGCGCGTGGCTGGAACAGGTGGCCTTGCCCAAAGAGGAAGAGCCCTTCATCAAACCCTGGATGATCGATCTGGCCGACGATCATTACGCGCTCAATATCCGCCGCGCGCGCTTTGACTTGAACTGGCAACCCCAACATCGCTTGCTGGCGGCGCTTCCCGCCATGATTGACGCCCTTAAAGAAGATCCGCACGGCTGGTATGAAACCAATAACCTGGACCCGCCTGCCGACTTACCGGCACCTCTGCACATGTCAAGACATGATACAAGGCGGGAAAACCGTTTCTCGCGATGAATGAGCACGGCTGGCTGGTACAACAGCATCGCAAAATACGCTGGCCGCATTATGCGAACTGGATATTAGGAAGCTGGCTGCTGGCAAGCCCCTGGGTATTGGGCTACATGCACGAATTGATTCCCGATGCCAATGTGCTGCGCGTAATGGGCGAGCGCGACCTGCCTTCGATAGAAATGCGCAATCGCGCGATGCTGTGGAGCGACATGCTCAGCGGCATACTGGTGGTGATTTTCAGCACGCTTTCGGCTTCACCGGCACGCCGTTTCCCGTGGGCGCAATGGGCTAATGCCACGGTGGGGGTGTGGCTGTTATTCGCACCCCTGGTGTTCTGGACACCGCTGCCGCAGGCCTACATCAACTCCACACTGATCGGTTCGCTGGTGATCGCTTTAGCGCTGCTGATTCCGCCCATGCCGGGCATGAGTGTGGCCGGCATGATGGGCGGGCCGGACATCCCACCGGGCTGGAATTATTCGCCGGCAAGCTGGCCGCAACGCCTGCCAATCGCCGTGTTGGGATTAATCGGATTTTTCATCGCAAGCTATATGGCCGCTTACCAGCTCGGGCATCTGGATCGTGCGTGGGATCCCTTCTTCGGTGACGGCACCATGACCATCATCACTTCGGATATCTCCCGTGCCTGGCCGGTCGCCGATGCCGGTCTTGGCGCCGTCGCCTACATGCTCGAGGTGCTGATGACTTTAATGGGCGGCAAGAACCGCTGGCGTACCATGCCGTGGATGGTGCTGGGTCTTGGCATATTGATCGTGCCGTTGGGCGGCGTGAGCATATTCTTCATCATCATTCAGCCGATCTTGATCGGCACCTGGTGCACGCTGTGCCTGATCGCCGCGCTGGCGATGGCATTGATGGTGCCCTACTCGCTTGATGAAGTCGTCGCCAGCGGGCAATTTCTGGTCGATGCATACAAGAAACATAAACCTTTCTGGCGCACTTTCTGGATGGGCGATGCGATGGAAGGCGGCCGCGCCGATGCTTCCGAGCCCGCCGGCAATATACCGGAAGGCGTGCGTGGAGCGACCTTTCCCATCACCTTGATACTGAGCACCGCCCTTGGAATCTGGCTGATGTTTACACGCCTCGCCTTCGACAGCGGCGGCGCCATGGCGAACAGCGATCATCTTGTCGGCTCCCTGGTCGTGACATTTTCCATTATGGCGTGGGCGGAAGTCGCGCGCAGCGTGCGCTTTATCAACATTCTGTTCGGTGCCTGGCTCACCGCCGCGCCTTGGCTGCTCGACGGCATCACGGCACCGCCGGCGGTCTGGAACAGCGTGATATGCGGGCTGGCCTTGATTGCGCTGGCGATTCCGCGCGGGCCGGTCAAGGATACCTACGCGGGCTGGGATCGATACATCGTTTAGTTGCTGATTTGCACGAGGGCGCGAAGCGCAGCGTGGCCGTTCCGCAGCTATTTTTTCGGCGCCGGATTTGTGCCGGCGGCATTTTCTTCGCTGCTGCGATTGGCGCCGCGCAGCTTTTCGGTGTGACGGCCCAGCACATGGGCAAACAAGGCTTGCCGCTCGGTGACCGTCAGCGAGGGAAATTTAATGCCGACTCGAAACGGTTGCTCGGCGTCGCGTCCTTCACGCTCGCAGTGCGTGACTTCGCCGTAAGCGGTCACGATCAGATTCGATGAAATCACCGCCAGACGCACTTCCACCGGCGTACCCGCGAGCAATTCGGTGCCGACGTTAAACGACACGCCGCCGGCGCTGAGGTTGACTTTTTTATTCGGCTTGACCGCTTTGAACGGTTCGCCGCTTTTCGACACGGCCTTCGCCAGCACATCCACCTTTTTATTGATGGCTTCAAGACAACGCGCGACCGCCGGGCTGGTCTGTCGGATGCTTTCAATCAGGGGATGGATTTGCGCATTCACCGCGGTCAGGTCGGATAGGACATCCTGAGTGCGCGCATCCTTGCGCGATGCGGGCATTTTGCTTTTATCGCGCGGCACTTCAGTCAATACCCGGAACTCCAGATACACTTCATCGTCGATGCGGAAAAAATTCCGTTCGTCGCTGTGCGAGCCCGAGGTGCGGCGCTTATCCGGCATAAAAATGCTCTCCAGCGTAGCGCGCGGGGCTTTTTCCTATTTCAAATGGGGCGATTACCGGCATGGCATGCTCAACCTCGAAATCAAGGTAGCATGATCGAAAAATTTCCGCCGCCATCAATTCCCTCGTTAGCGCAGCGGATATAGCCGTGCTTGCCTTTGTTACTGTGCATGTGGGCAATCAACGACGCGAAATACAATCCCAGCGAAGTACTGCCCGACTTGAAATCCGTGGGACCGGCCTGCACACCGCCGGTACGCACCATGCTGGGCGGGTAACCGCGGCCGTTATCGGCCACCGAGAGCGTCACATAGCCGCCGTCGCTCGCGGCACTCAGGCGAATCTTGTCCTTCGAGTATTTGTAGGCGTTGTTGACCACATTGTTGATTACTCCCGCCACCATTTCGCGGTCGAAATATCCGGTCAGCCCGGCGGCGCATACGGATTCGATAACGATACCGCGCGGAGTCAGCAGGGGTTCATGGGTGTTGACGCATTCCTGCAAAAAATCGCTTAAATCATGCTCTTCGATATTCGGCGAATATTGCTGGTGCTCGATTTTGTAAATTGACAATAACTGCACCAAGTCGCTGTTCAGACGCTGGCCCTGATAACGCAGCTGATTGATTTTATCTCCCGCCGGACAGGTTTGCGCGCATTCGCCGCCCAACTGATCCAGCGTACCCAGCAGCATGCTCAGGGAATTCTTCATGTCGTGCACGCCACTGGCCAGAATCATGGAGAAATTTAATGGATCGCCGCCGCTCATCGTTGGACCTCGAAAACTTGAATTGTTCGCCGCTACATTAACGGCGCGCACGCTGGTTTCTATAAAGACGGCAGCGCCGCTGCCGATACGCATCAGGCAACCAATCGAGATGCCTAGCTTATGGCCCTGTGGACCCTCAAAGATCTGAATATCCTGATCGTGGACGATTTTCCCGAAATGCGCTCCATGATGCGCTCGATGCTGGTTCCGTTTGGTGCGAACAAACTCACCGAGGTGCGCAACGGCGACGAAGCAGTCGAGGCGATGCACAAGCAAACCATGCAGATCGTGTTGTGCGACTACAGCCTGGGCGAAGGCAAGGACGGGCAGCAGGTGCTGGAAGAAGCCAAGGAACGCAACCTGCTGCCGTACTCCTCCATCTTTATTTTGGTTACGGCGGAAAATACTTCGAACATGGTCATGGGGGCGGTTGAATATCAGCCCGACGATTATCTGGTGAAGCCGTTCACCAAGTTGGTTCTGCAGACGCGCCTGGCTAAATTGCAGGAACGTAAGCAGGGCTTGCACGATATCGCACGCGCGCTCGACGAAAAAAAATATCACAACGCCATCGAGCTGTGCGATGCGCAAATCGCCGCCGCTTCCAAAAACACCTTGGAGCTGACCAGACTTAAGGGCGATCTGTTGCAGCGCATCGGCGATTTCGAAGCGGCCAAACGCATTTATGAAAAAGCCTTGGAGACGCGCGATTTTTCCTGGGCGCGCTTTGGCCTGGGGCAAACCTACTTTCACCTCGGGCATTATGCGCAGGCGCGCACCAGTTTCGAAGACCTGATCAACTTAAACAGTAAGTATGTGCTGGCCTACGATTGGCTGGCCAAAGTGCACAAGGCGCTGGGTGACAATAACAGCGCTCAAGAAGCGCTGGAGGATGCCATCCGGATTTCACCCAAGGCGATTTTGCGGCAGAAGTCGCTGGGTGAGATTGCACTCGAGAACAATGATCTGGCCACCGCCGAACAGTCATTCAAACATGTGGTGCGCGAAGGCCGGAATTCCGTGCATCGCAGCCCCGCCGAATTCGGCGGCCTGGCCAAGGTGTATCTGAAAAAAGATGCGCCCGGCGAAGCGGAAAAAATTGTCGGGGCGATGACCAGCGAATTCCAGAAAAGCGGCGGCGCGGTGCAATTGCAATCGGCGGTGATTCAGTCGCTGGTGTACAAGGAAACCGGCAAAACGGCGGAAAGTGAAAAGGCCTTGGAGCAGGTTATGTCGCTGTATGCGCAAAATCCCGGCAATCTACCCACCACGACCGCACTGGAGCTGGCGGAAGCCTGCCTCGCCCTGGGAAAAAGTCAACACGGGAATGAACTGCTCAAACATGTGATTCGCAATAATCACGAAGACAGCAAAATGCTCGATAAAGTCAAAGCCATCTGCGAGTCCAGCGGGCAGGCGGGTCTGGCCGACATGCTGGAAATAACCCGCCAGGAAGTCGTGGGCACCAACAACAAGGGCGTGGAACTGGTGAAGCAGGGCAAGCTGGAAGAATCCATCGAACTGTTTCTGCAGGCGGCGCGCGCCATGCCGGAAAACATCACTATCAATCTCAATGCGGCCTTGTCGTTGATCGCGCTCATGCAGAAAACCGGCGTGAACAATAAAGCGGCGCAACAAACCGAAGTGTTCCTCGCCCGCGTCATGCACATCGCACCGGCCAATGAGCGTTATCAGAAAGTGCTGCTCAGCTACCGCAACCTCACCGAAAAAACTGTGCGGGCAACCCCTGCCCCCAGCGCGAAATCCCCCTAATCGCGGTAAAACATGCGCCGGGTACGATATACTGTGCGCCTTGATTCACTGATCCTGTGCCTGTCCATGTGTGTACTTCGCCCTGTTATTCGGTTAGCCCCGGGGCTAACTGCGGCATTGTTCCTGACCCTTCTGGTTGCCTGCGCACGTAATCCGGTCACGGGTAAAACCGAACTGCAACTGGTATCGGAACAACAGGAAATCCAAATCGGTGTGCAAAATTACCTCGCCTCGCGGCAATCGCAAGGCGGCGACTGGAACGTCGATCCCGAACTTGGCGATTACGTCGGCAATGTGGGCAAAAAATTAGCCGCGGTCAGCGAGCGACCCGATCTGCCCTATGAATTCAGTGTGCTCAATAATTCCGTGCCCAATGCATGGGCGTTGCCGGGCGGAAAAATCGCGGTGAACCGCGGCTTGCTGCTGGAACTGAACAACGAGGCGGAACTTGCCGCGGTACTGGGCCACGAAATTGTGCATGCCGCGGCACGCCACGGCGCCAAGGCAATGGAGCGTGGCATGTTATTGCAAGCCGGCGTGATGGGTTTGGGGGTTGCGGTGGGTGACAAAGACGGCGGCGCGTTACTGGTGGGCGCCGGTGCGCTGGGCGCCCAGCTCATCGGTAAAAAATACGGCCGCGACGCCGAAATGGAGTCGGATCGCTACGGCACCGCCATGATGGCCCGCGCGGGTTACGATCCGCGTGCGGCCGTCACGCTGCAAGAAACTTTCGTGCGCTTGTCCAAAGGCGAAAAAGCCAACTGGCTGGAAGGCCTATTCGCCTCCCATCCTCCGTCGCAGGAACGCGTGGAAGCCAACAAGGCCAACGCGGCGACTCTGGCCGGATCGGGAACCTTAGGTGCCGAGTCTTATCAAGCGCGTATCGCCTCGCTGAAAAAAACCCGCGAGGCATACAACAAACTCGACGAAGGCCGTAAAGCACTGACCGCAAATAATGCCAATGCTGCCTTGGCGGCGGCCGAAGCCGCGATCAAAATCGAACCGCGCGAAGCATTATTTTACGGTTTACGCGGCGATGCCCGGATCAAGCAAAAACGCCTGCTTGAGGCACTGGCGGATTTCGATCTGGCGATTGCGCGTAACCGCGATTATTTTCAATTTTATTTGCAACGCGGATTAATCAAACAACAAATGCGCGACCCCGCCGCACGTGCCGATCTGGAAAAAAGCGTAGCGCTTTTACCCACCGCCGTGGCGCATTTCGCGCTGGGCGAGGACGCTCTCAAACGTAATGATAAGGAAAACGCCAAGCAAAATTTCATGCAAGCCGCGCAGTCCGACGCCGAGATCGGCAAACGTGCTACTTTCCAGCTTGCCCGTCTGGATCTGAGCGATAATCCGGAAAAATACATTGGCGTGGATGCCGCGCGCGATGCGCGGGGTTACATCACCGTGAGCGTGCAAAATCGTTCGCCGGTCAAAATCAAGAACCTAAAAATTGCCGTGGCCTGGTTCGATAAAGCCGGTCAAATCGCCGCGCAGGGTTCGCTCTCGTTAACCTCCATCCTTAGTCCGCGCGAATCCATCACGGAATCGACCCGCGTCGGCCCGCTGCCCACGGATCAAGATCTGGCACGCGTGAGCGTAAAAATATTTTCCGCGGAACTGGCCGAGTGAACGGCGCCGCGTTGGCCATCGCGCGGCAGTTCGACTTCGGTGCGCCGCTGCGCGATGTGCAGGAGTACGGACGCGGTCTGATCAACGATACCTATCTCGCCGTGATCGACAGCGTGCCCGCGCGCAGCGCCATCCTGCAACGTATCAATCCCAAGGTTTTTCCTCAACCGCAACACATCATGGAAAACCTGCGCTGCCTGCTTGATCATGCGCAACACACCGCGTCACGACCCGGCACCCAGTTGCAGATCCCCGGCCTGTATCGCGCTCGCGACGGACGCGATTTCGTGCTTGATGCCGAGGGTTGTTACTGGCGCGCCTTGCATTTCATCGCCGGCACGCGCGCACTCGAAACGCTCGCCGACTCAACGCAGGCCTATCACATCGGTCATGCGCTGGGCAGTTTTCACGCGTTGCTCGATACCTTGCCCGCCGAACGTTTGCATACCACGCTGCCGGGTTTCCACATCGCGCCGGATTATCTGGCGCACTTCGACGCGGTGTGCGCGCGCACCGCCATCGACACTCCTGCGACGGCGGCCTGCGATTTTGTCGCGGCCCGGCGTGCTCTGGCCGGCACTCTCGAACAAGGCAAGAACTCCGGCGCGTTGCGGCTGCGCGCGACCCACGGCGATCCAAAACTTGACAATTTTTTATTCGCTGCGGACAGTGACCGCGTGCTGAGTCTGATCGACCTCGACACCGTGCAACCCGGCTTGATTCACTACGACTTGGGCGACTGCCTGCGCTCGTGTTGCAACCGCGGCGGCGAATCCGCGCACGACTCGGAAGCAACGCAATTCGATCTGGAAATATGCGGTGCGATTCTGCACGGCTATGTCGAAGCCGCACGCGGCTTTCTGACAGGGCCAGATTTTGACTTCATGTACGACGCGATCCGGCTGCTCCCCTTTGAACTTGGATTGCGATTTCTTGCCGACCATCTTGAAGGCAACGTGTATTTCAAAATCGCTGCGCCCGGTCAGAACCTGCATCGTGCCCGGGTGCAGTTTCAACTCACCGCTCGCATCGAGGAAAATGAAACGGCAATCCGTAAAATCATCGCGCAGTTACGCTGACTGCCTTTTATTGTTCTGATGATCGATTTAGCGCGTGTCCGCTTCCAGGCGCGTGAGTATGGCCAAACCGTCCGCCGGGCTGATGCCGCACGTATCGGGCGCGGCACGAAACCCGCGACACACCGCCGGGCGTTCCGCTAAACCGAACAATCGGCAGCGAAAATCCTCACTGAGCTGAAAACACCGTACCCCCGCGGGTTTGCCGTGTGGCATGCCGGGAATGAATGATGTAATCGACGGTGCAATGCAACATGCGCCGCAGCCCGGACGGCAGTCCATCAGAAATTATCCTGTTCG
The DNA here is from genome assembly GCA_964532385.1 of uncultured Gammaproteobacteria bacterium. Classification (GTDB taxonomy): domain Bacteria; phylum Pseudomonadota; class Gammaproteobacteria; order SG8-11; family SG8-11; genus UBA6921. Next base: position 40,536 of record CAZHHW010000001.1, on the reverse strand, counting down.
ATTTCAAGAAAGGTGCGGTTGATGATGCCGCCCATCAATTGTTCAAAGCTCACCAGGTTGCGCCACTCGCTCAAATCCAGCGTGTTGCGTATTTCGGCGTCGGTGAGTCCTTTTTTATAACCCGCTTCCACCGCCGCATACAGCTTGGACATGCGCGTGCGCATTTCTGGCACCTGTGCGGGCAGCATTATTGGCCCATGCCCCGGGACAATGGTCTTGATGTCCATCGCCTCGATCTTGGCGAGCGTATTGATCCAGTGCTTGACATGCGCATCGCGGAAACTGGGCGACATGTGCTGGACCAGGATATCGCCCGCGATCAGGATTTTTTCGTCAGGCAGAACAATCAGCAGATCACCCGGCGTATGGGAACCTGACGGCACGATAAAACGTAGTTTCACACCGTCGAGGACGCGCTCCGTGGTACTGTCGGCGGCCAATGTAATGCTCGCCGGCACCAGCTTGGTGTTGGGGAATTTACGCTCCAGCACAGTCTGGATGATGTTGATCCAGTCATAGCCCACCTTCTCAAGCAGTTCTTTGCATTGTTGTGAACTGAACACCTGCGCGCCTGGAAAAGCGCTATTGCCCAACGTGTGATCGCCGTGATGATGGGTATTGATAATATGCGTGACCGGTTTGGCGGTGAGCTTCGCAATGGTCTGCTTGATGTGCGTGCCGATTTCATCGTTGAACCCGGTGTCGATCAGGATCACGCCCTGCTCGCCGATGATCACGGTACTGTTAACCATGTAACCCTGGTTAGTTTTATCCGGCAATCCTTCAGGGCCAAGCAAGACGTACACGCGTTCGGAAAGTTTTTCCACCTTGGGCGCGGGTAACGCCGCTTGTGTCGACACCGTATACATCACGGCAATTGCAAGCCAGAGCCAACGCATCATCTTGTGGTCCTCATCGACATGCCGTACGGAAAGAAAGCCTTCTGCCCGCATTATATTGCAGAATTCAGCAAGGCCTGTTCAATTATCCGCGCATCCTGTCCGCGCAGCGCGCCCTTGCTCAACTGTTCCAGTACATCTTGCGCGGGTCTGCCCAATTCCAGCTTACGCAATGTGTCTGCCACATCGCTTTGCGCCGCCGGCGACAGCATTTGATGCATGTCGCCCTGTTCGGCACGCAAATGATACTCCACCAAAATCGCGCGCAAATACTGCAAGCTGTGCACCGGATGCGTGTTCATGTCGCTGATCAAATAGTCGAAGCGCGCGCGAAATTCCGGATCGCACGCGTAGGACGCAAATGCATTACGCTGGTGGGCTGCTTGCAGCGCGATAAAAAAATTCCGCTGTAATTCATGCAAACGCGCGGCGTGAAAAAATTTGTACGCATGTTCCAGGTCGTGCGTCATGAACGCGAACGCATCCGGCTTGCTCAACACCGCCATGCGTGCGCGTGCCGTATCGCAAATGAGTGTTACCGGGCGCAGGCCGCGGACCTGGAAATCCAACACCTCGACCGGCAAGGGCACATGTTCGCACAACACCAGAGGCCAGCTGCCCTGCAACCAATGGACAAGCGCAATGTTGACATTTGGAATGACGGCGAGAAATTGGTAACGCTCGAAGTAGCGGATCAACAGCTCATCCCGCGCCGCGCCGTCCACCTGCCGCAGTTCATTCAGCCATTGCGCGGGATCAGGACGCGCGTCGCACCTGAAGCGGCGTGCGGCAAACCGCCGACCGTGCGCATGGATCTGCCAGTGCAGAAAATACAACGCGGCAAAGGTTGCATCGCGCAACTTGCTGCTCCGCCACTGTGCGGATAAGGACGCCATGGCGGTGTCGAGAAACCCGTATTTTGCTTCCGATTGAGGCGCCATCATTTACCAGAGCAAATCATCCGGTATTTTGTATTGCGCGTATTCCCCTGCGGTTGGCTCTTGCGAGGAATCTTTAATTGTCAAAACATGATCTGGTGCGCGCTGCGCAATCTTATCGGCAATGTTTTTCGACACCAGCTCATAATCGCCGCCCAAGCGCACGATCATCAGTTCGCCCCGCATGATTTGTTTTCTCATGGATTCCGTAATGTACATCCGTTGTATTTTGTTGCCGTCCTGAAAATTATAGGCGCACTCGCCCGCGTCTTTGGGCACCCGGTGGGTTTCTATCAATTGCCTGATTTGCGCGGCCAGCGCTTTTTTATTTTCCAGCTCCACTTTCTGGCGATTCAGCTCGCGATCGCGCTCGGCCTTCTGCGCGCTGGCCTGCTGCGCATGAAGCTTGGCGGCATCGGGAGTGACGGCATGCGCGTGCTGCTGTTGTTTTATTTGCTTATGTTTTTCACGATTGGCCTTTTTTACCTTGTTGCTATCCACCAACCCCGCTTTAAGCAATTGGTCTTGAAATGAGTTGGCCATGAGGTTTCCTCAAAAACGGATTCATTTTGATCGGCGACATCGACAAACAGCATGCATGCCGGCGAACTCACTACCTCGTCATACGGGCGCCGGTAAACAGGAAGGCTCAGCACCATGATATTGTGCATCCAAAATTAATCCGGGTCATCGTCGAATCCGGCTTTAATCCTGCGGTCACGTAGCTGCCCTCAAGGTTGAGTTCAGTTAATAACTGGTAGTGGAGTTGAACGACGCCAGGGATAAAATAATCGCAAGCTCACGCCACGCATGACTGAGCCAGAGCTTGACTTCAAGATACCCAGAGTTGATATGAAGCCGTGATTAATTCTCCAACTCGATGCTTTCCCAATTTACAACCCCGCTCAAAGGCAATGTGCCTGAGAGATTGACGATGTCACCCACCGTCACCGCGGCGAAGAATGAATCCCTGTCATTCACCCCGTCCGCTTCGAATTCCACTATGCCAGTTGTATCCACAGACAGACCCATCAACGTCAGCGACGGGTTGGCCAACACATCAACCGGACCCTGCAATACAACCTTCGGATCACTGTCGGCCTGCACCTCGATACGGGTGGCAATCACTTGATGCGTGCCGGCGTTATATCGGCCGCGCACCGCGACGTGAACACCCGGCAAAATACCGATCGGGCCGGTAACCTCGCCTTCGTATTCGGTTTCACTGTTAATCGTCACGGCGAGTGAGTCCAGTCCGCCCAGGGTCAGCGTGTTGCCGATGTTGGTGGCCACATCCGCCTCCAGCTTCACAGGCTCTCTAAATTCCACGTTGGTCGCCGTGACGACGCCGCCTTGCAAGCTGCCTTCGATTTCCACGAAGGCACCCGCGACCAGATCGGTGATCAATCCCGCTTTGAATTGCGTCGCGGCGGAGGTCTGCACATTGACATGATTAACGGTAAACATCCCACCTCCGCTCACGGAATCGATGTAGCCTTCGATTTCGAATTTATCCGCATCGGCAACTTCCAAAGCCTGGACCTTGACCCCGGTCGCCACAAGCGCGCCGCCGTCGAGCGTGCCTTTTACTTCCACCAGTGAACCGTCGGCGGGAACGCCACTTGGTAATTCCACATTCGCGTAATTCACGGTTAATCCGCCGATCATGAAGGTATGCGCACCGGGCATCAGTGAACTGACCACACCCATGAGTTTGTATTCCGTCAATTCGGTTTTGCGCTCCACCCGGGTGGCAGTAATCACACCGGCACTTTTGACGATGCCGCTGACTTCGATCAGATCGCCTGCCGCTAGCGCATTGAGCATTAAATTGTCTTCGAAACGGGTGGCTTCGTTCACGACGATGTCCTGGCCTAACACAGTGAACGAATTGGTGCCCATGGCGCTGATCGGCCCCTTGATGACTTCTTCCGCCAAAATCGTATCGGCAATGCCGCTGATGCCGTCCGCATTAATTTTTCCTTTCACCGTAACCACCATGCCGAGCTTCAATGCCGTGGTGGGAGCGCTGGCGCCTTCCAGCTTAACCTGCGTCGCAGTGGTCTCAAATTCCACCCCATTCACCCACACGCTGCCGAATTTGGTAATGGTTCCCACCGACATATCCTTTCCACCCGAGCCATTGTTCAGTCCGGTCCCGGTTTCGCTACCGCCCGCACAGGCGTGCAATAACAAAGCGAGAATGGCAACGCGGCTTGCACGAAATACGCTCATGACTTCTTCTCCTGCGAATCCTGCTCTTCGAAGTAATAAATGCCGATACCTGCTGCTTTACGCCCGGTTCCGCCCGCCTGCGGGTTCACGTCGCGGTCACGCTGTGCCATCCAGTGATTGATGAATTCGAGCTGCACCTGACTGCGCTCGGCGATCAAAAGCCGTAACTCGGCGACCGCTTCTTCGGACAGGTTGTCGTAGTACACCTTGCGCTGAAAATATGGGTCTTTTGCCCCCACTTGAATGTTGTGATCGATGGTCGCAATCAATCCCGCGACATCGGTGCCGAGAATGCCGAGCTTTTCGATCTCACCGGATTTCGGGATATAGACGCGTTGCACCAGGCGCAATTGGCCGTCGGCGTCGCGCTCCACCAGACCATTGCGCATTAATTCATCAAGCACGGCGCGCGGCGGCACATCGCCGCTGAACATTTTTACCAGCGCACTAAAACTAATGTCGCCACCGTCGAAGGGTAGCGGCAAGGGCTCTGAATTTTTGCCGCAAAATTGTTGCGTATGCACCCAGCCGGAAACCACGCGCGCGGCACGATGATATTTTTCGACGGCATCGATGGGATCACCGATGCCTTCCAGCGTTTTTACGCGCTGGACTTCCTTACGCGACAACCCGGTGATCGTCGCCACGCGCGAGTTGGTTTGTTTGCGACCGGGTACTTCGAATTCTTCCGCAGCCACATTTACATATTCGCGTTTTGCAAGATCGGCAAATGCGGCATAGGGAACGCCATGCCGTAACAACATGCGAATAAGCGGCCGCAGCAGCTTGGCGACCGCATTAAATAAAGCATGTTGGCGTTGATCGTGGGCCATTGTTTTATACGTGTGTACTTCCCGTAATAGTTGGGATTATATTCCCAATAATAGACTTAGAACAAGAACACCTGTTTCGAGACCTAATGCGCATTTCATGGATTCTAGGGTATTTTCCCTATTGACCCCAAGCATCTTTGGGAAAATAATCCCAACTCAGTTTTGGGATTAAACTCCCAAAAATCGCACAGAAAATATCACCCTTAAAACGACTTGCACTGGAGACACATCATGAAACCATTTCAACACAAAGCCATCGCGCTGGCCGTTTTCGGAGCCTTGGCTTTTGCCGGCTGCAACAGCGGCACATCTTCCAGCACCGGAGCGGCCAGCACAACAGGCCTGAAGCATACCGGTGTTATTACCGGTTTCGGCAGCGTGTTCGTCAACGGTGTCGAATATGAAACCGGCAGCAGCAGCGTCATCCTCGACGGAGTTGCCGGCCAGGACAGCAATCTGAAAATCGGCATGGTCGTCACTGTCGAAGGCAGTGTGAATAAAGATGGTATCCACGGCACCGCCACCCACATTAACTACGCCGACGAACTCGAAGGCATTGTCACAGCCACAAATATAGCTGCGGATGGAACCGGCACACTAACTGTGATGGGTCAAACCGTGACGATTGATGCGGCGACGGTGTTTGAAAGCAAAGTCACCTCGATCGCCGGTATCGGCGATGTCGCAGAAGGCAATATCGTAGAAGTCAGCGGCTATTCCTCAGGCACCGGCACCATTCTCGCCACGCGCGTGGAAGTGAAAAAAGCCGCGCTGGACGCGGGCGACGAAATCGAAGTGAAAGGCGTCATCGCGGAATTGGATACGACCGCTCAGACCTTCATGCTCGGCACACTCATGGTTCACTACGGCGACGCGCAAGTTGAGCACACACTTGCCAATGGCCTGTACGTGGAAGTGAAGAGCAACACCGCACCTACCGCCGACAACATGTTGATGGCGACCAAGGTCGAAATTGAAGGCGACGGCAAAAAAGGTGTCGACGGCAAATCCGGCGACGAGTTCGAACTCGAAGGCGTGGTGAGCTCGGTCAATGCAGATAAAACCGAGTTTGTACTCAATGGCCAAACCGTGCTGGTGGACAGCGGCACCGAATTTGAAAATGGTACGGCCGACGCCCTCACGGTCGACGCTAAGCTGGAAGTTGAAGGCACCTTGAACGCGGATGGCAAGCTGGTTGCGGATGAAATTAAATTCCGTCATGAAGCGAGCATCAAGATTCGGGCCAATGTCGAAGCCATCGACACCACTGCGGGCACCATCACCGTGCTGGGTCAAACGGTATTCGTGAATTCGTTGAGCATGCTCATCGGCAAGCAAGACGACGAGGTCAAGCATGACTTTTCGCTTGGCACCTTGGCGGTCGGCGATAGCGTCGACCTGCATATTGCCATCGAGAACGGCATGCTGGTCGCAACCAAGCTTGAGCATGATGGTGATATCGGCACCACCATGGATGTGAAATTGCAAGGTCCCGTGACTGCAATCTCCGGCACGCAAGTCACCATTGCCGGAATTACCGTCGAATTGTCTGCTCTTCTGAACATGGGGTCGGTGCAGGTGGGCGACACGCTTGAAATCACCGGTCTGTTCAGCAATGGCGTACTGACCGCAAATACTGCCGAAATCGACAGCTGATTCCCCTGAGGTCGAGTGCTTTGGGCGGCGACATGCCGCCCATTTTTTTGTCTGCAACTGTTTTCGATGATTTTGCAAAGCCCATGTTGCAACGACCGCGCGTTTGTATCGGCGTACGTCCACGCTACACTACCCCACGGCATTCAGCGGCGACTACAACATGTGCGGCATCGCTCTTATTTTTCACCGTGGCGGCGTAACGCCTGAACGGCAACGGATCGAGCGCATGACTCGTGCGCTCAATCATCGCGGGCCGGACGCGCATGCGGTGGAACTGCGAGATGAAGCCGCCTTGGGCCACACGCGACTTTCCATCGTTGACGTAGCCGGGGGAGCGCAGCCGATGGTGAGCACGGATCAACGGCACGCGATTATTTTTAACGGCGAGATCTACAACTATCGGGAATTGCGTAGCGCGCTGGAGGCCGACGGCGTGCAGTTTGCCGGCGCCTCCGATACCGAAGTGATCTTGCATTTGTACCGCCGCGAAGGTGCCGAGTGTGTGCATAAATTGCGCGGCATGTTCAGCTTTGCGGTGCACGACGCGCTGACGCACACGTTGTTTATCGCGCGTGACCGCTTGGGCATCAAGCCTCTGTTTTATCACTGGAGCGGTGAGCACTTGATTGCCGCATCGGAGATCAAGGCGTTGTTCGCATCCGGGTTGTTGGAGCCACGTTTTAACCCGGCCGCGATTCGCAGTTATTTCACCTATCAATTCGCAATCAGCCCGCACACGCCTTTTGCCGGCGTGCTGGAATTGCCGCCCGGGTGCCATATCATGGCCTATCCGGGACAAGCGCCAAAAATCACACAGTATTGGGATCTCAATTTTCCGCGCGAACATGAATACGAGTCGCATGACGAACAATTCTGGACTCGCGAATTTCGCGCTGCGCTGGAAGATGCGGCGGCCAGTCATACGATCGGTGAAGTACCGATCGGCGCTTATCTGTCGGGCGGGATCGACTCGTCGGCGTTGACCTGGTTGCTGGGCGAGTCGTACGGTAAGCCGGTGCAAACTTTCTCAGTGCATTTCGCCGACAGCACGTTGGATGAATCGCCGCTTTATCGAGCTATCGCGCAGCATTTGAACGTCGGCAATACCGAAGTCACGATGGAGGAAGGCAAAGCGGAAGGCTACGTTCACGAGCTGGAAGCCGCGATTTACCATCTGGAACAGCCCCAACGCATGGCATTGGACGTCCCTTATTTTTTATTGTCAAGCCTGGTACAAAATAACCGTTACAAGGTGGTCTATACCGGCGACGGAGCGGATGAAATCCTCGCTGGTTACGACTGCTACCGGCAGGATTACATGCGCTTGTGGGGTAACGAGATTCGCGACCCGCAACTGCGCGAGCTGCTGTACTTCACGCAATACACGCAAAATTTTTCCGAGCCGTTTATACAGATGCTTTACACGCAACATGCAGCGGAACAACAGCGCCAGGTGATCGATCGCTACGGCTGTTATCCGGCGTGGCAAGATTTCTGGCAAATCACAGCCGACCAGTTGCCGGGTTTGTTTAATCCGGATTTCGCGCAAGCTGCGCACGTTACTGATCCCATACATGAACTGGCCGCGGCGATGAAGCCGCAGGTCGAAGGCCGGCATCGCGTGAACCAGTCGTTGTATATCGAAACCAAGACGCGCCTGCCGGGCTGGATTCTATGGCGCAGCGACCGCATGAGCATGGCGCATGGCGTGGAAGCACGCGTGCCTTTTTTGGATCATCCGCTGGTGGAACTGGCCGCGCGCATCCCGCCCGATCTCAAACTGCGCGGCATGGATGAAAAATACCTGTTGAAAAAAATCGCGTTGCCGCATTTGCCGCCGCATCCGGGACAATTCAAGAAAAAAGCATTTTATACGCCGATACGCACATGGTTTTTCACACCGGCGCAACACGCGCTGCTCGAACCTTATTTGTCAAGACAGGCATTGAATGATGCGGGTGTATTCGACCCCGGGCACGTGCACGCACTGCGCACGCGCATTGAGCAAGCGCAAACACCCACCGATATGAGCTCGTATTACGCATTAATGAAGCTGGAATGGATCATGATGCTGGTGCTGACGGTGCAAATGCTGCACTCGCAATACATCGACAAGCGGGGAGCGTGTTTCACTAGGACGTAACTTAAATCTGCCGATCTTTTAGCGCAAAGCGCAGCACTCCCTCTTCGTCTTTGCGCTTCATCTGGATGTACAACACATCGGTATCCAGATTATCGACGCGATCCGAGCGCCGATATACGCCCACCATGCCGTCCTGAATGGCCTGTTTCCACGGCCCCTGATCATTCATGCGGATCGACACCATGATGCTGTGCGCAGGGGTATTGTTGGCGAAGGAAGCCATGATCAAAAACTCGCAGACTGCCCCCGCCGTGGGACCGGGGCGGGCTTCAACGGTGATGACGACATCGTTCCACTGCTGCGGTGTGAACCGGTAAATCGGAATATCGTTCGAACATCCCGCCAGCGAAAAAGTCAAAACCAGCCACACCCAGGCCTTCATGGCCGCGCGTGCTTTTGCAGATACTCAAGCACGGTGGAATATTCAGCCGGGGTCAAGGCTTGCTGACCTTTTTGCGCCATATGCTTCTGCATGCGGAACACCACGTTTGGCCATTCATTGGCGGAATGCAGCGCGGGATGCGGTGCGCCGTGGCAGCGCCCGCAGCGGTCGGACATTAATTGCGCAACGGGCGACGCCGCATCGGGCAGCGGCGGCGGTGTGGGCAAGGGAGCACTACACGCATTTAATAGCAGCGCGGCAATCCACGGCAGACTACTTTTTTTCCGGGACATTCTCGCTCGCAGCCGAGGCTTGTGCCTGCACGTCCGTATTTTCTTTATCGGAATCCAGCCGGCCCGCGAGTTTGGAGCCGTAGAAATTCACCATGAAATAAACAAAAGTGCCGAAAACCACCAGATAAATAATCGCCAAACCGAAACCCCAGTCCAGCCAGGGCCGTTCATGGCCGGGACGTACACCCCAAAACGGAAAACTCAAGCCGATCGCCATGAGCAGCACTGCGCCAATCACGGCAAAAAACCAGGGCGGCACACGCTCTTGTGATTCAGGTATGGTTTCGACCATTTCCCAATCCTCGAGGCCGCGTTTCTGGCGCCGCTCTTCATTCGAGGTATAGCCAAAATTGTCTTGCGGTATCACACCCCAGTCGCCTTTCGAAACCACGGGGCCGATGGGTTCGTTTTTTTCGGTATCGTTCATAACTTTAACCTCGCGCTACAAAATGTTGCACTCGATAACTGTCTGCCCAACCATCGTCGGCGCGCACGCGCACCAGGAATGTGTGAATACCTGGCGCCAGCCCTGCGGCGATGTGCAAGTTGATATCCACGCGGCCGGTGCCGTTGAAGCGCGCATCGCTCGTCGCCAAGGAATAACTTTCAGCAGGCAATCCGTCGATGCTTATCGCTAAATGCGCGGGGCGATACACTTTATTGGACACCGCCACCCGGTAATCGTTGATTTGCGCACCATGATTGGTATTGGACTGATACACCGCCAAGTGATAACCCTGATAGCTCCACAAGCCCCATACAAACATCCCCACGCCAAGCAATGCGATAGGCACGGTCATTTGCATGCGTTGCGACAATGAACCCACGGCGGTGCGCAGCACAGCGCGCAACTTGCCGGAGCCGCTGCGTGCGCCGATGGCGAATTTCAGCAGACCCGATGTGCCGGATTTTGCATGCATCTTGTTGCATGCGGTAATACATTCGCCGCAATTGATGCAGGTGTCGTACATGTCGGTTTTACGCGGGTCCAAATCGATGAAGCAGGACGTGACACAATAATTGCAGCCTTCGCAATCGGCGCTGCGCGTCGCGTCATAGGCGATGTGCAAGGTTTGCTGGGTTTTGAAACCATGCTGCCATACTTTGTACACACACATGAAGCGGCACCAGTAATGGCGGATAAACGCCACGTCGAGCAGAATCACCAGCACGAAAATAAAATAAATAAAATGCAGCGAACTCGCCAGCCGCGCATCACTGGAAAATGTCACGAAGGCCCACACGGCGCTGGGTGGATAAAAATAAAACAGCGGAATCAAAGCGACCACTGCCGACATGATGAACAGAATCGCGCCCAGCAGCAGCCAGTGCGTCCATTTGTTTTTCGCCGCCGCCACCTGCATTTTTCCGCTCGTGCTGAGATTGATGACTTCGGCGCGGCGTCCCAGCAGTTTGTGTGTGAGCTGGTTGGCCCACTCCGATAATGTATTTTGTGGACACGACCAGCCGCAAAATGCGGTACCGACGAACGAATAGACGGTGACCATCAGTGCCGCCAGCATGATCCAGAAACCGAATACCAGAAAAAAGTCCGCCCACCAGACCTGACGGTCGAGAATCGTAAATGCTCCCGCCACCGGGTCGATGCGAAACAAGCCGCTGACAGGAATTAATAGAGCCAACACGAGGGTGGCAATTTGCACGGCGCGCCGCTGCCAATGCAGGCGGGTATCGGCCTTGATGGCAACCACGCTGACCGGGATTTTGCTGAGCGAGCTGATGCTACGTGACATGGGCGCACAATAGCATTTTCGGCTGTTTTTTTCACTTCAGATCTACAAGAAACGTATGCATGATCTGCGAAACCCGCCATTCGTCTCGGAGGTACAACTATTCTCCGGCGGGCTGTAATTTTGGAATTTTTAGCGTGAAAGCAACAGCAAACCGCGCGTTTTATGGGATTCATCATCCACGGTATTCATGGCTTCAAAGAGCCTTTCACTGCTTACCAAAAACGGTTTGAATGGATCGTATACATCCAGCACAAACACCAGATCTTCTTTTTCCAGATAGCCCCCGATGGGCGAGTGGTGGCCCGCGCTGTATCCCCACAGTGGCTTGCGATGAAAATTAATGGTGTAGCGCAATGCTGGGTCATTGCTGCGTTTGAGATGCTCACGGAACTGCGCCAAGGTCAGGTCGTGCAACGCGATCACTTTCCAGCCGCTTGTGTCGTGTAGCAGGGTTGCCATTTCATCGAGCGTTAATCCCATGGCGAGCGCTTTGAAATAAGTGATGCTCGAGGAATTAAACACATTGGATTGTTGAAAATTTTTAATGCCCAGCGATTTCAACACATTCACGGCGGTGGCGGGTCCACAAAACATGGGATTTACTTGATATTCAAAACTCTCTCGATAGGTTTTTGCGACCGGTAACGCCCACGCGATTTGAAGCAGCGCGGGATCCTGATACCGCGGATCGGTCTTGATCGATTCACGTTGTGCGACGTCAGCCAGGCCCACGGACAAGAGCAAATACAAGGTCGCCAGCACGGCACCGAGATAACGCTGGGCATGCGGATGAGCTGCGGAATTATCGGAAAATCTGTGCATGGAATACTCCCGAGGTTAAGCCTATTCCCGTGACTTTATTATCGGTACAACGGGGCACGATAAATCTGCCGAGGTAGGCGTTCTCTACAAACACCAAAGTTGTCAGGCGCGCATATTACATCAAGCCGTTCCGGAAACTACAATGAAAAATGTCATAACCCGCACGTTCAACGGACGTTGAGCAGGTATCACGGTCTTGAATTTAAGACGATCTAAAGAATTTTATTGTCACGATCCAGCGGGCTGAGCTGCATCAAGCGCGCACGCAACTCTGCAACTCGCGCTTTATTATCCGCGCTGCGTTCAAGCTCAAGCAGCATTTTTAATGCAGGCACATGGTCAGGGCGAATACGCAGAATTGCGGTCAATACATCGCGCGTATCTTTACCGAAGGTATCTTGCACCCGTGCACCTTGGCGCAGCAGGGTTTCGAGCTGAGTCCAGATCGGCGTGACCAAGGCAACGCCCACCCAGCGATCGTGCGGATTAGCTTGATACGCGAGTTGCAATAACCGACTGCCTTCGCTGCCCTGTCCTCGCAGCGTAGCGATCCAGCCGGCCAAGGCCAACTCGGTGGCTGCATAGGCTTTTTCGAATCCGGGGCGCGCCTCGGCCGGCACGCTCAGCTCTTCGGCAGCCCGCTGCCATGCGGGACGTTGTTTGAGTAATTTGGTTAACAGCGCCGCCAGGTCAAGCTCGCCGCGATAACGCGCCTTGGGCAGTAAATATTCAATACGCGGCGCCATCTCATGCTGCACATCACCGCCGTCGTCCAGCAGTGCTTGGATCGGCCCGAAATAACGTCCGAGCCAGGTCCATTCACCTTCACCGCCGGTTGCACCGTCCTGCGTGTCAGCGGATAAACGCGCAAGATTCGCCAACACCGCGGGGGCGTTCACGACGCGATTTTTGCTACCCACCAACGCCAGACGAAATGGATCGAGGAACACCACGGCATGCGGAAAAGTCTGGTTGAAACTGCGCAATACTATATCAAGACTTGACGCATCAAATTGATTCAATGCGATCCACTGCACAAACAGCCCGCCGTCGCGCAAGCGCGCCTTTGCCCGGGCAAATTGCTCCACTGACAAAAGTGCGCTGCGCCCGGCCAGGTCGGGATGAAACAGGTCACCGATAATCACGTCGTAGAGCGCGGTTTCGCTGCTCAGAAAACGGCGCGCATCGTCGCGAACGATGCGCATGCGATTTACAATGCCGCCGTTCACTGGGGCGAACCAGTCGCGTGCCGCGAGGATCGCCCCTTGCGATAATTCAACCGCGGTAAGTGACACATCGGGATAGACAAGCGCACCTGATGCGGAAATCCCGGTGCCCATGCCGAGAAACAATACGTCATGGGGTTGCGCGTGCAACATCAGAGGCAGCCGCGCCTGATTTTGCTGTACCACCACGGCATCGGGGTCGGAGGCCGCATCCATGCGCTGCAAGTCGTCGAGCAAGAT
>CAZHHW010000001.1:0-27015 GCA_964532385.1 uncultured Gammaproteobacteria bacterium | reverse complement strand
CCACGGCATCGGGGTCGGAGGCCGCATCCATGCGCTGCAAGTCGTCGAGCAAGATCCGCTGCCCGTCGCTGCGTTCGACCACATGTGTTAAAGATAATGCGTCTTCATACACCAAAACATCGTGTGTATCGCCTAGCGCGTGTGGCAGCAACGCCGCTACCGGTGGAAATGTCAACACAGGCCACAAGCTTGCCGAAATGACTGCAACCGCGAACCAGGCGCGCCGCGTTTGCGCCAATACCAGACCACAAATCAAAAGTAGCAAGGTGGCGCATGCGATGGCCGCAGGGGTGCCAATGGTGGGGATTAAAAAAAATCCGGCAATCAGCGTTCCCGCCGCGGCGCCTAGCGAATTCACCCCATACAGCCATGCGCCGTGTCGAGCGCCGCCTCCAGAATGCGCGGTGAGCATGGGTAACCATGCGCCCAATGCGAGTGTCACGGGCAGAGTCAATAATGCTAGAACGGATCCCTGCGCAAACAATGCGGCGGACAGCGATGTGAAATGACTGGTTTCGATTTCGCGCGAAAGCGGCGCTAATAACCAAAGCGTCAATACTGCACCCGTACTCGCAGCCAATGGCAAAATTAGAAGCCAGCGCTTGTGCGCTAGCCGTCTTGCAAGCAGGCTGCCACCGCCGATGCCAAGCAAAAATACAGCGATGATGACCGCCAGGACATATTCGGTGCGTAACATGATCATGCCGAACAGGCGCGTCCAGCCGATCTCCAGCATCAACGCGGCAGCGCCCGCCCCCGCATATGTTAGCAGCATGGATTTTGGCGGCAATCCAGAAGCAGCAGGGGCACTGGCAAATGGTGATTGACGCGCAGCAAGCATAAAGGCAACGACCGATATGACAATACCCGTGACCGCAAAGCATTGTGCTGTCACCAGCCAGCCTAATTCCGGCATCAGCATCAAAGGCAGCAAGGCGCCGCTCACTCCGCCCAATGCGTTAAATCCATATAAACGGCCGAGCGCTGTTTGAGTATCGCTGGCAGCGGCAAGCAACAACGGAAAGCCCGCACCCATAGCGAATGCGGGTGTCAGCAGCAGAATAAAAGCCGCGAAAAGTTGCAGCGCATACCAAGCGGTCAAGTCACTACCGGAAGCCAGTGTGGAAATCCCGCTGCTCAATGCATGCGCAGCAAACGGCATAAGCAGCGCGAATAAACCTACAGCCAATTCCAGCATTGCGAAATAGCGCAAGGGGCGTTGCGCGCTTAGCGCTATCCGTGCGCCAAGCAGGCTGCCCGCACCCAAACCCGCCATGAAGGCGCACACTGTGACAATTGCACCGAAAATACTTATGCCGAATTGCACAGACAACATCCGCGCCCATAGGACTTCGTAGGCAAGACTTGCCGCACCGGAAAAAAAATACAGACCGGTAAGCCAGCGGCCGAGAACAGTGTTATTCAAAAGAGGTGCCATCAACGAATCACTTGATTGCCGTGGCGGGAAAGTCTACACGAGAAAGCAAATCACCCTAAAAAGGATAGAACCAGACAATGCCGACGATGGCATGAGCAATCGCCAGCGTGACACTCAACCCGGCGCATACCATATGCGGAACATACACCGGCTTGCCATACATGCCCATGGCAATACCCAGAGCCGCAGTCAGTAAAATAAAAATAAGCAGGGGCACGCCCATTAAAAACATGATCAAGCGTTTTTTCTTGTCGGGAATCGAGACGATGTCGCTCGGCTTATCTTGATCTTTATTGAATGCGCTAAGCACTTCGGTGGCGCTGTCCGTGTTGGGCGGTGGCACAGGCTCGGCTGCATGCATGCCGCCAAGCGGCAGCAATAACGCGATAAATATCAACACCTGTGCACCGATATGCGTTGCGCGGTTGGTCGACACACAAACCTCTTTAGTTCTTAGGTTGTTGCGGAGCTTCTTTTTTGTTCGCGAAGTACCAATGCAGAATTGCGGTAAGCACAAACGGAAATAGCACGATACAAAGCAAAAATAAAAAAATCATCCATGGGGTTTCAATCGTGACATGGATAAAACGGTAGCTGTCGACTGCATAGACCGGAGCAGCAAGCACTGCAAGAAAACACGCGGACAGTAATCTCAACATAAAATCTGACACCTGAATTAGCCGCCCGATGCGCAACGAAATCCGAAAAAATCGGATGCGTAATGCGGCAGAGAAAAATCGCGGTGGAATGTCGAGGTGGAGAATGGATCGCTTTTCCATGATCCGCCACGGCGCACTTTGTAGTTCGCATCGACTGATATGAAGTCGGCAACTTTCATCGCCTTGTCAGCACCGCTGCCGCTGACTGCGACTTTTGGCTGAAAAATTTCAGCGGCGGCCATGCTGCCTTGATAAGGCTTGAAGTCGCTTGCCGTCCACTGACTCACATTACCTGCCATATCATAAACACCGTAAGGACTGACTCCATTGGTGTATTGTTTCACTGGGTTGGTAGAGCCGATGTTGTAATAGGTGTTCAGACGCGTTACATCCATTTTGTCACCCCACGGCCATCGGCGTGCGTCGGTCCCGCGTGCGGCTTTTTCCCACTCTTCTTCGCTTGGAAGACGCCTGCCGGCCCATTCGCAAAATGCCTTGGCGTCATACCAACTTATCATCGTAACCGGATAGAGCATTTTATTTTCAGGAATACGGGCGTTTTTCCAGTCCAGTGGTGGCCGATGCTTGGTCTTCACAACAAATTGCGCGTACTGCGCATTGCTTACTAAATATTTGTCGATGGCATACGCGGGTAAATTCACTGTGTGCTGAGGTTTATTTTGCGCATCCGCGCGATCCTGGTCTGTGCCCATTAAGAACGGCCCGGCAGGAATTTTAATTTGCGAATTGAGATCGATCCATTGATCGGAATCGAGCAAGCCGTTTACTTCTTCGATCCCGTAGGTCTGCACACCGGTGATCGATGCGGATTGATGCTCCTGATGACGCGAGATATCTTCTCCAGCCGCGCGGATATGCAACGCTTCTTCTTTAAGGTCGTAGCTGGCACGCGAGCGCATGTCCGCCATGCGATTCGCGCCAAGCTGGACGACATGCCCAACACCAAACACAATGGCAAGCGCAAGACAGGTAACGAGCGTTGCGCTGAGATAACGCTTTTTTCGTTCGCGCTGCTCGGGTGTTAACCCAGGCATACGTTTTTCCGGCGCACTGTTCACGGCGCATCCGCCTTTGGGGGTTCATCACCGGAAGTATCAATAAGCGGCTCCTTTGGCGTACGCCCGTAGATGCGTTTGATTAATACCTCGCCCAACACTCCACCGATCACGGCACTCTCAACTGCGAGTATGACGAAAAAACCCCACCAGCCTGCCGGCATCAGGGATGCCCCGGGTGTATCGCCAAGAAAGTACATGGTTTGGACATAAGCAAATGTACGCACGATCAGTGGCGGAAAATAGCATAACCATTTACCCCCTAAACCATAGACATAACTGACGGAATAACCCACCAGGACCGGCAGAAGAAATATTTGTGAGAACCACGCCGTGCCGAAAGTCTCGGTGATTCCATAAAAAAGTTCGACCCGTACGCCGATCAGGTGATCGCCCACATAATTAATAATACAACCCACGAGGATGGCGATGGTTCCCAGCAAATAGCGAGGTTTTTTCGTAGCTGGATTCATGGTGTTGAAGCACCCGGCGTGTAGGTATTGCCGGTCAATTTTTCATATTCGGCTTTACGCACCTCATCAAGGTACTCGTCCTTAACTTTTAAACTTGCCATATATTGCGCAAGCGCACGGCGATCAGTTTCCGGCAACTGGGCAAACGATGGCATCCGATATTGCTTTTTCAAGCGTGATGGAATGATGGTCTGTGGATCCTCCGCTGAAAAATAGGCAAAGAACCACGCTTCATCATGAAGCGAACCAATGCCATCCAGCGATGGCGCGGGAACTGCCTGTGTCAAGTCTCGCGAACCCCACAACAAATGGCATTGTTTACAGTTTTGCTGTTTATAAATCGCATTTGCATGACGGTTTAAATCATTCGATGCTGTGGTGTAAAACGGCACATCGGCAACATCGTTGACTTTAAATTGACCTAACCAGGCTTTTATACCTCCCACTATCAGCACCACGCTCACAATAATACTGATAATCACTTTTTCAGCGCGACGCATGATTGAGTTACTTTGCCTTCCGCTCAGCTTGTTTTTTCAGAAATTCGTCTCGCAATTCACCCTGCTTTTTCCATACTTCCTGAGCTTTGGTGAATTCCTCCGGCGACATTTTGTCTTTGTCATTTTCATCAAACACGACATATTTGATGTCTTCGTCGAATTGCTCATTGCGTGCCGCCCAACGAATCATGAACACCGCCGTAATAATGATGGCCGCGCCTGCGACAAGCCATAGATAAATACTCCAGCCATCGTCGAGAGAATTTAAATAGTCACCGATACCCATTTGCTAATCCTCCATCAAAACAAGTTACCGAATAATAATTGGCTGGCTCCAAAGATAATGGACACCACCACACCGAAAAGAATCCAGGCAAACAGATATTTTTCCCCCGTTTTAAGTCTTGCACCTTTACTTTTCATCAGGAAAGCAAAAACGATCAGGGTAAAAACAATTATTCCGACAATTAAAAATGCAAAGATGCCCACGCTGAAACCTTGCGTTTGCATCCCGTCGATACTCATATCGAAACCAAAAGGACGTTCAGTACCAGCAGCAAGGAATCGAGGAAATGCCGGATCAACACCAAACCAATTCATGAGATTTTGCATTTGCAACTACATACATAATTTCAGGCGAGAGCAGGGGTACATGCCATGATTGAATTGGACAAGACCCGGCGTATTGCCAAAATGAAGAAAGCCACGCCGCTCAATTTGAACGGTGTGGCTTTCATTGAGTAATGCAGCCTATTTTGAGTAGGTGTCGATGGGCGGCTTATGCTTGTCCGTCTTATCGATGAAGAAGCTATATACCCAAGGACAGAAAAATACGATGAATATGTTGAACAACATCGCCAATGGACCGTTATCTAGATCAATCATGACAATCTCCGGCTAATTAATGGTGTTTTGGTTTGTAGGTGTAAGGCGGTAGCCGCTTAACGACTACGATCAACGCAATACAAAAGTAAATTACATAAAAGACATCGATCATGTAGCCCTTATCCCACCAAGGCTGTTTACGTTCGCGATCACCTTTAGCCTGGTCACGCCAGTTGCCTTCAAAGTTGGCAACCACAATCTTGTCGCCCACCACGGTAAACTCGTCCATATGGGCGTTTTTACGTTGCAGCTCTTCAATTTGCGGCTTTAATAATCGCAAGTCGTCCATATCCACCGGATGACGTTCCTGTAACGCGGCCCATTTAGAGCCTTTCGCCTTGACCGTCTCCACAATGTACTGGATCGCCTGGTCGTCTTTCATGCCCTGCACTTTGGGATCACCCATCATTGCGACATATTCTTCATAGATAGCCGCAGTGGGACGCTGGCCCCAAAGTGGAAACGTACATAAGAAAGCTGCCAAAATCGTGAGCATCAACAAACCCACAACAGGTTGGGGCAAGCGATTATTATTTTCAGTGATGCCACCTAAGCTCTCGCCTTCCCAGACCTTGATTGCAACATTATTTTGATCATCTGTGGCCAAGCTGTGCAGCGGATTATTGAATGTCCATGCCATATCTATCCACCCCTTGATTATTTAAGATTGAGTACAAAATCAATCAGTGCGCGTGCGTCACTGTCTTTGGCAGGTGCGGGAACATCCGGGGGCGTAATCCGCTTACCCGCAAGATATTCGTTATAGGCCGTCCGCCATCCATCGAAATCGATGGTATTACCGCTTGCATCTTTCTGACCCCAGAGATAATCAAAACGGGGCATGATGGAATGAGGCTGTACCAGGCGTGGATTGAAAAAGTGAACCATCATCCATTCCTGCGACGAATTGCGTGCACCGACATGTGTCAAGTCAGGACCCTTACGATCCGACCCGAATGCCGTAGGACTTTCACCGTTAAAATCGCCGAGCATCGGAGGTGCGCCAAAATACTGCCAATCCTGTGTCTGTTCTGGCAGAAGCGTATGACACCACCAGCAGCCTTCTTTTACGAACATGATCTTGCCTTTGCCCACATAGCGGCGGTCACCATCTTCGACCTTAGCCAAAGTAGCTACCGGCTCCCATCCGCGTGTGGCCGAAGCATTTTCAATATAGGGCACCATAAAGCCATTTTGTTCTTCTTCATGAAGCACAAAGACAGCACCCTGCTTGATGTCCGCCTGAACTATTTTCCCCTTACCTTCACTCAAAGCACGTGATGCCTCACCCAGGATACGTGCGTGATTGATACCGCTTGGAAAAGGAATACCCGGCTCATAAATGTAAGCCGTGGTTGCATCCATCGGCTGACCGGTTTTCGGATCGGTTTTCAATACAACCTTCACCGGCTTCCCTTTACCCTGCAGGAAGGGATCTTCGTAGCTAAAACCACCAATACGACCAAAGGATAACTGGCGATCAAGACCCACAGCGGATACCGATACTTTAGCAATGTCCACCGACGCCATATATAACGTAATGAACATTGAAAAGCCGAATGCTAGCCCGAACATCCGGGCACCAATTTTATATTCTCTAAATGCCATGATTATTTTCTCCCAAACAACGTCATCCGGTGGTTAGCGTTCGTAAGCAAGTTCATGCGGCAGACGACCCGCCGGAATCACAGTACCCGCGTGCGCAGTTTTGTACATGTTAAATAACCACACACAGTTGCCAAGGAACACCATGGTTCCCCCAACCCAGCGTGCAATCATGTACGGATGCTCGGCAATCACGACATCAATATATGGCACTTCATAAATCTTACCGGCGCCTTGAATGAGACCGGCAATGGTGATGGATACCCAATAGGTGGTGAAGCCGATCAGAAGCATCCAGAAATGGAAGTTTGCCAACGCCAAGGAGTAGAGCTTGCGTCGTAGTAAGGTCTGCAACCCGTAATAGACGGCTGCTGCTTCCAGGAAGGTAGAGAAGCCCAGCAGCGCTAAATGGGCGTGCGCAACGATCCAGCCGGTACCATGGATATACCAATTGATCGCGCGCGTTTGTTGAAAACCACCCTGCATGTTTAGCGGAATCGCCATCAATACGCCGGTAATCGTGAATTTGATTTCGATATTCTCAATGAACATTTTCCATTTGCCGGTCATCGTCAGCAATAAATTGGACACGAACGCAATTGCAGGCACCAGAATCAGAACGCCTTCGACAGAGGCGAATGACTTTAACCATTCCGGCAACGGCGATGACATGATGTGATGAGCCGCAGGCGTGGAGTAGAACACCACAACAGACCAGAAGTGCAAGTGGCCGATGCGATGCGAGTACAGAGGATTACCTGTAACTTTCGGCACAACATAATACGAGATCGCGGCGGCGACGGGCGTAATCCACAAACCCAATACGTTATGTGCATACCACCATGTTAGATACGCCTCGGTTAATCCCGTAAGCTGGAAAAATTCTGGTGAATTACCCACAGTGAAAACGATAATCGTCATGAAGGTTGCTGCGGCAAAAAACCAATTGGTGGTATAGATGCCTTGCGTGCGGCGGGTCTTGATGGTCATCCAAACATTGACGCCCATCGGCACCCATACTGCGGCAATCAGCAGAAGATCTTCTGGCCAGGGCAAATCAGAATACTCACGCCCGGAAGTGATGCCGTACCATAAACCGGTAAGACCGGCGCCCAAGCCGATATTCCAGAGAAAGCAATTCCAAAGCCCCAATTTCTCCGACCACAATTTGGTATTCCCCAAGGCCGGCGTGATGTACATCATCGCCATCGCGAAGGCCATAGAAATCCAACCGAGGATGACTGCAAGAACGTGCACTTGGCGCATGTGACCAAATGCTAAAAACTCATTGCCTGTTACGAAATCAGGAAAGGCTAGCTTCGCGGCATTAAATGAACCCAGGCCTGTGCCGACAACGAACCACAAGATAGATGAGAAACCGAAGAATACCGCCGCCGAACCCGCGGGGATATCTTCATTTTTTGCAAATAAATACTTAAACATAATCTCCTCCCAAGAATATTAACTCCGTGGCGACGGCATTAACCGCGATCACGCGGCATCAGCAAATACCAACCGAACCACATACTGGAAAACGCCAGTAGAATGCACACAATGCTCGCGAAAATTGTCATGTCCCGATCCCCTTAATTTTTAATACGCCACCAAAAAAAATGCGCTGAACCAGATAACCCGGTTAGCGCGTAGATTCCAATTGTTGATGCTTGCGTACTGCCGCATGCAGGGTGATATAAAATGCCACCCCGAAGATAATCATCGCCCAATCGATGAAGCCGGTAAAAGTGACTGGGTTATAGGCCATTTCATGCCAGCCACCCCAATCGCTAAATTTTGCACGTCCGAGAAAGCACATTAAAGCGGCGCCGAATACGCTACCGTTTCCCATTCCAGTTAGTACGCCCGATACCAAACAAAGAATAAATGGATTCTTCATCCCCTCACCTCCTTCTCAAGTTTAAAAATGTAAACACCCGATCCCGCAACGCGCGACGTATATTTTTATTTTAACGCGACGGCATAGAATTGGTTAATTTTCCCTTCAAAATCCCAATTTTTTTATAGTAAAAACTCTATTTACTCTTCTGGCAAAAATTAATTGCTTTAAAAAACTAGGGACGTTTTAAGCATCCGGAATGCTGCCATATGCAAATGTGCTGGGTCAAGCACTTGCAAGTATAATTTCTCATCCAAGAATAGAGGCATTTACATGCGCTTCCCGTAACTTCCCTCACTCTGCTTTGCTAGAATTCGGCTAATTATAAACCTAAAAATATAGAGCTCATCATGAAAGAAACAATACTTTATATAATTGCAGCAATCAGCTCCGTGGTGGTGTTGGGTTACACGGTGCATATGTTCGTAGGGGGTTTGGTTAACCCCGAAACCGAAACCCGGCTCATCATCATCGCCTGTGTTGTGGGCACGCTCATCGTTAGCCTAATGGCTTGGGATGTTATCCGCCGACGGAAATAATACGATGCGTCATGAAAATACCTTCAACGCTGTCGCCGTTTTTTTAAAAATTTCATCATCCACGAACTGTCCTCGATGAACCACGAACTGTTTCCGGACGCCGTTTAGATCCATGCCGGTTAGACCAAAGGATTTACCCGCGTAATCCGCGAAATAGCGCACGTCTTTAACCAGTTCAACACGCGCCCCGCCGCGTAATTCCAGCGCGACACCCTGGTTGGAAATATTCAGTGCCACAGGCGCGGACGGTAACAGCAATAAACGCCCTAGAATTCGATGCGCGCCTTGCAATAGAAAAAAGCACGCCAGGAATGACATCAGATAGCCCAGCGGATGATTTCCCTGGTACCAAAACATTAATGACGCACTTCCCAAACCAATGACTGTGGGCAGATACAATAAGGCATCCCACAAGCCGCCGCGGCGATCGCGCACCAATACACATCGTTCATTTGCCATTATGAAGCGCTCGACGCGACAGATTGCGATGACTGCAATACACCCTTGATAACAGAATCCAGCTCTTCATAGAGCATGCGGCCTGCCTGTTTATAGCGAACAGTTTGTTTGCTATCGATTACAAATGTCCAAGGATCCCCGATGACCGTGTAAGCTTTAAAAGCCTGAGGATTTTGATATTGATCCATATGTAAAAAGACTACTTGATTGTTATATTTTTCAAGCAGGCCTTTGAGCATTTGCAGTTGCGTATCACACACCGTGCAATGCCCCGGCGTTGCAAATTCAAGCACCACTGGTTTACCTGTTAAAAGTGCCTGGTCTAGCGATAACGCATACATCCGCTCATCGGGATAACGGTAGCTTGTGACCTTGGTAAGATCACCGCCCACGTCTAAAAGCGTTTTGGTACGAAGACTGGGCACGGCCATACCTACCTGCAACCGGCTCGCGTCTTCGAAACAGCCGGAGAGCGCGCCGATCAGAACGAACATTAAAATATTGCGAATATTCATGGCCGGTGAGCCCAACCCGAACAGGTACGGAAGATATTGTAAGCCCAAATTATATTCGCGATGAGCACGAGCGTGCCGAAAATTCCCATGGTTGCAAGATAAGGCTTCACCAACAATTCGACTTGGTCGGGCGGCGCAGTTACGCTCGCATTACCGCCTGCAATACCCGCGGCGGTAAAAAATACCACCATCCCGATTAAGCCGAAATTGTGAGTCCAAAAATGGACTTTCACGAGTTTGAGACTGTAAATGGAGCGTTTTACCAAGCGTGGAATGATGTAGTACACCGCAGCAAATATCGCCATCTCCACCCAACCCAACAAATTGATGTGTGTATGCGCACGCACAATTAAATTTCCGTGCAAGCGATGATCCACGAAGTGACGGAAATCGGCGATGCCGCCCATTAATGCCCCCCATGAAAATCCGATAATGCTGTAGATCACGCAAGCATAGACAAACCATAGGGTATAACGCGTGTATTCCTGGTTGGTTTCCCATTCGTTCATGGCATTTTTCCTTACGGCTGCACTTGCGATTTAGGAGCCTCGAGCGGCTTAGTGCGCACGTCTTGATATTTATCATTCCACTCTGCCGGGGCCCACATCTTGACCATATTATCAATAAACTCGGAACGGCCCGCGGGCGGCGCGGCCGCGGTCGCGGCGCCGTTGTCGGCACGCAGCTCCGACAGGAACACTGCTATTGCGCGTAGTTTTTCTTGTGGCATTTGAGCGACGTAAGCGGCTTCTTTCCCCGGACCATGATCAACCGTACGCACCGAGTATGTTGCTTCGGGGCGATTTAAAAACTCAACAATCCATTCCGGTGACCGGCGCGATCCAATGCCATCGAGATTCAGTCCCATGTTCGTACCGTTGCGCAAGGCACGGTGACAGGAGGTGCAATTGGCCTGACGAAACCATTCCGATCCCTTCAATCCTTCCGGAGTAAAATCGAAATGCGATGTAGCGGTGTACATGGGCTTGACTGACTTGGCCCGAATCACTTCTAAAATTACATAACTGACGATGGCAAGTACAATAAATACCCCGAAAATACCGAACAAAAGCCGTTCGCCTGTCTTTAACTTAGCCATGTAATTTTACCGCCGTTACAAATAGGAACAATGGATGCTAACCAACAGACCGGTATCTGCGGGATTGGTTCAAGGCGCGGAAGCTTAGCACATGCACCAAGACTGCTAAGGTGTGGCACGGTCGAATCACGATCAGCATCAAAAAAAAGGCGGGGTATTCACCCCCGCCTTTTACATCCGGATTTCAAAAATCTGTTTAATGTTGTTGTTGTGGCATGCGGGCATTGCCGTTGGTCGTACGATCAGCAGAAGTTAAAAATGCCGCAACGTTGTAAATGTCGTCATCGGACATTTTTTTCGCCACGGCTCGCATTTGCCCCATCATGTCATTAGCGCGGCTGGCATCACGCCATTTTTTCAACTGATTGACGAGGTATACGTATTTCTGCCCACTGAGCGCGGGATAAATCGGAAACGCGCCACGCGCATTGTAGCCATGGCATGAATGGCAAGCGGGAATGCCGCGGTCGGGGGCACCATGCTGCACGATGCTCTTGCCCAGGTGGGTTTGGCCAACCGGTTGGCCCAAACCTTTTACGGCTTCCAGATCCGAACCTTCCACTTTGATTTCACCTTTATTCAGGCTACTTAAATAAGCGGACACATCTTGGCGCTCGGTCTCGGTCAGGCCCTTGGCGTTATTGTTCATGACGCCCATGGTGGTGTCAGTGCGCTTATCCGTTGCAAAGTCAGTCAATTGTTTAACGAGGAAGGTATAGCCCTGGCCTGCCAGACGGGGGGTGCCCATGCTGTCCTCGCCCATGGCCTTTTCACCGTGGCAGGTCAGACAAGCCGGAACCCCGGTGGAATCTTTGCCATTGGTAAAAATATTTTTCCCATTTTCTATGTTACCCACCGTCTTGGGGACAAATTCTGCTGACGCATTTACCGAGCTGGATGCCAAGGCAAACAATATGGCAACAACGGATACTCTGCTTTTATTGGACATGGACTCTTTACCCTCCCGTTTACACTTCCGATGCAATTCTGTTAAGCATCACAGCCCGCTTGATAACGCCTGCCTTGCGCTGAAGCATGCACACCGGAAACTTGAATTTATTTGGAATGTTTCTTGAGCAAGATCGCTGCAAAACCCCAGGCAACGGCGGCTGCAACCACATACACCAATGCAATTTGCGTATTGATATCCACTTTTAAAACTCCTCCCCGTTGACGTTGAAACTACCAGACCCCTTTAAGACATACCAGAATGCATACACAAACAACTTTGCCGCGTAAAACATTTTTGCGCGATCTATCCCATGACTACAGCGGGCTAAAACATACTCGAAATCCTTACGCCCGGCAAGCGTATTGTGGCGCAAGTTTTAAAGCTTAATCGCGCACAATTGCCGCGCATAAATAACTGGGAATGATCTATAGAAGAGAATAGTGCGCACTCCCCGAGTTGACCGCTGAATTGCTTCGCCAACATACTCGGCGCCCTAACAATCTAACTCAAGGAATGCTTTGTGATTCAACGCGGATTCCGCACTTTGCTGTTATGGATGATCTGGTCCGCCGCCTCGCTGATGGTGATCCTGGGTTTATACACCGACACCGGCGTATGGGATTTCGTTAAGTCCGATGACAGTCACATCACGTGGGTGATCATCGGCTTCTATCTACTGGGCTGCATGATCAGTTTCGTGCTGATGATCCTGGTCACCTACGAAGCAGTGCACGTCGATCATCTGGAGAAAATTGCAAAAACCTCCGGTTGGGCCGGGATCGAACACACACCCAAACGGCTGGGACTCGCAGGGTTTTTCGAATCGTTAAAAACCATTATCCGCAACAACAGCGAACTGGATCTGGAATCCCTGGTCGATGTGGAATTCTCCACGTATCAGCGTTTTTCCCATGCGCTGGAAGTCTTCGGCAACCTGATGATCACCTTCGGCCTGATCGGTACGGTGGTGGGTTTGAGTCTCACCCTGGTCGGATTAACCAGTTCGCTGCAAGCCCTGGGGGAAGATCAGGAACAATTATTGGCCGGTTTACGCAGCGCCATGCAGGGCATGGGCACGGCGTTCTACGCAACCTTGCTGGGCGCGGTGTTCGGCGGCGTGTTATTGCGAGTGTTCGCACACATCAATCAAAACGGCGTTGAAAGCCTGAAAGATTCACTTACGCGCATTTTTCTGGTGTATTGCGCGACCGACATCAAGCCTTCGCCGCAACGCGATATCCGGGTGCTCGATGCGGAGATCCGCGCCATCACCCAAAACCTCGAACGTCTGCACGCCACGCTGGCGGAAACCAAGCACATGATCGGAGACTTCGCCAAAGAACTGATGCATCTGAAGCAAGTCGAAGGCGACAACACGGCGTTGCGCGCGACTCTGAATTTGCAGCGCGAGTATCTGGATACCTTACGGACCGAATTCCAGCTCAAACGCATGAATCAAGGACGCTGGTGGCGGGTCTTTACTAAAAGCTTTGTAAAAAAGATCGACTGAATTATGAAACCGAAACGGCGCTTTGCGCCGCTCAACGTGTACATTATTTTCACCGACATCGCGTTGCTGATGTTGACCATGTTCATTTTTCTGCTGGTCACGATTTTACTGACTTCGCGCATGGTCGAACAAAAACAATTGCCGACGTTGAAAAAAGAAATCGCCCAACTGCAAAAAACACTGGCGGGTGTTACCGCCGACAAACAACGCCTGCTGCACGACATGGATCAACTTTCGATTTTGACCTCCGAGGGACAAATGGAGCAGGCCCTGGCGGTGGCCGGGATGGATAAAGGCGGCAAAAACCGCAAGGATTTCGATCTGTTCATTCTCGGTCTCAAGCAATTGCCGGGCAAGTCCATCCATCTGATGGTGGACGCGAGCGGTTCAATGCATGGTGTGACCACATTTTTAATTCCGGTATTACGCGTGATGGTCATTCGCTCCGGGAAAGAGCTCAACGCCATCACCTGGTTTTCGGATAATGCCGCCGAAACCTACACCGGCACCATGGCCGAGATGTTTGACCGTCTGTTACAAAACGCCCCTTTCATCGGCTCCGAAGAAACCATCGGCCAGGCATTCCGGCACGCAGTAAAGTCCGCTCCTCCACCCGGCGCCTATGTTTTGATCGGCGATGAACCTTCCACCGACCACATCGCCTACCACGACATTCCAAGCCCAGTATTCACATTACCGCTGGGACGCGACAATCCCGACACACTATGGGAATACGAAACTCTGGCCAAGGAGACCAAGGGCCGCATGTTGCATCTGGAATTTCGTGACTAACGCCTGCGCCTCGCCCTATGTATAATCGGCCGCGCTTTCGCATCCCGCGCGGCATAACACAAGAATCCCATGAACTTCGACTCCCTCATTGCACGTATCGATCAGCGTTATTGGGCATTATTGCTGCTGGTCGCATGGGGTCTGGTCTTGGTATTTTTTGATCTGATTAATTTTACCCCTTACGGCATGGACGAAGGCGCGGCCCGGGCATTATTGCTGGACTGGTCGATTGCCGATCAGGTTGCGCATCCGGTGGTCGTGTTCGGCATGCCCGACTTCCGCGCGTTGATGTTCATTCCGCTGGGCGTTTATTGGTCGGGCAGCATCATCGCGGCCAAAATGTTTACTGTCATCATTACCTTTCTCGCGCTTTGGTTGCTGTTTTCCTGGAGCAAACAAACCCAGAGCGGTGAAGTGGCCTTGATTGGCAGCGGACTGCTCTTGATTGCACCAGTCACACTCTTGCAGCTCGATGCCATCGGTGCCGGACCCTATTTACTGTTGATCTTCGGCCTTGCCTGGCGCGTCGACCACAAATACCGCGCACAGGATCGCGCTATTACCGGCTGGTATTTCACCCAACTGTTATTGATCGCCACCGCGGTCACACTGCACCCCGCCGGGCTTGCGGTGCCGGCCGCGCTGGCCTGGTTCTGGCAAAAAAATCCCATCGAACCGAAACGGCGCAATCAAGTGCTGCTGGGCATCGGTCTCACAGTGACCGTCATTCTGGTCATGCAAGCAGGCTGGATTGCCTTGCGCTGGTTCGACAATCCACTCATCGCGCTGGGAACGGCCGTAGCCGGTCTCGACCTGCTGGAATTGACCCCCCGCGGCGCGCTATTTGGCGCCTTGCCGTTTGCACTGCTCTTGCTCGTACTTGTCATGGACCGGCGCTTTCTGAG
This sequence comes from uncultured Gammaproteobacteria bacterium, assembly GCA_964532385.1. Lineage (GTDB taxonomy): Bacteria > Pseudomonadota > Gammaproteobacteria > SG8-11 > SG8-11 > UBA6921. The sequence goes on along the minus strand of CAZHHW010000001.1, from coordinate 11,714 downwards.
CGGCGACTTATTAGGAACTATTCTCGCCCTGGGCGCCGTGATTGGCTTGATTGCAGCCGACGGCGCGTGGGCAATGGCGGCCATCGCACTGGTGTTGTATCGCGGCACGGCGTTACTGATTAAACTCAACAGCGCCATACGCGTGCGCAATTTTTTAGGCCAGCGCGGCATTGTATTTGCGGCATTATTTATTCTCGCCACCTTATTCATGCAAATTGATCGCGTGCATGCGCGTCATAACCTGCTCGATGTACTGCCCCCCGAAGATGAATTAATTCGTACACTCGCGCATGAGGCTGAAAGCGCGGGTGAAAATTTCCGCGTCGCAAGCCAGTGGCCCGGGCGCACCATGTTTGCCGTCAAGCGCGCGGCGTTGCCGCTGCCTCCGCCGCAGGATGACCCCGCCAAATTCATGCAACAAATGAAGGGAGTAACCCACATCATGTTTGCGCACAACGACCCGAAGAATGCTCCGCTGGCGCAGAGTATCGCCAGCCTGAGCGGCAATGCCGAAACCGTCGCGCTGCAAGCGGGCGGAGTTATTGTCAAGCTGCGCACGGCCACGGCGCCGCCGGCGACGCCGTAAAAAATTTTGAATTTGTCTTGCACCGGCAGGTTTCGCGCTAAAAATACAGTACAATTGCCTCCTCAACTCACGACTGATGCCTGGTTATCATGATGCAAAAGCCACCCCATGAAATTCACGTTCAGGTGCAACCCAACTACATCGACGAACAGTCGGAGCCGGACGCCAATCGCTTCGTGTTTTCTTATACCGTCACGATTCAAAACACCGGCACGGTCGCCGCAAAACTGCTCACCCGCCATTGGGTCATCACCGATGCGAACGGCAAAGTGCAGGAAGTCATCGGTGAAGGCGTGGTCGGGCATCAGCCCTATCTAAAACCTGGCCAGGGATTCCAGTACACCAGCGGCGCGATTATCGAAACTCCCTTGGGCAGCATGCAGGGCAGCTACCAAATGGTCGCGGACGACGGCAAACACTTCAACGCCCCGATTCCGGTATTTACGCTGGTGCGCCCGCATACGCTGCACTAGCGTTCCAAAAGCTGTAATAACGCATCGACCCGGCCCCAAAATTTTTCCAAAAAACGCCGCGACCAGGAGCGCTGGGACCAGTCGGCATAGGTAATCTCTTGCGCTAGCGCAAAATCCGCCGCCAGCATCGCCGCCGTCTCGCGGGCAAATCCCACGTCATCGATTTCCTGATTCGCTTCCAGATTCCAGCGCTGTCCCCAGCGGTCGACATTGCTGGAACCGATGCTCGTCCAGGAATCGCACAGCAGAATTTTTTGATGCATGAAGCGCGGCTGATATTCGTAAATACGCACGCCATGCCGCAACAATCCTCCGTAATGGCGCCGGCCGGCGTGACGCACACCGGGATGATCGGAAAAAGGACCGGGCAGCAATAAACGCACATCGGTACCGGCGCGCGCCGCGAAGCGCAACGCGCGCCGCAATTTCCATGAAGGCACAAAATACGCGGTCGCAAGCCATGCGAGATGCCGCGCGGAACGCATGCGATTGAGAATCGAGCGATGAATTTCCCAAGGACCGTGTGCCTGGTTGCTCACCACCCGGCCGCGCTGGCTGCCGGCCTTTACTACGGACGCATAGTCAATACTCAATACTTTGTTGCTGCTGCGCTGCCAGCCTTCGCGGAACAACTGGCACCAGTCGCCGACCACCGCACCGCGGGCTTCCACGAGCGTCTCGCGCCAGCCCGGCTGCGCGCCGGTGGTGATAAATTCGTCGGTGATCCCCGCGCCGCCGATGAAGGCCACACTGCCATCCACAATCAATATTTTACGGTGATCGCGATACAAACTGCGGCGCCAGCGCGTCACCGCGAGCCGGTTGTAGAAATGCACATCGGCACCGCTGCCGCGCAGGCGGGCGCGATCTTCGTCATGCAACCCCAGCGAACCATAATGATCCAGCAGCACCTTGACCCGAACGCCGCGCTGCGCCGCGGCGCTGAGTGCGTCGATGATGCGGGTGGCGATGCCGCCGGACTCGATTAAATACATTTCCAGCATGACAAAACGGCGCGCGTCATGAATGGCGGCCAGCATGGCGGGGAAAAATTGCTCGCCGTCGATCAGCAGCTTGAAGCGATTATCTTCCCGCCACGCGAAGCGGTATTCCCTGCGGGATTGGAACATGGACTCGCCTTCTCGACAGGCTGAAACATATACGGACGGTGAGATTATAAATCCGGCTGGAACAGCCGATTCATTTCGGCAAGTCCGGCCAGCCGGTACTCACCGCTTTCTTTTTTATCAAGAATCAGCACGGCGGGAACCGCGCTGACGTGCAACACATCGCGCGCAGTGCTGGTGTTGACTTTTATCAGCTCCAGTGCTTTTTCATAGCCGGGCGCATTGGTATCCGCATCCAGCGTGCTGTTCAGCTCGCCGACCATATCCAGATAATCTTCCGCATTCAACACACCGGGCCGGGTGTTGAATAATGCCGTTTCGTACAGGCGCGAGTCTTTCACCGCCTCGACGGCGGTTTCCAGATACGCGACCTGGCGAAACTCGATGCGAATCGCTCCGATCTTGAGCAAATCGCGGGCGTAGGCAATGAGACGATGACAATGCGGACAACGGCTGTCGACAAATGCAATCACCTTGAGCCGCGCGCTTTCCTTGCCCAGCACCAATCCGCGCCCCGGCAACTGCTGCACGGTAAAGCGCGGCGTCACCAAGCTGCCGTCCGCAAGCCAGGTATTACCGCGTAAAATAAGCGTGCCCTGACAACGGCTCAGCCAACCCATGATCCAGAATGATGCGGTATTGTCCGCGTTGACTTTAGACACTTGCACCGACGCCTCCACGCGCACGATGTCGGTATCGACCGGATGCAGTTGAACCTTGCGCAGCTCGACGCTCGCCGCGCCATACTCCAGCGCCATTTGCAGGCGTGCAAGTCGGATAAATTGCGCCGGAGCCTCTTGATCCGTTAATGGGTGCGCGCAGATATTTCCGGCAGCGAATACGTGCCACGGCACGCTTAAAAAAAACCATACTACGACCAGACGGCGCATCATGGGTGGCGGGGCTTGATATTTAATACCCCTTGCTCCATATGCAATTCGACTTTGCCATTCAAAAATGCTTTCAGATGCTGACCGATCAAGCGCCCGCGCCAGCCATACATGATGGAGTGATCGTCTTTGCCGGCCACCATCTGTTCCAAATCGCGGCGCGAAGCCAGCGCCGCCGGACTGATGCCGTTGCTGATGCCCGCCTGACGCACGATCGCCATCAATGCATCGACCAGAGCTTCTTCGGATTGCGTCGGCGTAAAGCGCAAACCCAGACTCGGCCATTCGGACTCCGGTAACTTTTGCACGCGCTGAATCGCATTGATGATATCGGGCCCCACGCGGCGCAAGGTGCGCGGGTCCAGGCCGCGCACGTTATGCAATGCATCCACATCGGCCGGCAAATGACGCGCCAGATCGATCAATACGTCGTCCCCCAAAACCCATTTGCGCGGCCGGTCGAATTCGCGTGCGCGGTGTTCGCGCCAAGCCGCAAGTTCGCGCACGACCGCAAGCTGCACGCCTTTGAGCACACGAATTCCGCGAATGCGTAACCAGGCATCTTCCGCCACCTTGTCGTAGTTACGCAGATCGGTAAGATCCGCGAAGTCGTCATCCAGCCAGCCGAGACGGCCCTTGTCTTCCAGTTGCCGCATTTGCCGGTGCCAGACTTCATGCAGGTAGCGCACGTCATCTTGTGCATAGCGTATCTGCCCGGAATCGAGCGGGCGCTGCTGCCAATTGGTGCGGGTGTGGGTTTTCTCCAGCTCGACACCCAATACATCGCGCACCAGGGTTTGATAGCTGACCTGATCGCCTAAACCCAACAGGGTTGCGGCGATCTGGGTATCAAACACCGGACGCGCCACTTTGCCGCGCAGATCAAACAGGATTTCCAGATCCTGACGGCCCGCATGCATGATTTTTAGGATGCGCTCGTCATAAATAATGTCCAGCAATGGGCCGAGCGTCGGCAAAGCCAGCGGATCGACGCAGGCCACCACCTCTTCACTGGCGATTTGTAACAGACAGAGTTGCGCGTAGAAGGTGCGCTCGCGCAAAAACTCGGTGTCCAGCGCCAGCGAGGCCGCGCCGCGCAACCGCTCGCACAAGCGATCCAGCTGTTCAGGAGTATCAACGTAAAATTCTTTCATTGCGGCGCCGCCATGGCCTGTGTGATAAACGCGGAGTCATTGTAACCGACGTAAATATTTCTGGCAGCACTACGACACGCACGGGATAATCCCCGACTCACGCTTGAACCCGGCACACGCATGTTACGAACCCTGAAAATCTTCGTCGATCTCTGCCTGCTGCGGGCCAACCCTCAGGATTTACCTTACTCACTTTCTCTCGAACTGCTCACCCTGCTGGTTTATACCGCATTAAGTTATGTACTGGCGCTATCCAGTACAACACCTGGCACCGCATTGCTGGCGGCGCTGGTGGATGTCGGCATGCTGATCGGGCTGGCATACGCGGGACTGTGGATTCTCGACCTGAAAAACCGTCTGATCAAGTTGGTTACCGCCTTGGCCGGCAGCGGCGCGGCATGGCAACTGGTCGCATTGCCGGTGATGAGCTTGCTGTCCGACGCTAAAGGCACCCTCGGTGAAGGTATGCTGGCGGCGCTTTCGTATTTGCTGCTGCTGGCGCTGATCGCATGGGCGATTTTCATCATCGGCCATATTCTGCGGCATGCGCTCAATTTGAAATTTCCCTTTGCACTGGGCGTTGCCGTGCTCTACGTTTATACCTCCATGCGCGTGGGCAGCGCACTTTTCGTCGCGGGGCAATAAATGCATATCCATATTCTCGGCATTTGCGGAACCTTCATGGGCGGCATCGCCCTGCTGGCGCGTCAGCTTGGCTTCACGGTCACAGGCTCCGACGCCAACGTGTATCCACCCATGAGCACGCAATTGCGCGAACAGGGGATCGCGCTCACCGAAGGTTATGATCCAAGCCAATTACAGCCGCATCCCGATCTGGTGGTTGTCGGTAACGCCATGTCGCGCGGCAATCCCGCCATCGAATACGTGCTCAACAATAATTTACGCTACACCTCCGGTCCCGCGTTTCTCGCCGAACATATTACGCATGACCGCTGGGTGCTGGCGGTGGCCGGCACGCACGGCAAAACCACCACCACCAGTATCCTGGCGTGGATTCTGGAATACGCCGGATTGAAACCCGGCTTTCTGGTGGGCGGCGTGCCGGAAAATTTCGGCGTGTCGGCGCGCTTGGGCGATGCACCTTTTTTTGTGGTGGAAGCCGACGAGTACGACACCGCGTTTTTCGACAAGCGTTCCAAGTTCGTGCACTACCGGCCGCGCACCTTGATCATCAACAACATCGAATTCGATCATGCGGATATTTTTCCGGACGTGGCGTCGATTCAACGCCAGTTTCACCATCTGGTGCGCACGGTGCCGGGCAACGGCTTGATCATCGCGCCGCAGCATGACATTTATGTGCAGCAGACATTGAAAATGGGCTGCTGGACCCCGGTGGAAGGCGCCGGCGCCGAAGGTGTATGGCAGGCACGCTTACAGCAAGCGGACGGCAGCGTATTTGAAGTATTGAACAACGGTCAGGCGGCAGGTGTTGCGCAGTGGTCCTTGATCGGCGATCACAATGTGCACAACGGCCTGGCCGCGATTGCCGCGGCGCAACACGCCGGCGTCCCGGCAGCCACCGCCATCGCCGCGTTAGCAGACTTCAGCAATGTCAAACGCCGCATGGAAAACCGCGGCACGGTGAACGGCATTACCGTTTATGACGACTTTGCCCACCATCCCACGGCCATCGAAACCACCCTCGGCGGCTTACGCAAGCGTGTGGGCCAGGCGCGCATCATCGCGATTCTCGAACCCCGCTCCAACACCATGCGCATGGGCGTGCACAAAGATTTGCTCGCCCCGTCGCTCGCGCAGGCCGATCACGTCATGCTGTATGCGCCGCGCGATCTGGGCTGGGATGTCACCGGCGTCATTGCAGGACTGGGCGCCAAAGGCCAGGCATTCGACGATATCCAAGCTATTATTAAACAGGTTTGTGTGATGGCGCGGCCCGGCGATCAGGTCTTGATCATGAGCAACGGCGGGTTCGGCGGAATTCATGAAAAACTGTTAACCGCGTTGCGCGGAGCGTAATTACAGCGGGACCTTTGATGAGCGAACTCCAGATTCCTCTGTTTCCGTTGAACACGGTGTTGTTCCCTGGGGGGGTGTTGCCGCTGCGCATTTTTGAACCGCGTTATCTCGACATGATCAGCGCCTGTCTGCGCAACAGCGCTCCCTTCGGCGTCGCGTTGATACGGGAAGGCTCAGAAACCGGCAAAGCCGCCATAACGTACGACCTGGGCACATTAGTCAATATCGACTACTTCCATACCCTGTCCGATGGCGTGCTGGGCATTACCGCGCGCGGGCAAAAACGTTTTCGCATTTACCGCCGCAGCGTGCAACCCAATCAACTGGTGATTGCACAGATTGAAACCCTCGCCAATGAAGCCAGCGCCGGCTTGCCCGCGCAATTTCGCCCCTTGGCGGAAATGCTTGCGGGCCTCATGCAACGCATGGGTCAGCCGTACATGAAACTCACACCGTGCTTCGATGACGCAAGCTGGGTCGGCGCGCGACTGACGGAATTGTTGCCGATCGGCCTGGAACAAAAACAATATTTCCTGTTGCTGGACGACCCGATTCAGAGATTGGAGCGTCTCGACGAAGTGCTCAAGACACTGGAAACCGACTGATCACCCGGCTGGCGGTTTTCGCGCATCAATAACACATCGCCGCTCCACCCCGCCGTGCGCGTGAACGTTCCTCTGTGGCGCGGTATGCGTTGATACAACATGCCGTGGATGTCGGCTTCGAGCACCGCGAGCGGCTCATTGAATGCCGCACCGGTGCGCGGATAGACAAAAAAATTAAAGCGCCGGATCAGATTCAGATTAACCACATTACCCACCCACAGCGGCGTCTCCGGATTTTTCAACTGCACCCCCGACGACCACAGTCGCAATACCAGCACGCGGCTGGGATTGGCGGTTTCCTTCTCAAGCGCGAGCGATGAATGGCGCCCATCGTGCACGCGCGGCAGCAACGGCAGCTCGGTAAAGTCAGGGTTTGGCGCCATCCACAACACCGATGTTTTCAATGTCAGCGGCACCGGTTCGTGCCAGCCCTGACTCAGCAATTGTTTTTTAAGCGTCGCCAAATCGCCCGCCCATTGCACCGTCATGGGTTGCGTGGGCAGACCTTTCCAGTCGCTGCGATACACCGGCAACGAGGCCCATTCATGCGTCCACCATTCGACGGCGGGCACTTCGCGCTTGGCTTCGGGACTGGGCAATTGCACGGTCTGCATGCCGGTCATCCATACTCCCGGCATGCCCAAGCCCAAGGCAATAACTCCCACGGCGATTGAAATCAAGACCGGCGCGGACACCGCGGCGACCGCATGGCGCCGGTACGCGATCCCAAGTACCGCGGCCCAGGCGATTCCCAATGCCAACCCGCCCAGGACGTTGGACACCACTTGCAACTCGAGATACAGCAAGGCTAAGCAGATCGCGCCCAACACCATGCCGCTCACCGCATACGGCAGCCAGCGCCATTCGGCCGGTAAATCGCGCGACACCATTACCGAAAAAAACATGAACATGACCGCGCTCCAGGTAATTGTCATGCTCGGGAACGCCTCGGCGACGATGCGTTCGTCGCTGAATTCAAGCGACGGCAGCGCCAGCACCACATGCAATATCACCGGAATGAGGATGCCGAACGCAGTTGCGGCCAGCCAATGCGCGACCGCGCGCGCATTGCGTTCCCACACGATCCAGGCGAACACCGCCAGGGTGAAAATCGCCATCACCGAGGGCGTGCTGATGCTGGCAAACAGGCGCATCAATTCGTCGGTCCACGGCGTGCGCAGATCATGCACGAAATTCGCAACCGCGGTGTCGATGCTCATTAACGAACCGGTACCGGCCAGCGATCGAATGACGGTTGCAAAAGCCCAAATCGCCGCAATCAACAAACTTCCGAGAATCATCAAGCCGCGCGATTCGGGCTTGTTGGGATCGACCACGGCGGAAACCAGCTTACCTAAAAAACGATGCGTCTGACTCCAGCGCACCATGCGTTCCAGCAACGCATCCGCGCGCGGATGTAAAAATGTAAACACCCGCTTGGCGAACCACAACACTACCATGGTCACCACGATCGACATGACAATGAGCACGACCATGCGCGATGCGATTTCAGCCGCGATGCCGATGGAAGCGCCGATCGCGACTCCCGGCAAAATGGCGGCCGGCGCCCACACAATGGCTGAAGCGATATTGATCGCGTAGAAACGCAGCGGCGGCATCTGCAGAATGCCTGCAACCGCAGGGACAATGGCACGCATGGGACCGGCAAAGCGCCCGAACAAAATGCTTTTGCCGCCGTGCCGGTTGAAGAAGGCTTCGCCGCGTGGAATCAAATCGGGGTATCTATTCATCGGCCAGAGCGTGCGCAACCGGTCTTTATAGCGCCAGCCGATCCAGTAACTCACGCCGTCGCCGAGCACGGCGCCAGCCGCAGTCCAACCAATGATCGGCCATAAATCCAGCAGACCCAAACCCACCAGCGCGCCCACGCCATAGAGCATGGCGATACCGGGCACAACGATGCCGACGATCATCAGCGATTCGCACGCCGCGATTAGCATCGTAATCACGCCGGCCCACGCAGGATGCTGGGAAACCCAATCGAAAAGCGGTTGAAAACTCGCCAAGTCCATACAGGAAAATTAAGTCGCGCCCATAAAGCCAGACTTGCAAGATTGCAAATTTTTTAGAACCAGTCCGCTCCATCCATTGGAACTCCGACACTTTACACCAGGCGACTAGCTCCTACCACCAGCAGACACTTCTCCAGCGACAAGATGAATCTGAACTCGCGCGCGCCGGTGACGCAGGACGACTTGCAGCAAGCATCCCTTAAGAAATGACTCGGCGCTGAAGACACTGTGGAAAATATTCTGCAGAACTTGCGAGACGTGACGGCAAGTGAAAATCGTTTTGGTAATGCGAGGTGCTTGAAACCAGGTAGCGGTTTCCGCCGGGCGTAACAAAAGCCCGGCGGATTCGCTTAAGTTTTTTTCAATCGTAATGCATGCAGTAACTAAGAGCTTACATACCTCCACCCATTCCACCACCGCCCATCCCGCCACCCATGCCACCGCCCACATTGATGGTGATCGTGCCGCTGGTGCCGGTATTGCCGGTGGCATCGGTGGCGGTCACGGTGGTGACACCGGCCGCAACTCCCGTGAGCACTCCGGTTGTGGCGTTAATAATCGCGGCCGCCGGATTACTGGACACCCAGGTATAAGGGGTCCGGCCGCCGCTTGCCGTGAATAACCGGCTGGCACCGACGGCGACCGCCGCCGTAGCAGGTGTAATGACCAGCGGAGCGGGCGGCGTGGCGCTGATGCTGATGGGGCCGCTGCTGCCGGTCTTCCCATTGGAGTCCGCGGCCGTGACGATCACAAGTCCCGCCGCAATTCCCGTCAGCAATCCGCTGGCGGAATCAATATTCGCAACAGCGGTGTTGTTCACCCACCAAAGATAAGGTGCGACCCCTCCCGTGGCGGTGAATTGCTGCGTGCCGCCGATCAGCACATTCGCGGCACTCGGTGTCACGGTCAGGGTGGTGGTCGGTGGTGGAACGGCGCTGATCGTGATGATTCCGCTGGTACCCGTGACGCCGTTGCTGGCGGTTGCGGAAACCGTGAGCGTGCCGGGCGCGATGCCCGTCAACACGCCCGTAGCGGTAATCGAGGCCAGCGCCGGATTGCTGACCGACCAGGTATAAGGCGCGACACCGCCGCTGGCGGTAAACGCTTGCACGCCACCGACACCGAGCGTGGCGGTCTGCGGCGTGATGCTCAACGGGCCAGGTGTGGGCGGCGGCGTTGCGGTTACACTGCTCACCGCTTTAAATGCATTGAGGCGTCCGCCGGTCAATAGAACACCGGTCAAGGGTCCGAGGCGATCAACATTATTTAAAATCGCGGACTTGAGCTGGGTGACCGTCAATGTGGAATTTTGCGCCAGCACCAATCCCGCCACGCCGGCGACATGCGGCGCGGCCATCGAGGTGCCGCTCAGCGAGGCATAACCCAGGGCGATGATCGCGGTCGGCACCGTGCTGCGAATTGCAACACCCGGTGCAGCGAGATCGACGGTCGCAGGACCGAAGTTTGAAAAGCCTGCGCGCACATCGGCGCTGTCGCTGGCCGCCACCGAAATAATATTCGGCAAGTTGTAGTTGGCCGGATAAGCGGCGACCACATCGTTATTCGTGCCATTGTTTCCCGCCGCGGCCACGAACAGCACACCCGCATTGTTTGCCGCATTGATGGCATTGAACAGGGCTTGACTGAATCCGCCGCCGCCCCAACTGGCATTGATGACCTTGGCACCGTTGCGCACCGCGTAATTAATGGCATTGATCGCCGCTGCCGTGGTGCCGACACCGGCGGCATTGGAAAATTTTACCGGCATCACGCGTGCGCTCCAGTTCACACCAGTCACGCCTCCCGCATTGTTACCCTGCGCGGCAATCGTGCCCGCGACATGCGTGCCGTGGCGGTTATCGTCCATCGGGTTGTTGTCGTTGTTGACAAAATCCCAGCCGCGCACGTCGTCGACAAAACCATTGCCGTCGTCGTCGATGCCGTTATTGGAAATTTCGCGCGTGTTGGACCAGATGTTGTTGCGCAGATCCGCATGATTGTAGTCAACACCGGTATCCACCACGGCGATGACGACATTATTGCCGGTCTGCAGATCCCATGCTTCCGGCGCATCGATATCCGCGTCCGCCACGCCTCCGGTCTGCCCGGTATTGTGCATCCCCCACAACTGCGGAAACAGGGGATCGTTGGGAACCACAGCAATCGCTAAAAGATAGTTGGGCTCGGCAAACTCCACATTCGGGTTGCGTGCCAACGCCGCGAGCGTTTGCTCGAGGGTGCGTCCCGCAGCGACGTGCACGTGGGTCAAGCGGCCGTTGGTTCCGCGCAGCGTTGCAACAGGCTTGACGCCCGCGGCATTCAAAACATTTTGCTGACTCTTACTGGAGACCGAAGGCCGGAACTGCACCAGAATTCCATCCGCGGCGTTGGCTGCCGTGGCCGGTTGCCCGAATTCCGCATGTACGGAGCTACTCGCCAGCGCCAGACATAAAGATGTCCAGATAAAAATAAAATGAAACAGTTTTTTGATCTTCATGTTTTCCATCTCCTTAACAAGTGCACTCCATAAACGAAGGACACGCGGCAGCGCGCATGACCAGCAAAGGTAATGACTCAATTGCGGGAATTTTGCGGAAAACAGCGGCAACAAAATTTTCAGATGTTTTCTTCCATGACCATCCCCTAAGCGGGATGACCGGCAAAGCCAGCAATCATTCCCATGATTGATTAACCCATAGTACGCATTTAGTTCCAGGCACCATAGAGGTAATCGCCCTAGACGGGAACCACTTGATCCCCGATGCCCTTTTTTAATTCTTTTCGTGGGAACCAGGAAGGCGGGGTAAAGCCTAACTGTAATCAGTGTTCCGAAAATGAAAATATA